>JBBQDQ010000157.1:0-7932 GCA_038319835.1 Thermoanaerobaculia bacterium | reverse complement strand
AAGGGCACGAGGAGCACCTTGCGATAGACGCCGGGCTCGGCGCCACCGGGCGTGAACACGGCCGCGAGATTCGTCTGGCGCGTCACGTAGCCCGTCCCGCCGTCCGCCTCCGCGGACGGGAACTTCTCGGCGCGGGACGCTCCCGCGACGAGCGTCGCCCCCGATTCGTCCGCGATCGCGTGCACGCGCGCCAGCGCGTCCGGACGCTCGAGCAGGCTGCGCACGGCTGTTTCCGGCCACACGATGAGCGCGGGCTTCTCCGCCGCCGCCTCTCGCGTGAGGCGCGCGAGCCTTTCGAAGGACGCTCGGTCCCCCGGGAGCGTCGCGCGCTCCTCGCGCAGGATCGCCGGCTGGACCGCGGCGACGCGCAGCGACGGCGGCGGCGAGGGCGCGGCGAGGCGCAAGGCCCCCGCTCCGGCTGCAAGCGCCACGGCGGCGAGCGGCGCGGCGAGGGCCCGCGGGCGGCGCGTCACGGCGGCGTCCGCGAGCGCCGCGCCGACGAGCACGACGAGGAACGTGACGCCGTCCTCCCCGAGGACGGCCGCCGTCTGCAGGATCGGGAGATCCGGGACCTGGGACTGGCCGAGCGTGCCCCACGGGAACGCGACGAAGCCGGCGTGTCCCCGGAGAACGTCGAGCGCCGCCCAGAGAGCCGCCGCGCCCCACGCGAACGGCACGCGCGAGCGCCGGAGCAAAGGCAGCAGCGCCGCGAAGCAGGCCGGATAGGCGCCGAGGTAGACCGCGAGGACCACGGAATGCCCGAGCCCGAAGCCGGGCACCTCGAACATGAAGCCCCAGATGCCGTAGGCGGCAACCGAGCCGAAGAGGTACCCGAGACCGATGGACCCTGCAACCCCCGCTCCTTCCGCCGCGAGGACGAGGGCCGCGGGGGCGAGCGGCGCGAGCCCCCAGAGCCCGGAGGACGGGAGAGCGGCCACCCAGCACGCCGCACCGGCGAGCGCGAGGAGCGTCCTCACAGCGGTCCGGGCGGGCCCGGAGGCATGAATCAGTCTCATCATGGAGCGGCCACGTTTCCTTCTGATACTGTCCGCGATCGCCATGAAAATCCACGAATACCAAGCGAAAGAAGTTCTCCGCGGGTTCGGCGTCGCCACCCCCCGCGGCCGCGTGACGGACTCGCCGGAAGAGGCGGGACGGATCGCGAAAGAGTTCGGCGGGCGCGCCGTCGTCAAGGCGCAGGTTCACGCGGGAGGCCGCGGCAAGGGCGGCGGCGTCAAGCTCGCGAAGAGCCCCGAGGAGGCCGAAGCCCTCGCCCGAAAGATCATCGGGATGCAGCTCGTCACCCACCAGACGGGGCCGGCCGGACAGAAGGTCAAGAAGGTTCTCGTGGAAGAGGCCCTGGACATCGCCCAGGAGCTCTACCTCGGGATCACGCTCGACCGCGCGATCGGCAAGCCCGTCATGATGGTGTCGAAGCAGGGCGGCATGGAGATCGAGGTGGTCGCCGCCAAGGATCCCGGCGCGATCGTCAAGGAGCCGTTCGAGCCCTCGTGGGGCCTCCAGCCCTACCAGGCCCGAAAGCTCGCGGACGCGCTCGGCCTGACCGGCGAGACGCACAAGAAGGCCGTCGGCTTCCTCATCGCGCTCGCGAAGGCGTACGTCGCGACGGACGCCTCTCTCGCCGAGATCAACCCGCTCCTCATCACGGGGACCGGCGACGTGATCGCGCTCGACGCGAAGATGAACTTCGACGACAACGCCCTCTTCCGCCACACGGCGATCCGCGAGTACCGCGACCTCGACGAGGAGGATCCGCTCGAGGTCGAGGCCTCGAAGTTCGGCCTCAACTACATCAAGCTCGACGGGAACGTCGGCTGCATGGTGAACGGGGCCGGCCTCGCGATGGCGACGATGGACATCATTCAGTACGCGGGCGGCCGCCCTGCGAACTTCCTGGACGTCGGCGGCGGCGCGAACGAGGAGCAGGTCAAGAACGCGATGCGGATCATCCTGTCCGACGAGAACGTGAAGGCCGTCCTCATCAACATCTTCGGCGGCATCATGCGGTGCGACATCATCGCGACCGGCGTCGTGAACGCCGTCAAGGAGATCGGCATCAAGGTCCCCGTCGTCGTGCGCCTCGAGGGCACGAACGTCGAGGAGGGCAAGGCGATTCTCAAGAGCTCCGGCCTCGCGGTCATCCCCGCCGACGGCATGAAGGACGCGGCCGAGAAGGTCATCGCGTCGCTCGGAAAGGCGGCCTGACATGGGCGCGAACTGGATCTCGAAGGACACGAAGCTCGTCGTGCAGGGTCTCACGGGCCGCGAAGGGCGCTTCCACGCGCTCGCGAGCCGCGACTACGGTACGCAGGTCGTCGCGGGCGTCACGCCCGGCAAGGGCGGCACGGCCGTGGACGGCATCCCCGTGTTCGACTCGGTCGCCGCTGCCGTCAAGGCGACGGGCGCGAACGCCTCGATGGTGTTCGTCCCGCCTCCGGCGTGCGCCGACGCGATCATGGAGGCGTCCGACGCGGGCATCGCTCTCATCGTTGCGATCACGGAAGGCGTCCCCGTCAACGACATGATCAAGGCGAAGGAATACCTCGCGCGCGGCACGAGCCGGCTCATCGGGCCGAACTGCCCCGGGATCATCCGTCCCTCCGCCAAGGTCAAGATCGGCATCATGCCCGCGCGCATCCACAAGGCCGGGTTCGTCGGCGTCGTCTCCCGCTCGGGAACGCTCACCTACGAGGCCGTCGGCCAGACGACCGCGCTCGGCTTCGGGCAGTCGATCTGCATCGGCATCGGCGGCGACCCGATCAACGGCACGAACTTCATCGACACGCTCACGCTCTTCCGCGACGATCCCGAGACGCAGGCCGTCATCATGATCGGCGAGATCGGCGGCAGCGCCGAGGAAGAGGCCGCGGCCTGGATCAAGGCGAATCTCAAGAAGCCCGTCGTCTCCTTCATCGCGGGCCGCACGGCGCCTCCGGGGCGCCGCATGGGCCATGCGGGCGCGATCATCTCGGGCGGCAAGGGCACGGCGGCCGAAAAGGTCGACGCGCTGCGGGCGGCCGGCGTCCACGTCGCCGACTCCCCCGCGCTCATGGGCGAGACGCTGAAGAAGGCGCTCGGGAAGTAAGGGCAGAGAACACCGTCCGGACGAGGGGCGCCTTCCGGCGCCCCTTTTTCTTTCCGGCACCCTCGACAAACGGATTTCTTAGTACTAAGTTCTTAGTATGACGGTACGGATGCCTCCCCCGCCCACGGATGCCGAGCTGGAGATCCTCCAGATCGTCTGGGAGCTCGGGAATGCCACGGTCCGGCAGGTCCACGAAGCCATTTCGTCCCGGAGGCCTGTCGCCTACACGACGACGATGACGATGCTCGGGCTTCTCGTGAAGAAAGGCCACCTGCGCCGCGAGGAGAAAGGCCGTGCCTTTGTCTACCGCCCCGCGCAGCCGAAGGGCCGAGTCGTCGCGAGGATGCTCGACGATTTCGTGACACGAGTCTTCCGAGGCTCCGCGCGGCCGCTCGTTCTTGCCCTCGTGCGCGATCGCAAGCTCTCGAAGAGGGACCTCGAGGAGATTTCCCGCATCGCGGATGAGGAGGAGCCAGCATGACTCCGCTTCTCGCCGGCTTGGCCGCGTGGTGGCTTCAATGCGCGATCCTCCTGGGCGCCGGCCTCGTCGTGCCCTCGGTCCTCGGCCTCCGCACCCCGGCAATCCGACTGCGGCTCGGGCAGGCTCTCCTTTTCGCCGCGCTGTTACTGCCTGTTCTCCAGCCTCGCCGCGCGACCCCTCCAGCCGGGCCGGGTGCCAGCGCGGTCGCTCTTCTCGCCATCACCGCAGCGGAGCCCTCGGCCCAGTCGCCTTCGATGGAAGCGGTTGTTCTCTCCGTCCTCGTTGGGGGCGCTCTCATTCGTATCGCGTTCCTCGCCGCCGGGCTCGTTCGGCTGCGCTCCGTCCGGAGGCGCGCACGGCCCTTCTCTGAGGTGCCTCCTGGCGTTGCCGCTGCGGCCGCGCGGACGAAGACACGCGCCGACGTGCTCGTCTCCCGAGACGTCTGCTCACCGGTGACCGTCGGTGCGGTGCGGCCCGTCGTCCTCGTGCCGACGGACTTCGCGGCACTTCCTGAAGCCGAACAGGAAGCGATCGCGTGTCACGAGTTCCGGCACGTCGCGCGCCGAGACGGATGGGCCGTTCTCCTCGAGGAACTCACCCGCGCCCTGCTCTGGTACCAGCCCGCCGCTTGGGCCGTGCTGTCCCGCGTTCAGCGGGATCGAGAGCAGGCCGTCGACCGCGAGACCGTCGCGACGACCGGGGACCGCCGCACGTACCTGCGCGCGCTCGCGAGGCTTGCCCGGCGCTCGGCTCTGGCGCCCGCAAACGCCATCCCGTTCCAGACACGGAGCCACGCCGTCGAACGAATGACGGTTCTGGCGAAGGAGGTTCCCATGTCGCACCGTCGTGCCACCCTGCTTGCCGCCCTCACCACGCTCCTTCTCGCCGTCATCGCTACGACCGCCAGCATGGCGTTCCCGCTGACCGAGGACTCAAAGGCTGCCGCCTCCCGGTCGACGCCACCGGCCGACACGATCTACACGGTCGGCGGTTCCGTCTCGGAGCCCGTCGAGCTCTCCCGGGTCCGCCCTGTCTATCCCCCAGAGGCGAGGGCGAAGCGGTTGACGGGAGTTGTGAAGCTGAATGCGGTCATCGACGAGTCCGGAGCTGTCTCGAGTGTCGAGCCGATTCAGTCCCCCAACACCACGCTCACAGCCGCGGCAATGGAAGCCGTCGGCCAGTGGACGTACAAGGCCGCGATGAAGGACGGGAAGCCGGTCAAGGTCCGGCTCTCCGTGACGGTCACGTTTGCCCTCGACACGGCACCGATGAAGTGACCGGGCTCCGCGCGGGTCCTCCCCCCGGCCGCGACTCCCCGGACGGTCTTCGCTTTCGAGTCGCGGTCGGGCTCGTTCTTTATGCGCTCGCCACGGCCTGTGAGCACTCGGGCACCCCCATTCCTTCCACAATCGCATCCGCCACCGCGTCACCCGCCACAGAGTCTCCCCGCGAGGGTGAGGTCGCGGTCGAATTCCTCGCCGATCCGGTCCCGCCCGAACAGAAACTCGACGAGACTCACGAGTTCGTGCCGGCCTCGCTGCTCCTGATGCCGACTCCGGTCTACCCGCCGACGGCCCTCGCCGGAGGAGAGCCGTCCGCACTCGTCGGCGTGCGGCTCTCGATCAGCGCCGCGGGGGTCGTCGAGGACGTGACGGACAGCCCCCGGCTTGCCCCCTACTCGGGCCCGTTCGCCCCCGTGTTCCGTCAGGCCGTCGAGAATGCGGTGCGGCGGTGGCGGTTCACCTCAGCGCGAATCCAGACATTGGGCCCGGCGGGTCCCGATTTGGAACGCACCGTAACTGTGACGCGACGCGTGCCGACGTATCTCGACTTCGCGTTCCGGTTCAACGTCGTGGAGGGCAAGGGTGTGGTGACGGTCGGCGCGGAAAGGCCCGACCGCTCCGTGTCGACTCCACCAGAGCGCGAGAAGTAGCTCCCTACTCAATGGCGCACTGCGGCGCCGCGCCCGCGCCCAGATTGCAATGGCCGCCAGAATCGATAGCGTCTTAGGGCTTCAACCGGACGAACTCTTCGGGTGAGAGAACGCGGCCCGGGAAGGCCTTCGCGAGCTTGCGGTCCGCGCTGACGAGCGGCAGCCCGAGGCGCTCGGCAGCGAGGACGAACTCGGCGTCGTACGCGGAGATTCTCCCTTTCTCCGCAATCCTCAGACACGCTTCCGTCTCCCCTTCGAGGTCGACGTCCGACACGAGTCCATCCGCTTCCTCGAATGCGCTTAGTGCGCCGGCCAGCGTCACCTTTCCCGCCCGCATCGTGGTGAGGAGAGCACTGCGGAGCTCGGACCGCCAGAGTGGAGGAGCCACCCACCGCGGGTCGACGTCGAGCACGGCAAGCGCGGCAGCCGTTCGCTCGCCGGGCACGACGGCGTAGGCGATCAGGTTCGTGTCGACGACGATCACGGCCGCCCTTCCCTCTTCGCCCGATCGATGAACGCGTCGGTCAGGATCGGACGAGAGCCGAGCTTCTTGTGAAGGCGCCTCAAGGCGGCAATGATTTCCGCGGAAGACCGCTTCCGGAGCATGACGCTGAGCTCGAGGCGGGAGACCGCCTCCTGATTGAGGCTCCGGCGGTTCTCCTTCGCCTCCCCCTTGAGCCGGTCAACGAGATTCTCGGGAACATTTTTGAGCGTGAGCGTCGCCATGGCGGGCCTCCAGTATCCATTATGGATCCGTTTTGCATTCCAGCGCCATCAGGCGACGTGGCTCGTCACGCCCCGAACTGCCTCAGGTGGTGGTCGAGGTGCTTGTACATGAGCACCCCCCACTCGTCGCCGGTCATCTTGCCGAAGAACGAGTGGACGCGGCCCTCTGCCGCGGACGGCCCGGCGTCGCCGAAGCGGCTCGCGATCGCGGCGAGGCGCGCCTTCTCCTTCGCGAAGTCGCGCGCGTCGGCGACCACGAACGTGGGATCCGTCGGAGAGTTTTTCGAAAGGGGCTCGGGGCCGTGGATGAACTTCTTCTTGACGAACGGGGCGAGCACCTTCCCGATGAAGGCCTGCGTCTTCGTGGTGTCGCCGGCGGCGACTTCCACCGCGATCGCGCAATACGCGCACATCTGCGCGGCGTCCATCTTCCCCCACTGGCGGACGGCGCCCGGCTGGAGCTTCCCGAGCCGGTCGAGAATCTCGCGGCGGTCCGCCGATTCGAAGAAATTCTTCATTCCCGAAGCCTACGCAAGGAAGGACTGCGACGGCAAGAGGCGCCGCCCGCGTATACTCCGCGGCCGCATGGAAAAAACATTCGCCATCATCAAGCCGGACGCCGTCGAGTCGAAGAGCGCCGGGAAGATCCTCGCGCGCATCGAAGCCGAGGGCTTCCGGGTCGTCGCCTTCAAACGCCACTGCATCACGAAGGCCGAAGCCGAGTCGTTCTACGGAGAGCACGCGGCCAAGGGCTTCTTCTCCTCCCTCGTCGCCTACATGACGTCGGGGCCCGTCTACGTCGCCGTCCTCGAGCGCGACAACGGCGTCGCCCACTGGCGCGCCACGATGGGCGCGACGGACCCGGGCAAGGCCGACGCCGGCACGATCCGCAAGGAGTTCGGCCAGTCGATCGAGCGCAACGCGGTCCACGGCTCGGCCAATCCCGCCGACGCGGCCCGCGAGGTGACGTTCTTCTTCCCGGCCACCGACCTCCTTTAAACCCGCGCGTTGTAACGCGCGTCACACATTTGCCTCTTCGGGGCCGCCTCTGGCGGCCTCTTTGCTTTTGGTTGTAGAAAGGCGCTGACACTCCCCTCCGGAACGGCCCGTCGCGCCCTACCGTAACTCATGCTCAAACAGAGACTTCCGCTCCTGATGCTGCTCCTCGCGCCGGCCCTGACGCTGGCGGCGGGGCTCTCTGCGCAGGTCTCCACACCGGCGAAAGCGACCGGTTCGGTGTCCGTCGGTTACGTAATGGTGCCCTTCGTTCTCACGGATCTGAAGGGGAAACCCGTCGCGGACCTCAGGGAGAAGGACGTCACGCTCCTCGTGGACGGCCAGCCCGTCCTGACGGACCTCTTCTCGCGCAGCGACGACGCGCCCGTCTCGTTCACGATCCTCCTCGACGCCTCGGGCTCGATGGGACTCGTCGGGAAGATGGACGGCGCGCGGGCCGCCGTGCGGTCCCTCGTCCAGCAGAAGCTCCCGGGCGACGACTTCTCCCTCTACGTCTTCTCCTCGGGCGCGGTCCGCGAGGTCGTGCCCTTCACGCCGGACCCGGCAAAGCTCCTCGCGGCGGTCGACGCCGTGACGCCGCAGGGGCGGACCGCGTTTTACGACGCGCTCGCCCGGATGCCCGACCGCACGCTCCTCGGACGGAACGGGTCGCGCGCGATCATCCTCCTG
>JBBQDQ010000156.1:0-7972 GCA_038319835.1 Thermoanaerobaculia bacterium | reverse complement strand
GACCCCGAGAGCATTTTCCGTCAGAAAGACGGAGCCGACTGGTACGCCTTCAGCCACTTCGAGCCGATTTACGCCCGCCGCGCGTTCCCGTGCTTCGACGAGCCGTCGTTCAAGACGCCGTGGCAGCTGACGATCCACGCCCCGAAGGGCGCGATCGCGGTCTCGAACACGCGCGTTTTCTCCGAAAGGGCGGACCCGGACGGCGGCCACGCGTACGTCTTCGCCGAGACGAAGCCCCTCCCGAGCTACCTCGTCGCGTTCGGCGTCGGGCCCTTCGACGTCGTCCCGGCGGGAACCGCGGGCCGTAACAGGACCGTGATCCGCATGATCGTACCGAAGGGCCGGGCCGCGGACGCGCGCTGGGCCGCCGAGTCGACGGGGCCCATCCTCGAGGTCCTCGAGAAGTACTTCGACATCCCCTACCCGTACGAGAAGCTCGACCACCTCGTGATCCCGCAGACCGTGGGCTTCGGTGCCATGGAGAACGCGGGGCTCGTGACGTATTCCTCGAGCCTTCTCCTCGCGAAACCGGCCGACGAGACGATCCGCTTCCGCCGCGCGTACGCGAGCGTCTGCGCGCACGAGACGGCGCACCAGTGGTTCGGAGATTACGTCACGACCGCATGGTGGGACGACATCTGGCTGAACGAGGCGTTCGCGACGTGGATGGCCTCCAAGATCGTCGACCGCTGGAAACCCGAGTGGAGCTGGGCTGTGCAGCGCGCCGGCTCGCGGACGGCCGTGATGGACCAGGACTCGCTCGTGACGGCGCGGCGCATCCGCCAGCCGATCGCAGGCAACGACGACATCGTGAGCGCCTTCGACGGCATCACCTACCAGAAGGGCGCAGCGGTCATCGGGATGTTCGAGGGCTGGGTCGGGGAGGAGGGCTTCCGGAAGGGCATCCAGCACTATCTGAAGACCTGGGCCTGGCGCGCCGCAACGGCCGACGACTTCGTCGCGGCGATCGCGGAGGGGACGAAAAATCCCGCCGTCGTGTCGGCGTTCCGCTCGTTCCTCGACCAGCCGGGCGTTCCGCTCGTGACGGTCGAGCTCGTCTGCGGGAGCGGCGCGCCGAAGCTGAATCTCTCGCAGAAGAGGTTCCTGCCCACGGGATCCACCGGCTCGACTCAGCAGACGTGGCACGTGCCGGTCTGCGCGCGCACGGGCGATCCCGGGTCCGCGGCGACCTGCACGCTCCTCAAGGAGCCAGCGGGCGTGCTCGACCTTCCAGGCGCGTGCCCCGCGCGCGTCCTCGCGAACGCCGGGGACGGCTACTACCGCGTGCTCTACAAGGGGAGCCTGCTCGGCAAGGTCCTCGCGGACGGCGGCAAGCACCTGACGGCAGGCGAACGCGTCTCGACGCTGTCCGACGTCGCGGCTCTCGCCCGGAGCGGCGACGTCCCGATGGCGACCGCCCTCGCGCTGGTTCCCGCGTTCGCGAACGACCCGGACCGCCCCGTCGCGGAGTCCGTCCAGAAGATCGCGGCCGCGCCGCGCGACCTGCTCGTCTCGGACGAGATGCGGCCGCGCTACCGACGGTTCGTGAGCGAGGTCTTCGGGGCGCGTGCCCGGGCGCTCGGTTGGTCCGGGAAGAAGGGCGACGACGAGGACACGCAGCTCCTGCGCGCCTCGCTCGTCCCGTTCGTCGCGAACGAGGGCGACGAGCCGGCTCTCGTGGCCGAGGCGAACGGCCTCGCCAGGGCCTGGCTGAAGGACCGCAAGGCGGTCGACCCGCTCCTCGCGTCCGAGGTCCTCGACGTGGCCGCGCGGCACGGCGACATGGATCTCTTCCAGGCGTATCTCGGCGAGGCGCGCAAGGCGACGGATCGCCGCGAGCGCACGCGCCTTCTCGGTGCGCTCGGGCTCTTCCGCGACCCGACGGTCGTGCCGGCCGCTCTGAACCTGACCGTTTCGGGCGAGTTCGATGCCCGCGAGACCTCCGTGATCCTCCGCGAGGCGTTCTCGAGCCGCGAGACGCGGCCGGAGGCGTGGGCGTTCCTTCGGACAAACTTCGGCCGGATCGTCGCGCGTCTCCCGCGCGAGTCGCCGGCGCGCTTCCCGTCGCTCGCGTCGGGATTCAGCGACGCGGAGAAGCGGGCCGAGGTCGAGGCCTTCTTCAAGGACAAGTCCCCGAAGTACATGGGCGGCCCGCGCTATCTCGCCCAATCGCTCGAGCAGATCCAGCTCCGCGCGGCGTTCAAGGCCTCACAGCAGGAGAGCGTGAACGGCTTCCTTCTGCGCTACGAGCCGAGGCCGACGATCGACCTCAAGCCGGCGTCGGGGATGTAAAGGCCTTCATGTCACCGCGAGGGCGACGGTCACGCGGCCTTCCCGGCGGTTCTCCAGTAGCGAACGAGGCCGGTGACGTTCATCGCGAACGGGAGCGCGGTCCGGTAGGCCTCGAGCCCGGACGAGTCGACGCCCTTCGCGACGAGTCGGTTCGTCAGCCACACCTCGAATTCAGGCACGATCGCGGGCTCTTCCTTGCCTTCGTCGAGACGGGCGCGGATGAACGCCGCCCAGGCCTGCAGCTCGTCGAACATCTCCTCGAGCCGGTGGGCGACGTCGCCGTGGCGCCCGAAGTGGGTCGGATAGAAAGCGTCCGGCCGGGCGGCCTTGATCCGCTCGAGCGAGCGCGCCCAGGTCGGGAGGTCGATGTCGGGCGGCGGCGTCGGCGGGAGGTTCGGGCCGTCGCCGATCGCGACGCCCCCCACGTCGCCCGTGAAGACGTTTCCGTCGAGGAGGTATGCGTTGTGGTGGATCGCGTGGCCGGGCGTCTCGATCACGCGGATCCACGCGCTGCCGACCGGGATGTCGACCCCGTCCTCCGTGACCTTGAGGCGGTCGGCGGGGATCGGTTCGAGGGTGCCCCACAGAGTATCCATCTGCTCCTTGTAAATCCGTTTCGCGGAAGCGAGGAGCTTCGAGGGGTCGGCCATGTGCGGGGCGCCGCGGGGATGGACCCACACGTTCGCGCCGGCGCGGGCGAGCCGCCAGGCGGCGCCGGCATGGTCGAGGTGAATGTGGGTCACGAGGACGTCCTTCACGTCGGAGGGCTTCGCGCCGTGCTTCGCGAGCGCGGCCACCAGGTGAGGCCACGTGGAGTCGGGCCCCGTCTCGATCAGGGCGAGGTGGCCGCCGGATTCGACGAGATAGGCGGCGATCGTCTCGCCGCGGAAGAACTCGAGATCGAGCGTGTGAATCTGCATGGCGCCGATATTGTCGCCGCAATCTATGCTGACGTGCGGATTCCGCCGTCTTCCGTGGGAGGGAAGCCCGATGCCGCGTGAAACGCCCGCTTCGAAGCCCGCGCGTGCGCGGCGCCCTCAGTCCGTGGAGGCCAGGCCCTGGTTTGCGGTCTGGACCCCGTATTTCGCTCTTCTCATGCTGCTGGGCCTGGCCGAGGGGGCAGTGATCGGGAAGACGGCTCCGGGGAAAGGGGGAGCGCCGCTCTCGGCGGACGCTCTCGGCAAGTTCCTCGACGAGGGCCCGAGCGGAAAGGCGGCTGCTGCCTTCCGTCAGGCGATGGCGTCCACGCCGGAGACCGTCGTCCGGGAAGTCGTCGTCGAGCGCTTCCAGCACTGGACGGGGCGGACTCCGGCCTCGTACATGCTCGGCCTCGTCGGCGCTCCTGCCGTCCCGCTCCTCGCGAGCCTGCTCGAGCACGACACGGAGCGCGTCCGGCAGCAGGCGGCACTCGCGCTCGGCGACATCGGGATGGCGGCGGCTCCGGCCGTGCCCGCCCTCGTGAAGCTCGCCCGCCGATCTCCGCCCGACGCGTCGTCGCACGCCGCGATGAACGCACTCGGCGACGTGGCACCGTCGGGCTTCGCGGGCTGGTTCTGGAAGGTCTGGTACGAGGTGCCGTTCGCGGCCGTCGCGCTGATCGTTCTCGCCCCTCTCGTCGCGGGCATCGCGTGCCCGCGGATCGCGAGGAACCGCCCCGCCGGCGAGGATCCGTGGCGGCTCGTCCCGCCGCTCTGGGCCTCGGCGATCGCCGCGGTCGTGGCGCTTTGGTTTCTCGTGCCCGCCCTCCGCGAGCTTCTCGGCGCCCACGCCGACGTCGACGGCGATCTCTGGCAGGTCGCGATCGGCGTCTGGTGCGCGGGAGGGATCGCCCTCGCGGCGATCCTGCGCCGGCGCGCGGCGCGGGCGTCGGGCCCCGCCGCGCGCTGACAGTCAGGGTGCGATCGCGGCCGCGACCGGGACGCCCGGGCCCTTCTTGTCGCCCGCCTGCTTCGACGGCGGCTGGGGCCGCGCGAAGGGGCGAGGCGCACCCTCGGGACGGTCGTCCTTCAGGACCATCTCGCCCTTGGGCGCGTAGCCCTTGTACTCGTAGCCCTTCGGGCCGATCTCCGCAAGCCACGGGGGCGGCTCGGCCTTCGCGGGTTGGGCGTCGTCGTGAACATGCACGGGCAGGGACTCGCGGTTCTCGAGCGGGTGGGCGATGCGGTACTCCGCGAGCACCGCGCGCGCCGACTCGTCGTCCTTGAAGAACCGGTACCACTTCTCCTCGGCGGCGGCCTCCTCCGAGCGCCCGAGGGCCTTCAGGCAGAGCATCGCGTTGTAGTGGGCCGCGAGGTCCTCGCCGTCGATCGCGAGAACGGCGTCGATGGGAGGCAGCGCGTCCGCGTACCGGCCCGCGAGGTACAGCGCGCGCACCTTCTGGTTCAGGACCACGCGGTCCTTCGGGAATTTCGCGAGGACGCGGTCGAGGTCGGCGAGCGCGTCGTCGAGCCGGCCCTCCTCCTTCGAGACGAGGGCGCGGAAGTACTGCGTCTTGCCCCAGCCCGGCCGACGCTGCTCGGCCTCGGCGAGCGCGGCCTTGGCGGCAGGCAGGTCGCCCTCCTGCACCTTGCAGCGCGCGAGGTTCACGGGGCCGTCCGGCTTGTCCTTCGCGAGGTCCGTCACCTTCCGGAACGCCGCCGAGGCGCCCTTGAGGTCGCCCTGGAGGAGGAGCCCGATCCCGTAGTCGTTCCACCGAATCCACTGCTTCTCGGGCCAGTCGGGGTTGCCGCGCTTGACGTCCGCCGCGAGGGTCGCCGCGGGCGCAGGGGCGACGGGCAGCGTCACGGAGTCGGCGGCGACGCGCGTGACGGGGATCTCCGGGGCGTTCGGCCCGCCCACGAAGATCGAGTAGTCGCGCGTGAACTTCCGGTAGTCGAGCGCGGCCGTGAGCGTGACGGTCCCGGCAGCGTCCTTCGGCACGGTGAAGCGGTAATGAACCGTACGTGCGGCGCCCGGCGGGATGAAGTTGTTGTAGAGCGGGACGTGGATGTCCTGCGGCTGGCGGCGGTCCATGAGGCTTCCGTCGTGTGCGATCGCCGCCTGCGAAATCTTGTCGGCGGCCGGGTCGAGGCGCCCGTTCGCGTCGAGCGTGCCCGACGCCATCACGGAGCGAGGTCCGTTGTCGGCCTTGAACGCGACCCACGTCTCGTTGCTGTCGGACGTCCCGTTCGTGTACGGATGGCCGAGCGTGCGGGTACGGACGACGACCTCGACGTCGACCGTCTCGCCCGGACGGAGAACGGGCAGGGAAGGACCCAGCGGCACGACGTCGTCACCGCGCTTCAACGCGAAAAGATCGATCGAGAGCGAGCCGACCAATACCTTTCTACGAATGTCTTCAACGGTCTCCTTGTCTCCCCGAATCGCCGGAAGGGCCGTGTTCGCGGCGGGGAAGAGGTGGTCGTGGAGCATCCCCGCCTGGTTGCCGAACTCCTGCGAGGGCATGAGCGGGAGGTGGCAGTCGCGGCACGCCTTGGGCTTCGGGGGGTCGTAGAACGAGCGGACGTTGTTCCCGGACACGCCGGAGTCGTACCAGCTGTCGTAGTGGTTCTGGCCGCGCATCCAGCGGTACTCGTTGAGCGGCGGAAGGAGGCTGACCTTGTGGCACGTCGCGCAGAATTCCGGCGTCCGCATGAAGGGCTTCATGAACGTCTGGCGGTGGAGGGAAGGCTCCATGCGGATCAGGAGCTTGTTGACCTCCTTGAGCGCCTTGCTGTTCGTGAACGCGAACGGGTACTGCTTGCTCTCCTCGATGACGTAACCGCCGTTCCCGCGGAGGTCCTTGACCTCGGTGATCGAGTGGCACGACATGCACGTCAGGCCCTGCTGCGCCTCGAACTGGTCGTACGAGAAGGTCGCCATCGTCGCCTTGCCCATCTGGCCCGTGAACAGGACCGCCGGGTCGTGGCAGCCGGAGCACCACTTCGTCTTTTCGCGGCCCACGCGGTCGGCCATGAGCTCGACGGCGCGCCGGTAGAACGGGTTGTTGAACGAGGAGAAGCGGTGGGCGGACTTCTCCCAGCGCTTGAACGAGTCGGGGTGGCACTCCTGGCAATAGGAGTTCGCGGAGAGCTTCTTCGCGTCGAGGAGACCCTGGTCGAACGTCTCGGCCGAGGAGAGGAAGAACTGCGTGTCGCCGTTCCTGTTGACGATGCGCTGCGGCGGCTTCTCCATCTTGTGGAAGCCGGCCATCACGAGGAGGAACGCGGCGACGGCTCCGCCCCACTGGGCGAGCATCCGGAAGTGCAGCTTGTGGACGGCCGCGCGGCGGTGGAGGATGAACGCGACGAGCGCGACCGGGATCGCGAAGACGTGCGCGAGGTAGATCGGCCGGTTCGTGAGCGTGGCGCCCTTGAGCGCCATCGTGACGCCGGTCCCGATGCACAGAAGCGAGAGGCACACGATGGTGATTCCGGCGATCTTCGCGTTGCGGTTCCGGATGTTCGCGAGCATCCGGGCTCCGTGCGTGAAGGCGAAGACGAGGAACGGGATCGCGATGAGAAGCCCCAGCACGAGGTGCATGAGGAGCATCGCCATGAAGAAGGACGAGTACTTCGTGAAGGCGACGAGGTAGATCGAGTTTGCCGCCATGAGGCCGAGCGGCACGAGGAGGATCGTGTAGAGCCTCTTCTGCCACGGATGGAGGACGCCCTTGGCGCGGACCGCGCCTTCGTTCCGGGTGCTCATGGGGTGGGATTCTAGCTCTGCGAAAGCGTCTCAGCGAGCGCCCAGCTCTCCCGCGAGCCATTCGACCGCGTCGCGGAAGGCCTGGTCCGGTAGCCCACCCGAAGGGCGGACTGAATACAGCTTGAGGATCGCTCCCTCCGGGATTGCCGGCGGCTCGGGAGAAGGAGAGAGGAAGAGGGATTTCTTTGAAAGGGAAGAGAGAACCCTGAGCGAAGCGGATGAGACGATGAGTGTGCCGGTCCGGGCCGGATCGACCTCGGGCCCCGCGGCGAGTGCGGCGTCGGCTCCCCGGCTTACGAGGACGACCATCGCCCGCTGCGCCGCCTGCTCGAGGATCTCCTTCGTGCGGCAGTCGCCGGTCTTCGGACAGACGACGACCATGGCCGGGCGGCCCTTCGCTGGTACGGGGGTCTTTCGATCGGGATAGATCGAGCCGGGAAGGAGCGGCGCGTAGACCTTCGGGATGTAGAGCTCTCCGCCAGGCACGCTCTCAATCTTCGCCCAGTCGGACGACGCGCAGCCGGTCGCGAGGATCACGGCGAGGAGCGAGGCCCTTCTCATTCGCCGAACAGCGAGCCCTGCAGGGGTCCGTCCCTCTTCACCTTCGAAGGCATCTTCTCTTCGTTCCTTCCTTCTCCGAGCCACGCGAGATGCCCCGTGTCCATGAAGAAGAGGCCGGCCCTCGCCGGCCGCTTCGTGAGCGCTTCCCAGGCCCGGCGGTAGTGTTCGACCTGCGGCGCGTAGTGCTCGACCAGGGCGGTAAGGTTGCCGCCGACGACGTCGGATTTCCAGTCCACGACGTACCAGACGCCGTCCTCCTCGAAGACGAGGTCCATCGCGCCCTTGAGGAGCGTCTCGTCCGGCCCGTCCGTGAGGCCGAGGTCCTTCGAGGGGACGACCATCTCGAACGGCACCTCGACGTACCGGCGCGGCGACCTCAGGGCACGCGCCCAGAGATCCGAGCCCGTGACGGACGCCGCGACGCGCAGGACCT
>JBBQDQ010000155.1:0-8034 GCA_038319835.1 Thermoanaerobaculia bacterium | reverse complement strand
GTCGGTCACCGTATACAGCTTGCCGTGGGGACTGATGGCGAGACCCAGAGCGAACACCCCGAAGTCGCCGACGTGGGTGACGTGCCCGGTCGCGACGTCGATCTTGATCAGCTGCGTCCCGAATCCCGCCGACGCGTAGATGATGGGGTCGGCTCTCAGCTCAGCCGGACTCGCCGCCGAGGCCAGACCTGCGATGATGATGGCCGACAGAATGGTTTTCTTCATGTGCATGTGTGTGTCCTTTCGGGACGGTTGAGTCCTTCGTGGCTTGGATCGGGCGTCGCGGAGCGTTTCGAGGGCCTTGCTGTACTGCGGCAACATGGCTCCTTCGCCGAGCGCGAGTCCTTCCGTATTCGTGCCTCAAATCTGCCTCTTGGGCTCGATAATCGGCGAAAGCCGATGCGCCTTCGATTTGGCGAGGTCACCTTCGACACTGAGGCCCGTCTCCTTCTACGCGGGCCGGATCCCGTACACCTGGCACCAAAGGCCTTCGATCTGCTCGCGCTCCTCGTCCGGCAGCGCCCCCGGGCGCTCTCCCGCGAAGAGCTGATGGACGCAATCTGGCCGGACGTCCTCGTGACCGAGGCGAACGTGACGAGCCTCGTGAACGACGTTCGCGCCGCAATCGGCGACGACGCGAAGCGGCCGGCCTTCGTCATGACCCATCACGGATTCGGGTATTCGTTCGCCGGCGAGGTGATCGCCGAGAAGGCTCCTCGCGCGGGACGGGGCGAGGTTCAGCTTTGGCTCGTGTGGGGGCTCAACGTCCTCCCGCTGTCCGACGGCGAGAACGTCCTGGGCCGCGATCCGGCGGCGGATGTCTGGATCGGAGACGTTTCGGTCTCGCGGCACCACGCCCGAATCAGGGTTCAGGGCGGCGAGGCCATTCTCGAGGACCTCGGAAGCAAGAACGGCACGTTCCACGCGGGACGCCGCCTCGAGGGTCCCGTCCCGCTGCACGATGGAGAGGGCTTCAGGATCGGCTCGATCGACCTCGTCTTCCGCGCGGAGTCCCTGTCGGGGCCAACGGCGACGGCGCCGTGAAGATGGGTGGTAGCTACTTCGAGCCTGCCGACGCGCCGTTCACGACGACGGTCGCCGGATACCGGTTCCCGTCGATCTCCGGGACGATTGCCAGGAAGCGCTTCCCGTCCGCCGTCACGTCGAACGCGCTCCAGGGCGGAGCGGTCGTGAAGAGAACGGCCGGCCGTCCGATCTCGAGCGCCGGGGACGTGCGTATCGGGACGGACGTCATGTGGCCGTCGTCCGAGAGAAACAGAATCTCGCTGGTCCCGTGCGGCCAGGCCATATACGTAGCGCCGGCCGTCGAGACGCGCGTTTTCTCGCCCGGCCCGGGATACGCCATCACGTAGGCCTCGCTGCGCCCCGACTCGTCGGAAAGGAAGGCGAGGAAGCGTCCGTCCGGTGAGAACCGGGCGGTGCCGAAACCGGCCGTCGAATTGCCACCGAAGCTCGCCGGTGTCTGGGGTCCGGACAGCGAAACCGTCTTGAGCCCAAACGTGCGGCCCCGGCGCTCCCTGTACGCGAGCCACCGGCCGTCCGGCGAAACGTCCGCTGCACTCTGGAAACCCGTGCCCGGCACCACCGTCTCACTCGTCCCGGTCGCAAGACTCATACGGTAGAGCAGTGGGTTGGACCCGGAAACCGCGGAGTAGATGAAGCTGCGGCCGTCCGGAAGCCAGACGGGTGAAAACTCGCTCCCGATGTCCGACGTCACCCGGCTCTCCACACCCCGGTCGAGGTCGAACGACCAGATGTCGTACGTCCAGAGTCCGGGCCGTGCCCGGTCGTAGAGCGCGCGGCGCCCGTCCGGCGAGAGGCGCACCTGCAGATAGGTGCCCGGCGTCGACACCCGGCTCCCGGTCCGCCCGGACCGGTCGAACCACTCGAGCCGGGCCACGTCCTCCTGCGCGACGTACAAGAGAGTTCCATTCCGCGACACCGCGAAGCCCGCGGCGTTCGTCGACATGAAATACCGGACCTTGTCCGCAAGAGCGACCGCCGTTCCCGTCACCCGCCCGGCGCGTGCGTCGAACGCTTGCGAGAACAAGGCCCCCTCCCGCACGAACACGAGGAGTCCGGGCTCGACGTAGGCCACGTCGGACATCAGAGGCATCACCTCGCGGGGCGGCTTGCCCGGCTCCCCGAGCATGAGCGTGCCCTGGTTCTCGTGCCGCGAGGTGTACAGGAACCGCCGGCCGTCGGGGAGGAAGACCGGCCAGATGACCCGCGTCTCTCCGCGCGCCACATCCGGCTTCAAGACGACCGCGGGCGTTCCGCCCGAGGACGGGACACGATAGAGAGCCTCGCCCTGGACTCCCCCGAAGAGGATGTCCTCGGCTCCCCACGTCCCTGCCTTCGCGCCGCCCGCCGAAACGTCGGCAATCGGGACGGGAGCGCCCGACGGGAGGTCGAGGCGTTTGAGCTTGTCTCCGGTAAAAAACGCGAGCGCGGCCCCGTCGGGCGACCAGAAGAGAGAGGACACGCCTTCCGTCCCTGCCAGCGGCCTCGCCTCGCGCGAGTCGAGCGGCCTCAGCCAGACGCTCTTCACGCCGTGCGAGTCCCTCGCCACCCACGCAAGCTGCGCTCCGTCCGGTGAGACCGCGAACGACCGTCCCTCGGCCGTCCACGCGAAGGATCCTCCCTCGGGCGGAGGAACTTCGAAACGGATGGCCGGCGCCCGTGCGGGCCGCGGCGCGCGAGTTTTCAGGACCACGGCCGTGACAGCCGCGCCTGCGAGGGCGGCGGCGAGCGCCACGATGGCCATGCGCGATCGCGGGCGCGGCGCCTCGACCGAGGACGCGAGCGCACGGGCGGACGACGAGGGCGCCGAGCCCGCCGAAAGCGCCTCCAGCGCGAACGTGAGATCGAGCGTCGACTGGAAGCGCGCCTCGCGCTTCTTCTCGAGGCAGCGCATGACGATCGCGCCGAGCGCGGCCGGAGGAGGAGCCGGCGCGTCGGCCAGCGGCGGCGGCTCGTGCCTGAGGATCGCGGCCATCGTCTCGGCCGCCGTCGCGGACCGGAACGGGTTCGTCCCCGAGAGCATCTCGTAGAGCATCGTGCCGAAGCTGAAGATGTCCGAACGGTGGTCGACGGACTCCCCACGCACCTGCTCGGGAGACATGTAGGAGACCGTTCCGAAGACTGCACCCGCCTCCGTCAGGTTGGACAGCGTGCCGGCGACGGAGAGCGACTCTCCGGCCGCAAGCGGCTGTGCGAGCTTCGCGAGTCCGAAGTCGAGGATCTTGGCCCGGCCGTTCTTCGCCAGGATCACGTTCTCCGGCTTGAGATCCCGGTGGACGACGCCCTTCTCGTGGGCCGCTGCCAGGCCCCGGGCGACCTGCACCGCGATCTCGAGGGCGCGCTTCGCCGGCAGGGCGCCCGATCGGAGAGGCTCGCGCAGGGTCTCGCCCTCGACGAGCTCCATGACGAGAACGTGACGCCCGGAGACTTCTTCGAATGAATAGAGGGCCGCGATCCCCGGATGGTTCAGGCTCGCGAGCGTGCGCGCCTCTCGCTCGAAGCGGGCCGTCCGCTCCTTGTCCCCGAAGAACTCCTCAGGCAGGACCTTCAGCGCCACGGATCTGTCGACGCGCGGATCGCGGGCCCGATAGACCTCCCCCATCCCGCCCGCGCCGAGCGGACCGAGCACTTCGTAGGGCCCGAGGCGGGTGCCGGCCGTGAGACTCAATCTGAAGGGAGTCTAGCGAGCGCTTGACCCGCGGGCCAAGGAAATCCCCTCGCGCGTCAGAGCGTGCCGACGACGAACGGCAGGGACTCGACGGTCGCTCCGGACGGCGCGATCGTGTAGCAGGCCGCGAGACGTTCGTAGAAGTCCGGCTTCGGTTTCGCGCTCGCGCCCAGCTCGACGACGAGGAGCGGCTCGCCCTTCGCGACGGCGTCGCCCGGCTTCTTCTTCACCCGGAACCCGGACGCGGGGTCGATCAGGTCGTCTCTCTTCGCCCGGCCGCAGCCGAGCTCGATCGCGAGGAGGCCGAGCTCGCGCGTCGCGACGCGCGTCACAACGCCCGCCTCCGGCGCCGGGACGTCCTTCCTGGACACCGGCTGCGGGAGACGCTTCGGGTCGTCGCACACCGTCGCGTCGCCGCCCTGGGCCGCGATGAGCTTCGCGAAGACGTCGAGTGCGCGCCCGTCCGCGAGCGCCGCGTTCAGGCGCCGGCGCGCTTCCTTCGGGGTGGTCTCGACGCCGGCTGCAATGAGCAGGTCCGCTCCCAGGAGGAGCGTGTTCTCGCGCAGATCGGCGGGCCCCTCGCCGGAAAGCATCCGGATCGACTCCTCGACCTCGTTCGCGTTTCCGACGGCTTCGCCGATCGGGCGGTCCATCGCGGTGAGGTATCCGGACGCCTTGCGTCCGGTCGCCCGCGTCGTGTCGACGAGCGCCCGCCCGAGCTTCTCGGCGTCCTTCGGGTCGGCCATGAAGGCGCCGTTGCCCGTCTTCACGTCGAAGACGACGGCCTGCGCGCCGGTCGCGAGCTTCTTCGAAAGGATCGAGGCCGTGATGAGCGGGATCGACTCGACCGTGCCCGTCACGTCGCGGAGCGCGTACAGGCGCCTGTCCGCGGGCGCGATCGAGTCCGTTTGGCCGATGAGGGCGCAGCCGACCGTGTCGAGGAGTCGGTCGAAGTCCGCCTTCGGGAGACCCGTCCGGAACCCCGGGATCGCCTCGAGCTTGTCGAGGGTGCCGCCCGTGTGCCCGAGGCCGCGGCCCGACATCATGCCGGCCTTGACCCCGACGGCCGCGAGGAGCGGCGCGAGGACGAGCGTGGCCTTGTCGCCGACGCCGCCCGTGGAGTGCTTGTCGGCGACGAACCCGTGGCGCGAGAGGTCCCAGGTCTCCCCGGACTTCATCATCGCGAACGTCAGCGCGGCCGTCTCGCGCGTGGTCATCCCGCGGACGCAGACGGCCATCAGGAACGCGGCCGCCTGTTCGTCGGTGATCGTCTTGTCCGTCACGCCGGCGACGAAGTCGGCGATCTCCCCCTCCGCCAGCTCATGGCCGTCCCGCTTCTTGACGATCGTCCGGACGAACAGGCTCATTTCTTCTCCGCCGCGGGAGCCAGGGACGCGGCGATCTTCGTCCTCCACCCCTCCGCGTCCCGGATGACCTTCGCTTCGTCGAGCGTCGTCACGCGGACGCCGTCCCACAGGACTTTTCCCTCGACCATCGTGAGCGTCACGTCGCTCTCCTTGGCCGCGTAGACGAGCGTCGAATACAGGTTCCATACCGGCGTCGTCCGCGCCTTCGAGAGATCGACGGCCACGAGATCGGCCCGCTTGCCGGCCTCGAGGGAGCCGATCCGGTCGTCCAGCTTCATCGCCCGGGCACCCTCGATCGTGGCCATCCGGAGGAGGTCCTTCGCGGGGAGGGCGGTCGGATCCATCGTCGAGACCTTCGCGAGCTTTCCGGCGAAGTCCATCGCCTCCCACATGTCGAGATCGTTGTTCGAGCCGGCGACGCCGTCCGTCCCGAGGCCCACCACGATCCCGGCCTTGCGCTCCGCGACGACGGGCGCAACACCCGAGGCGAGCTTCATGTTCGACTCCGGGTTGTGGGAGAGGCCGACCCGGCGCTCCGCGAGGAGGCGGATGTCGTCCGCGTCCAGCCAGACGCCGTGGGCCGCGAGGACGTTCGGACCGAGGAACCCGATCGACTCGAGCCACTTCGCTGGCGTCATCCCGTATTTGTCCGTGATCTGCTTCTGCTCGTCCTTCGTCTCGGACAAGTGGATGAGGAGCGGCGCCTTGAACTCGAGCGCGAGGTCCCGCGCGGCGAGGAGCGATTCCTTCGAGTTCGTGAACGTCGCGTGCGGCGCGACGGCCGCGATCACGCGCGGATGCCCTTTCCACTTCTCGAGAAACGCCCTCGTCACGACGATCGACTCGGCGAGGTCCTTGTGGTCGGGCACCGGAAAGTCGAGCCACGTCTCGCCGAGGACGGCCCGCATCCCGCACTGGTCCACGGCGGAAGCGACGTCGGACTCGAAGTAGTACATGTCCGCGAACGTCGTCGTCCCCCCGCGCACCATCTCGGCGCAGGCAAGGAGCGTCCCCGCCTTCACGAAGGCCGGCGACACGTTCTTGCCCTCGGCCGGGAAGATGAACTTCGTGAGCCAGTCCATGAGCGGCAGGTCGTCCGCGATGCCGCGCAGGAGGTTCATCGCGGCGTGCGTATGCGTGTTGATCAGTCCGGGCAGGACGACGGCGCGGGGACGAGAGATCTTCTGCTTCGGAGCATAGAGACGCGAGAGTTCCGAAGGCGTCCCGACGGCGACGATCTTCCCCGCCTGGATCGCCACGGCGCCCGGAGAGAAGACGCGGTCCGTACCGTCCATCGTGAGGACGTGGGCGGCGGTGACGAGGGTGTCGACGGGCGAAAGCTTTGAGGATGACGAGGAAGACGGGGACTTCCTGGAAGGCGCGTGAGAGGGCTCGGCAGCGGCCAGCGGCGGAGCCGCGGCGATAAGCGCGGCGAGCGAGAACACGAATGCGATGGCGCGCCTCGAGGCGACGGCCGGCCGCCCGGCCTTCGTCACCTTCAAAGGAATCTCCTCTTCAGTCTTCTCTTCTGTCTTCTCTTCTGTCTTCCCCACTCTCTCCCCCTAGAACTCGAACGCTAAAGGCAGGAGCGCCGCGAGGCGCATGCGCGTCGCGACGCCGCGCGGCGTCGCGATGACGACGTCGATGTCGCGGCACTGGTCCCAGAGGACCTGCCGGCACGCGCCGCAGGGCGAGGCCGGCGGGTCGGCGTCCGTCACGACGGCGACGGCGCGGAACGACCGCGCGCCTTCGGAGATCGCCTTGAACACGGCCGTGCGTTCGCCGCACACGGTGAGCCCGTAAGACGCGGACTCGACGTTGCAGCCCGTGAAAACCCGGCCGTCCTCCGAGAGAAGGGCCGCTCCCACGCGGAACTTCGAATACGGCGCCGAAGCGTTCTCGCGGACCGCGGTCGCCGCGGCGACGAGACGCGCCTCTTCTTCGCCCGTGAGCTCTCGCGCGCTCATCGGCGGTCTTTCCCCTTCCGGACGGGCGCCCCTGCAACGGCCTTTCGCGGCGCCAGCGCGTCTTCGGTCGCACCCGAGCGGCCTTCGCCGAGCGCGCGGACGAGCGCCGTCAGGAGCCGGACGAACTCGCCCTTGACCCTTTGCGTCGTCTCGAGAACCTCCGTGTGGACGAGCGGCCGCTTGAGGACGCCCGCCGCCATGTTCGTGATGCAGGAGATCCCGACGATGCCGACGCCCATCTGGTTGAGCGCGATGACCTCCGGGACGGTCGACATCCCGACCGCGTGGGCGCCCCAGCGCCGGAACGCACGGATCTCCGCCGGCGTCTCGTAGGACGGCCCGTGAACGCCGACGTAGACGCCCTTCTTCAGCGGGATCCGCTCCCTCCTCGCGACCGCCAGCGCCACCGCACGGAGGTCCTTGCGGTAGGCGTCCGACATGTCCGGAAAGCGCGGTCCGAGATCTTCCTCGTTCGCTCCGACGAGCGGGTTTGTCCCGAAGCCGTTGATGTGGTCCTCGATGAGCATCAGGTTGCCGGACCTGAACGACGTGTCGATGCCGCCGGCCGCGTTCGTCACGATCACCGTCCGGCAGCCGAGGAGGCCGAGGACGCGCGCCGGGAAGACGACGGACGACATCGGGTGGCCCTCGTAGAAGTGGACGCGGCCCGAGAGGACGACCGTGGGGACCCCGTGCACTCTGCCCGCCACGAGGGCTCCCGCGTGGCCGACCACGGCCGATGCCGGGAAGCCCGGGATCTTCGAATACGGCATCGTCACCGCCTCGTCCACGCCGTCGGCGAAGTCGCCGAGGCCCGAACCGAGAATGACGCCGACGAGCGGCGGATGCGGGAGTCGCCCGCGGAGCCACTCCGCGGAGGCCGAAAGTTTCGGGTCCATGTGCGTCGTTCTCCTAGGACATCAGGATCCCGGCGATCGCGGCCGTCATGAAGCTGACGAGCGAACCGGCGAGGAGCGCGCGGAAGCCG
>JBBQDQ010000154.1:0-8043 GCA_038319835.1 Thermoanaerobaculia bacterium | reverse complement strand
AGTACGAGCAGGCGACGGGCGCCGTCCCGCAGGGCGAAGGCGCGGTGGATGCAGCCTCCCCCGTCGCAACGGCGGCCCGCGTGCCGGCGCCCTTCGCCGGCCGTGTGTCCGCACGCCTCGTCGAGGCGGGCGATCTCGCGGCGCCGGGCCGCCCGCTCGTCATGGTCGAGTCCGCCACGGGTCGCCGCCTCGTCGTGCAGGTCCCGGCCGGCACCGTCGCCGCGTCGGGCCTCGCCGTCGGGAAGAAGCTCCACGTGAATGTCGACGGCATCGCCGGTGAGCTGGCGGGCACCGTCGTCGAGATGTCCCCCGGCGCCGATCCGGGAAGCCATACCTACACGGCGACGCTCGAGCTGGCCGGCGCGCCCGTCGCGACCGGCCTCACGGGTCACGCGATCCTCGACACCGCCGTGCGGCCGTCCGTCCTCGTCCCCGAGGCCGCAGTCCTCACGAGCGGCGGCATGACGCTCGTCGTCGTAAAGGACGACGCTGGCAAGGCGCGCACCCGGGTCGTCACGACCGGGGCTGCCTCCGCGGGCAAGGTCGAGATCCTCTCGGGGCTCACCGGCGGCGAGACCGTCCTCGTCGGTCTCGCGTCCGCCCCGGCCGACGGTGCCCCCGTGACGGAACCGAAGGGAACCGCCCGGTGAGCGAGACCCCGACCCATCGGCGCGCCGCCCGCGCGGCGCTCCGCCGCAAGATGACACGCCGGCCCCTCGGGGCCTCGGGGAGGATCGCGAAGGCGTTCCTCACGTCCAAGCTCACGCCTCTCCTCGTCGTCGCGTCGCTCCTCCTCGGGGCGTTCGCGCTCCTCATCACGCCGCGCGAGGAGGAGCCCCAGATCAAGGTCCCGATGATCGACGTCTTCGTCGCGCTCCCCGGCGCGACGACGGGCGAGGTCGAGCGCCGCGTCGTCTCCCCGGTCGAGAAGGCGCTCTACCAGATTCCGAACGTCGACTTCGTCTACTCGACGTCGCAGCCCTCGGGCGGCATCGTGATCGTCCGCTTCCTCGTCGGGACGGACCCCGACCAGGCGGTCGTCCGCGTTCACGCGAAGCTCGCCGAGCTCCTCCCCACCTTGCCGCCCGGGTCGATGCCGCCCGTCGTCGTGCCCCGCGGCATCGACGACGTGCCGGTCGCCGCGTACACGATCTGGTCGAAGGACCTGGCGCCGATGCAGCTCCGGCAGGTCGCCGACGAGGTCAAGGCCGACTTCACGCGCCATCCGCGCGTCGCGCAGGTGACGGTTCTCGGCGGTCCGCGCCGCGTCGTCCGCGTCGCGTTCGACCGCGACCGGCTCGCCTCCTATGGCGTCTCTCTCGTCCAGGCATACGGCGCTCTCTCCGGCCTGAACTGGCGCCTCCCGGCCGGCAGCGTCGTCTCCGGCAACACGGAGGTCCCCGTCGAGATCGGCTCGCTCTTCCGGCGCGCCGAGGACGTCGGCTCGGCCGTGATCGGCGTCGTGAACGGCAAGCCCGTGTGGCTGCGCGACGTCGCGTCCGTCACGGACGGCCCCGAAGAGCCCTCGCAGTACGCCTGGATGCTCACGAAGGCCGGCGACGACGCCCCCGCCGTGACACTCGCCGTCGCCAAGAAGCCCGGCACGAACGCCGTCGAGCTCGTCAGGGAGCTCGACGTCCGCCTCGCGGGCCTCAAGGGCCCCGTCGTCCCGTCGAACGTGACCGTCACGAAGACGCGTGACTACGGCAAAACGGCCGACGAGAAGTCCTCCGAGCTGATCTTCCACGTGGGCCTCGCGACGCTCTCGGTCGTGATCCTCATGGCGCTCTTCCTCGGGCGCCGCGAGGCGGTCGTCGTCCTCGTCGCGGTCCCTGCGACCCTCGCCCTCACGCTCTTCTCGTCGTACCTCTTCGGGTACACGCTGAACCGGGTTACGCTCTTCGCGCTCATCTTCGCGATCGGCATCCTCGTGGACGACGCGATCGTCGTCGTCGAGAACGTCCACCGCCACTACGAGCTCGGCTGGGGCGACCCGCGCCTCACGACCGTCTACGCGGTCGACGAGGTCGGCAACCCGACGATCCTCGCGACGTTCGCGGTCGTCGCGGCCCTCCTTCCGCTCGCGTTCGTGTCCGGGCTCATGGGCCCGTACATGCGCCCGATCCCCGTGAACGCCTCGGCCGCGATGGTCTTCTCGCTCCTCGTCGCGTTCGTCGTCTCGCCGTGGCTCACGTTCAAGCTCGTCCGGAAGTTCGCCGAGGAGCACCTCAAGGGCGAGGAGAACTTCAAGCCAGGCGCCGAGGCTCCCGCCGAAGACCGCCTCCTGCGCTTCTACCGGAAGCTCTTCACGCCTCTCCTCCGGAGCGCCTCGCGGCGATGGGCGCTCATCGGGGGCGTCGTCGTCCTCCTCCTCCTCTCCTGCGGCCTCTTCGTCGTCCGGGGCGTGAAGGTCAAGATGCTCCCGTACGACAACAAGAGCGAGCTGCAGGTCGTCCTCGACATGCCCGAGGGCACGACGCTCGAGGCGACGGCCGCGGCCGCACGGGAGCTCGCCATCCTCGTGAGGACGCGGCCCGACGTCGCGGACGTGCAGGTGTACGCAGGCACGTCGGCGCCGTTCAACTTCAACGGCCTCGTGAGGCACTACTTCCTGCGTTCGGGCCCTCTCGTCGCGGACCTGCAGGTGAACCTCGCGGGCAAGGACGAGCGCAAGAAGGACAGCCACACGATCGCCAAGGAGATCCGGACGCTGATCCTCCCGGCGGCGAGACGCCTGAACGCCAACATCAAAGTGACGGAAGTGCCGCCCGGCCCGCCCGTCCTCTCGACGATGGTCGCCGAGCTCTACGGCCCCGACGCGGTCAAGCGGATCGCGCTCGCGAAGCAGGTGAAGGACA
The DNA here is from genome assembly GCA_038319835.1 of Thermoanaerobaculia bacterium. GTDB lineage: Bacteria > Acidobacteriota > Thermoanaerobaculia > UBA5066 > UBA5066 > Fen-183. The sequence continues at coordinate 5,185 of JBBQDQ010000154.1, read as the reverse complement.
TCTTCGAATCCACGCCCGGCGTCGTCGACACGGACTGGCTCGTCGAAGACCCCGCTCCGAAAGTAGAGCTCGTGATCGACCGCGAGAAGGCGATGCGGACCGGCGTGACCCCGGAGGTCGTCGTCAAGACGATCCGGATCGCGCTCGACGGAATGGACGCCGGCCTCCTCCGCGTCGATGCGGCCCGCGAAGCCGTACCGATCGTGCTGCGCCTCGACCGCGCGCAGCGCTCCGGCCTCGAGAGCCTGCTTGCGACGACCGTTCCGTCGCAGACGGGCCGGCTCGTGCCGGTCCGCGAGCTCGTGACCGTGACGGAAGGAACGCGCGCGCCCTTCATCTACCACAAGAACCTGCAGCCCGTGACGTACGTCCTCGCCGAGATGGCCGGCGTCGCCGAGGCGCCCATCTATGGCATCCTCGACATGAAGAGCAAGATCGGAGCCCTCCGCGCGCCCGATGGCCGGCCCCTCGACATCTTCAACACCGCGCTCCCGACAGACTCGAACCGCTACGCGCTCAAGTGGGACGGCGAGTGGCACGTCACGGTCGAGGTCTTCCGGGACATGGGGATCGCCTTCGCGGCCGTCCTCGTCCTCATCTACGTCCTCGTCGTCGGGTGGTTCCGCTCGTTCGTGACGCCGCTCATCATCATGGCGCCGATCCCGCTCACCCTCATCGGGATCCTGCCGGCGCACGCGCTCTTCGGCGTCTTCTTCACGGCGACCTCGATGATCGGCTTCATCGCGCTCGCGGGGATCATCGTGAGGAACTCGATCCTCCTCGTCGATTTCGTGAACCTCGAGCTCGCCGCCGGCGAGCCCCTCGAGGAGGCCGTCGTGAAGGCGGGCGCCGTGCGCTTCCGCCCGATCGTCCTCACGGCTCTCGCGCTCGTCGCGGGCGGCGCCGTGATTCTCCTCGACCCGATCTTCCAGGGCCTCGCCGTCGCGCTCATCTCGGGCGTCGTCGTCGCGACCGCCCTGACCCTCGTCGTGATCCCGCTGCTCTACTTCATGTACATCCGGGCCGCCGGCGTCCCGCCGGCCGAGGAGGAAGAAGCGTGAAGATGCTCATGGTCCTCGCGGGCACTGCGGTGCGCGAGGACGTCGAGATGGCCCTCGAGCGCGCCGGCGTGGCCGGCTACACGGAAGTCGACGCCCGCGGGATCGGGACGTCGGGCCGCCACCTCGGCTCGGCAGCGTTCCCGAAGACCTCGACGATCATCATGTCTTTCGTGGCCGACGAGGAGGTCCCGAAACTCCGGGCCGCCCTCCAGGCGCTGCCGGGGCCCGCGCCCCGGCCCCACGTCGTCACCTGGACGCTCGAGTCCTGGGACGCCTGAGGAGGATCCTGTGCCCCTTTACGAATTCACCTGCACAAAATGCGGCACCTCGTTCGAGGAGCTCGTCGGCGCCGGCCTCGACGCGCTCGGGGTGACCTGCCCCGAGTGCGAGAGCGAGGAAGTCGAAAAGCTCGTCTCGAGATTTGCGTCTGGCAGCACCGCGTCGTCGACGGGCGGCGGCGGGGGCTCGTGCGGACCGGGCTCCGGCCGCTTCACGTGAGGGTGACCCCGGGGCCCGGCGGGCCTCTACGCAAACGACACGAAGACAGGAGATCCTCATGACGCAGCCCGCACCGACATCGGTCGCTCTCGAGGCCCGCACGGAACGCCCGTTCGACGAGGCGGTCGCCCGCGTTCGCAAGGCTCTCGAGGCAGAAGGTTTCGGCGTTCTCACGGAGATCGATTTTGCCGCGACGATGAAGAAGAAGCTCGGCAAGGACATGCCTCCGTACCTGATCCTCGGCGCTTGCCACGCGCCGTCCGCGTTCCAGGCCTTCTCGGCCGCACCCGAGGTCGGGGTCCTCCTGCCCTGCAACGTGACCATTTCTGTGGAGGGCGGCCGGACGGTGGTCCGCGCGATGGACCCCCGTTCGGTCCTCGGCCTGCTCCCGGTCCCGGCGCTCGCCGAGGTCGGCCTCGACGTCGCCTCCCGTCTCCAGCGCGCCGTCACCCATGCCGCGGGCGACTGACCGCGTTCGCGGCGTCTCCTGCCGCACTCCGTACCTGCCCGCGACGGACGCGGGATGCGAGGAAGTCGCAACCCGCTTCCGCGCGCTGTCCGAGCCGACGCGGCTCAGGATCCTCCGCCGGCTCGCACGCGGAGAGGCCTCGGTGGGCGACGTCGTGGCCGACGTCGGCGGAACGCAAGCGAATGTGAGCAAACACCTCGCTGTCCTTCTGTCCTCGGACATCGTCGGCCGCAAGAGGCAGGGGGGCCGCACTCTCTACGCAATCGCGGACCCCGCCCTCCTGAACATCTGCTCGATCGCGTGCGAAGGCATCGAGCGCGCGGCTCGTGTGCGGGCTGCGGAGATTCTCGGGATGGCGCCGCGCCTCTGATCTCGCACCGGACTCTTCGCGGCACCGACCGCGCGGCGCGGCCCATGAACAGCGACTCCATGACCGCCTCCTTCTCCACGTTGAGAAGGCGCCGCCCAACGGACCTGAGCTCCTCGTTCCCCTCCCGCCCGTTGCCACACGAGTGCTAGGCTAGACGGCGTGAGTGATCTCCGCCGTATTCTTTGCGCAAGTGACCTGAGCGAGGGTGCCGACGAGGCTGTCCGCCAGGCCGACGCGTTCGCCCGACGCCGCGGCGCAGCGCTTGAAGTCGTGCACGTGGTCGCGAATCCGCTTCTCGGAAACGGCGCCCTCTCCCACCTCGTGCTTCCCGAAGCGGCCCGGGCGGCCATCGAGGGCGCCCTCGAACGGGCGCGCCGGGAGCTGACCTTGCGGGTCGCCGCGCTGACGAAGGGCGCCCCGAAGGCGCCAGACGTGTGCGTCCTGGAGGGCGAACCCTACGCCGCGATCGTCACGCACGCCGAGAAGTCGGGCGCGGACCTGATCGTGGTGGGAGGGAGCGGCGCCGCGCGGCTTCGATCGAAGCGTCTCGGAGAGGTCGCGGAGAAAGTCGTCCAGCACGCGACGCGTTCCGTCCTGGTGGCCCGGCCTGCGGCGGGAAGCGGGAAGATCCTCGGGGCGACCGACCTCTCGGAACCGTCACTGCCGGCGCTGACCATGGCTGCGGAAGAGGCGAGGCTGCGCGGTGCAGAGCTGACGATCGTGCATGTCGTCAACCCGGAGAAGTCGATGGGATCGGAGGTCTTCACGACGGTCCTGGGGCTCTTCTCGACCGACTTCATGGCTGAGCTCAGCCGCGTCGCAAGGGCACGGCTCGCAGAGGCTCTCGCCCGGCTCGGCGTGAAGGGAGAAGCCGTCATCGCGACCGACGCGGCCGGCGCGGCCATCCTCCGGCTTTCCGAGGATCTGCCGGCGGACCTCGTCGTGATCGGCGGGACCGGGAGCACGAACCTCGCGAGCGTCCTCCTCGGGAGCGTCGCCGGAACGGTCGTTCGATGGGCTCCGTGCTCGGTCCTCGTCGTGCGGCACGGCGAGCTCGCGGCACGGTTGACGCCGCCCGCCGCGCGTCCTACGTTGGAAACGTGAGCAACGACACGAAGCCTGTCGTATGCGCGACGGATCTCCGCGAGGGCTCCGACGAGGCGGTGCGTCAGGCCGATGCCCTTGCGCGCAGCATCGGCGCTCCCCTGCACGTCCTCCACGTGCTCCCGAACGCCCTTCGGCATCACCCGCTCTTCCCGCAGCTCTATCCGCAGGAAACGTTCGACCTGGCCGCTCTCGAGGGCCGCGTGTGCGACACCGTGTCCGAGCGCGTCGCCGCCCTGACCGGGCGAAACGTCGATAGCTTCCGTGCCGAGGTGGACACCGGCACACCCTACGCGGTCATCGTCCGCCGCGCCGAGGAGCTGAACGCCGAAGTCCTCGTCGTAGGAGGTGGACAGGGCGCCGCTCCGGGAACGAGCAGGATCGGCGACACGGCCGAGAAGGCCGTGCGTCACGCCCACTGTCCGGTTCTCGTCGCACGGCCCGGTCCGGCGGACGGGCGCGTGCTCGTGGCGACCGACCTCTCGAATTCCTCTCTCCCCGCCGTCGTGGCGGGGGCGGAGTGGGCGCGGCGGGAGGGCAAGCGCCTCACCGTCCTTTACGTCATCGGACTTCAGGTCTCGACACTCGGCTACGGGCTCGAGATTCCGCCGGTCTTCACCGACCTCTCGGCGGACGCGACGGGCGAGATGACGCGCTGGGCCGAGGAGAGAATCGACGCGGCTTTGCGCCGCCTCCAGGCCGACGGCGAGCGGCGCGTCGAGACGGGCGTTCCCGCCGACGTCATCCTCCGCATCGCCGCCGAGCTGCCCGCTGGACTCGTCGCCATCGGGACGGCCGGTCTCACGGGAATCAGCCGGATGCTGCTCGGAAGCGTGGCCGAGGAGGTCGTCCGCAAGGCCCCCTGCTCCGTCCTCGTGACGCGGCTCAGACCCGACCGCTGAGCCCCCCTTCTCAGTCGCTCACCAGGACGAGGAGCGGCCGGACGTCGTCCTCCGGGGTCGAGTGCCAGTACTGAATCAGGATCTGGTAGACGAGGACGCCGGTCTCCCCTTCCCCGAAGAACAGGAAGCGCAGGGCCTGCGCCATCGGGTCTCGCCGCGTGAGGCCGAGGATGAGCGTGCGGGGATCGATCTGCTCGCTGATGAACGCAATCGTGTTCGCGATCGCGACCGCGCCCTTGACGTGGATGAAGTAGTTGCCCGTCTCCACGATTCGCCTCACGCGCACCTCGAGCTTCGCCTCGAACTCGCTCCGGTCGTCGCGCAGGCTGACGTGAAGGAACGCGAACGGCCCCTCGATCCGATGGCGCTCGCGCACCTCCTTGAGCTTCTCCCAGCGCTCTTCCTTTCCGGTGTGCTTCATCGGGACGAGGTCGACTTTCTTTCCGCGCATCGCGTCGAAATGACTCGCGGACTCCTCGTCGGCAAAGACGAATCGCTCCACGCGCAGTTCGGTCGCCCGGCGCGAGCGCGACAGGACGCTCGCCGCGACGATGAAGACGATGAAGCAGGAGGCGATGATGACGCCGTCGGGCCGGTCGCGAACGTTCTTCTCGAGGACGTAGAGGAAGACGCCCGACACGAGGAGGAAGTAGAGGGCGCGGGTCCTCGAGTCTTTCCAGAGCGCAAGGGTCACGGCGACGGAGGCGGAAAGCATGAGGACGAGGACGCCTGTCGCGTAGGCGCCGCCCTGCGCGTTCACGTCGGCCTTGAAGATGAGCGT
>JBBQDQ010000153.1:0-8074 GCA_038319835.1 Thermoanaerobaculia bacterium | reverse complement strand
GGTCGTCGACCTGAAGTTCTTCTGCGGCTTTTCGCTCCTGGAGATCGCCGCGATGAGGGGCGTGTCCGAACGCACGGTGCAGCGCCAGTGGGAGAAGGCGCGCATCTACCTGCACCGCGAGCTCGGGCAGGCGACACCCGCGTGAAGACGGGAGCGTAGCCGTGTCCTCGGACAGCCGGGACCGCTGGCGGATCCTGAGCCCCCACCTCGATCGCGCGCTGGAGATGCCGGAAGACGCGCGCGGAGCCTGGCTGGAATCCCTGCGCACGGAGGATCCTGCTCTGGCGGCGGAGGTGGAGGCCCTGCTGGAGGAGCACCGCGCGCTGAGCCGGGAGGGCTTCCTCGAAGAGGAGGCTTCGAGACCGCTGGGGTCCGCATCGCTCGCGGGTCAGCGGGTCGGCGCGTACACGCTCGTCTCTCCGATCGGAGAGGGCGGCATGGGAAGCGTCTGGCTCGCCCGGCGCAGCGACGGCAGGTTCGAGGGACAGGCGGCCGTGAAGCTCCTGAACGTGAGCCTCGTCGGCCGTGCCGGCGGCGCGCGCTTCGAAAGGGAGGGGAGCTTTCTCGCGCGTCTGACGCATCCGAACATCGCCCGCCTGGTCGATGCGGGCGTGTCGGAGATCGGGCAGCCCTTCCTCGTGCTCGACTACGTTGCCGGCGTCCCGATCGACCGGTACTGCGACGACCGGGCGCTGGACGTCGAAGGGCGGCTGCGCCTGTTTCTGCAGGTGCTCGCCGCAGTGGCTCACGCGCACGCCAACCTCATCGTGCACCGGGACATCAAGCCGTCGAACGTGCTCGTCGCGCCGGATGGGCAGGTGAAGCTGCTCGACTTCGGGATCGCGAAGCTGCTCGAAGAGGAGAACGGCGGCGAAGAGGCGACGGCTCTCACGCGCGACGGAGGACGGGCCCTGACTCCGGCGTACGCTGCGCCGGAGCAGATGACCGGCGGCGCGATCACGACCGCGACCGACGTCTTCGCTCTGGGCACGCTGCTCTACGTGCTGCTCACCGGCCGGCATCCTGCCGGGGAGTCCCTGGGATCGACGATGGGCATGATCCACGCGATCGTGGACACGGAGCCGAGGCGCCTGTCCGACGTCGCGCCCGCCGGGCGACGCCGCCTCCTCGAGGGAGAGCTCGACACGATCGTGGCAAAGGCGCTGAAGAAGAATCCGGCCGAGCGCTACGCGTCCGTCACAGCCCTCGCGGACGACATCCGCCACACCCTCCACCACGAGCCGATCAGCGCGCGGCCGGACACGCTCGCATATCGCGGCGCCAAGTTCGTGCAGCGGCACCGGCCCGGCGTGGTCACGGCCGGGGCCGTGTTCCTTCTGCTCGCGGGGCTGACCGCCTTCTACACCGTGCGCGTCAAGGCGGAGCGCGACCGGGCCCGTCTCCAGGCGCAGAAGGCGGAGAAGGTGAGCGAGCTTCTCGCGGGCCTTCTGACCGGCGCGGACCCGTACGCCGCCCGCGACGCGAAGGAGCTCACCGTCCGTGGGCTTCTCGACACGGGCGTGACGCGCGTCCAGAAGGAGCTCGCCTCGCAGCCTGAATTGAAGGCCGGGATGCTGTCCGTGATGGGCCGCACCTACCAGCGTCTCGGCGAGCTCGACAAGGCGCGGCCTCTTCTGGAAGAGGCCCTGGCCACGCGACGCCACGTCCTCGGGGCTGCGAGCGCGGACACGGCCGAGAGTCTGAACGACCTCGGAGTCCTCCTGCGGGAGAAGGGGAGCACCGCTGCCGCCGAGCCGCTGCTCGTCGAAGCGCTTGCGACCCGGCGCAAGGTCCTCGGCTCCGGGCACCGGGACGTCGCGGGCTCGCTCGTCGAGCTCGGACGCCTGTACAGCGACCAGGGAAGCGATCAGCGGGCCGAGCCGTTGTTCCGGGAGGCGCTCGCGATTCGCGTGAGAGTTCTCGGCGATCAGGATCACGAGACCGCGACGAGCATGAACGAGCTCGCGCTGCTCCTCTGGCACCGGGGCAGCCTGCCCGAAGCGGAAGCGCTCTTTCGGCAGTGTCTCGCGATCAACCGGAAGACACTCGGGGAGAACCATCCGGACGTCTCGGCGTCGCTGAATAACCTGGCGCTGATTGCGGGAGACCGGGGAGACTTCGCCGCCGCCGAGATGCTCTCGCGCGAGTCCCTCGCGATCGCGCGCAAGGCGCTGGGCGACGGACATCCGAGCGTCGCCACGAAGCTCAACAATCTCTCGCGGCCGCTCCTGGAGCTGCGGAAGTACGACGAAGCGGCCGAAACGCTCAAAGAGGCGTTGCGGATCGCGACGGCGTCTTACGGCTCGCAGCATCCGTCCGTCGCCACGTACGAGGTGAACCTCGCCCGCGTGGAGCTGGCGCGCAAGGACGCCGCCGCCGCCGAGCCCCTGCTCCGGCAGGCGCTGCAGATCCGTCAGCGCGCCCTTCCGGAGGGGGACTGGCGGACGGCTGCGGCCCGGAGCCTGCTCGGCGAAGCCCTCACGTCCCTCGGCCGTTACGACGAGGCCGAGCGGCTTCTGCTCGAAGCGAAGGCGGTTCTGAAGGACGGCCCCGGCCTGGCGGGCCGCGAAGCCCGTTCGACAGCCGAGCGGCTCTCCGCGCTCCAGGCAGCCCGGGGCCGATCCGGAGGCCACTGAGACGGGTCCGGCGCATCTTCGCTTTCCCGCTTGAACGGGCCTATCCTTTGGCAGGTGGTGCCCGTGTCAACTCCATTCCTCGTCGGTTTCGCGCTCGGTTTCCTTGCCTTGGCGGTCTGGTACTTCCGCGCCAAGAACGCGCGCGAGTCCAAGCGTGCCGCGGCTGCAAGCAAGGCTCGCAACACCGCGATCCGCAGCGCGCAGAGCGTCAAGGCGGCGCTTCAGGGGCGGCGCTAGGCCTCCGTCCCCGACCTGGTACGAAGCTTGCTCCTGTCAGGGGCGGCGTCCGGGCCGGAAGACGGTCCGTATCGCTTGGGGGTGTCATGCGTTACATCGGGCTACGCCTTGCACTTGCGAGCCTTTTCGCAGCCGGTCTGATCGCGGGTTCGGCCGCTCACGCACAGGACGCCGGCCCTGACGCCGGTCAGGATTTCCACCAGACCGTCGCCCGCGTGTCGTTCGTACAAGGCGAGGGCTCCTTCCAGCGTGGAGACGACCTGGGCCATTGGCAGGCGTTGTCCCTGAATCTTCCGATGACGATCGGCGACCGCGTCTGGACGGGAAACGGGGGCCGAATCGAGCTTCAGGCGCCCGGCCTCCGAACGTTTCTCGCACCGGGCACCGAGCTGACGGCCCTGAACCTCACGGAGGACGTGCAGCAGTACTCGATCGCGGAAGGCACGGCGACCTTCCGCCTCTCTTCGATGGACGACGACGACGCCTTCGAGATCGACACGCCGAGCGCGGCCGTCACTCTCGAACGGACGGGTCTCTACCGGGTTTCGGTCGACGCGAACGGAAATACCCGCGTTTCGGTGCGGCGAGGCTCGGCCCGCGTCGCGGCGGGGGGCGGGGAAGTGACGCTGGGCTCGGGCGAGCTGATGGTCGTGAGCGGGCTGGACGATCCCGAGTACGACGTGTACGCGCTCCCGCTCGCCGACTCGTGGGACCGGTGGGTCGACTCCCGGGAGCGGCGGCGGCACGAAATCGTGTCCTACGACTACACGAGCGCGGACGTGGTGGGCGCCGAGGACCTCGATGCGTTCGGGACCTGGGAGGACGTGCCGGAGTACGGGCACGTCTGGCAGCCGACCTCGGTGAGCGCGGACTGGGCGCCGTACCGTGAAGGCCGCTGGATCTGGCAGGACCCCTGGGGCTGGACGTGGGTCTCGGACGAACCCTGGGGCTGGGCTCCGTATCACTACGGCCGTTGGGTGGTCGTCGGCTCGCGCTGGTGCTGGGTTCCCGTCGGGCGCGGGGTCGTGCACGTCTCGTACGCGCCGGCCCTCGTCGCGTTCGTCGGCGGCGGGCCCGGATGGCGCGTGGGGATCGGAGGCGGCGGATACGTCGGATGGTTCCCGCTCGCGCCGCGCGACGCGTTCGTGCCGTGGTGGGGCCGGGGGTCCGGTCGGCCGGAGGGTCGCGCGAACGTGACCTACGCGAACCGCGCGTACGCGACCGTGGTGCAGCGCTCGGTCTTCGGGGACGCGCGCGGCGTCCGCGGGGCGTGGGTGCGCGACGAGCGGATCGTGCGCGACGTCGCACGCGCGCCCGTCCTGCGCGGACCGCTGCCCGTTCTGCCGACCCGCGAGTCCCTCCGGGGGGCCCCTGCGGACCGGGCGGTGTCCCGCCCGCCTGAGGGCGTGAGCGTTCGGCCGGTGGCCGCCCGGCTCGCGCCGCCGCCGGCGCCGCCGTCGTTCGCGCGCAAGCTCGAGCTCATCCGCGAGAACGGCGGTTCCCCGTTGACGCCCGCTGCCTCCGCGGCGCTCACCGTCCAGTCGCGCGAGGGCGCCCGCGCCGCGGCCGTGATCCGTCCCGTGATGCGCGAGGACCGTCGCGTCGACCTCGCCCCGAGGCGCGGCGCCGAGGGCGCGCCCCCGCCGGATCCGATCCGGACAGGCAGCCGGACGATCGCAACTTCCGAGACGCCCCTGATTGCGCATCCCTCCGCAGCGCGCGAGTCCGTCGCCGCGCCTCGCGTGGCTCCCGGCGCACTCGTCATATCGCCCGTAAAGGAGTACGCGCTCCCGTCCTCCGAAGAGCGCGCACGCCGGATCGGAGCCGCGCGGGGCAGTTCGCCCGTGAGCGCGCCCGCTCCCCGGAGCGTGGCCGCTCCCCAGCCGGCGCCGGCGGCGGCCGAACCGGCAATCGAGCGTCGCGAGTTCAGCCGCGCGCCCCGCCGCGTCGCCGAACCCGGGCCCGACCCGCTCGTCCGCGCGGAGCCGCGCGCCGTCGAGAGGCCGGCCGAAAAACCCGCGGAGCGCCGGGAAGCGCCGAAGCGCGAGGAGCGGAAGGACTAGGCAACCAGCGCCGCTCCTACCGCATCGACTCCATGACCCTCTCGAGCGCCTCGCGGCTCGGGCGGAGGACGTCGAGGGGCAGGTCGACGAGCGACTTGCCCGTCGCACCGAGGACTTCGGAGAAGGGGGGCTTGGCGGGGTTCACGTAGAGGATGCCGGTCAGGATTTCCTGTTTGCCGTGGCTCTCGTGGATCGTGCGGAGCGCCTTCTCCTTGTCCGTCGGGTCGTAGTCGCGCCCGACGCCGCGGAAGCGCAGGACGCTGCCGTCCGGGAACGGCACGTCCTTCGTGTCGCCCGCGGGGATCTCGGCCAGCGTGTCCTCGAAGTACGGGACGAACCCCAGGTCGTGGACGGGAGTCTCGTGCTCCTTGGCGTACTTGTAGCTCTTCGTCGAGCCCTCGTGGTCGTTGAACGTCACGCAGGGCGAGATGACGTCGATGATGGACGTCCCCTTGTGCGCGATCGCGGCCTCGAGGATCGTCTGGAGCTGCTTCATGTCGCCCGAGAACGAGCGCGCGACGAACGTGCCGCCGAGCTCGATCGCGAGCGAGCACAGGTCGATCGGGACGAACTCGTTCACGTCGCCCTTCTTGCGGGTCGCGCCGACGTCCGCCGTCGCGGAAAACTGGCCCTTCGTGAGGCCGTAAACGCCGTTGTCCTCGACGATGTAGACGAGCGGGAGGTTCCGGCGCACGAGGTGGACGAACTGGCCGATCCCGATGGAGGCCGTGTCGCCGTCGCCCGAGACGCCGATCCCGTGGAGCTCGGGGTTCGCGACGAGCGCGCCGGTGGCCGCGGAGGGCATGCGCCCGTGGACGCCGTTGAAGCCCCATGCGCGGTTCAGGAAGTAGGCGGGCGTCTTGGAGGAGCAGCCGATGCCCGAGAACTTCGCAACCTGGTGGGGCGGCACGCCCATTTCGTAGAAGGCGTTGATCACCTGCTTCGTGATGACGTCGTGTCCGCAGCCGAGGCAGAGCGTCGACTTGCCGCCCTCGTAGTCGGCCTTCGGCAGGCCGAGGCGGTTCAGCTTCGGGGTGGCGGCAGGTGCGGGGGCGGGGGGCTGGGCGCTCATCGTAGTCAACCCTTCTTCCTGGACGTTTCGCGGTCCGAGAGGACGCCCTCGACGACCGTGGTCGCGTCGAGGGGGAGGCCGTTGTACTGGCGGATCGGGACGAAGCGCGCTGCGATCTCGGGGAACTCGTCGCGCAGGATCGTGACGAGCTGTGAGTCGCGGTTCTGCTCGACGACGTAGATGCGCTCGTGGCGCCGGATCCACGCGGCCGTCTCGGGGCCGACGGGCAGCGCCCGGAGGCGGCAGTAGTCGAGGGGCACGCCGAACTCGGCAGCCAGCTTGTCGCGTCCCTCGGCGGTGCCGTAGTGCGACGTGCCGTAGGCGAGGACGCCGGCCACGGCGCCGGGGCGGTCCTGGATCTCGGGCTTCGGCACGAGTGTCCGCGCGGTGTCGAACTTCCGCGCGAGGCGGTCGACGTTGTTCACGTAGTCGGTCGCCTTCTCGGAGTACTGCGCCTTCTCGTTGTGTCCCGACCCGCGCGTGAAGAACGCGCCGGCCGGGGAGTTCGTCCCGGGCAGCGTGCGGTACGGGATCGCGTCGCCGTCCACGTCCTTGTAGCGTCCCCACGTGTCCTTGACCTTCTCGATCGCCGCGGCGTCTAGGACCTTGCCGCGGTCGAGCGGCGCCGTGGGATAGGGGAACGCGTCCGACATCCAGTTGTTCATGCCGAGGTCGAGGTCCGTCAGGACGAAGACCGGCGTCTGGAGCCGCTCGGCGAGGTCGAAGGCCTCGCCGGCCATCGAGAAGCACTCCTCGGGCGAGGCGGGGAAGAGCACGGGGTGCTTGGCGTCGCCGTGGGAGTTGAAGTAGCAGAGGAGGACGTCGCCCTGCATCGTGCGCGTCGGGAGCCCCGTCGAGGGACCGACCCGCTGGACGTCGAAGAGGACGGCCGGGATCTCGGTGTAATACCCGAGGCCGATGTACTCGGACATGAGCGAAATTCCGGGGCCGGAGGTGGACGTGAACGCGCGCGCGCCCGCCCAGCAGGCGCCGAGGACCATTCCGATCGATGCGATTTCGTCCTCGGCCTGGATGACGGCGACGTTCCTCTTCCCGGTCGCGGGGTCGACACGGAGGTCGTCGCAGAAGTCGATGAAGGACTCGCAGAGCGAGGAGGACGGCGTGATCGGGTACCACGCGCACACCGTCGCGCCCGCGAACACGCAGCCGAGTGCGGACGCCGCGTTGCCCTCGACGATGATCTTGCCCTTCGTGGCGTCCATTCGCTCGACGCGGTAGGGGATCTTGACCGGGAAGTTCGCGGCCGCGTAGTCGAGGCCGAGCTTCACGGCCGAGACGTTGAGGTCGATCGCCTTCTTCTTGCCCTTGAGCTGCTTGGCGATGGCGATCTCGGACTCGGCGGGGTCGATCCCCATGAGGTCCGCGACGACGCCCACGTAGATCATGTTCACGATGAGCTTGCGGAGCTTCGCGTGCTCGGGCGCCCCCGTGATCTTGACGACCAGCTCGGAGAACGGTACGGCGTAGTACGTGACGTCGTCACGCTTCTTTCCCGCGTTCTCGAGGCCGAGCTTCTTCTCGTAGACGACGTGCGTGCCCGCTCGCGCCTCGCGGACGTCTTCCTCGGCCGTCTCGGGATTCATGCAGACGAGGACGTCGATCTCGCGCTTGCGCCCGATGTAGCCGTCCTTGCTCGCCCGGATCGTGAACCAGGTCGGCAGCCCCTGGATGTTGGACGGGAACAGGTTCTTCCCGGACACGGGGACGCCCATCTGGAAGATCGAGCGCATCAGGACGCTGTTCGCCGTCTGAGAGCCGGACCCGTTCGCAGTGGCAACCTGCAAAGAAAAGTCGTTCAGGATGACGCCGGAGGACGAACCGGCCCCCGCTGTGGTCTTGGTCAGGACGCTGGACATGAACGCAAACTCCTCCCGCGGACCGGCCGCGGCCGCGCGATGTTACCCGTGAGGGGCCGGGCGTGGAAGAATCCGGTTCGTGCGCCTCGTGTCCCTGTGCCCGTCGATCACGGAGAGCCTCGCCGCGCTCGGGGCCGCCGGCGACCTCGTCGGGATCACACGCTACTGCGTCCATCCGGCGGAGGCCCT
>JBBQDQ010000152.1:0-8120 GCA_038319835.1 Thermoanaerobaculia bacterium | reverse complement strand
CTACGACGACCTCGTGTCGGCCCTCGAGAAGCAGCAGATCGGCGACACCGTGGAGGTTCGCGTCGTCCGGGACGGAGCGGAGCTGGCCGTCCCCGTCACCCTCTCGGCGTCGCGCTGATCCGGAACGCCTCGCGCGCGTCGTAGTCCGGGAGGACGACGAAGGCCGCCGAAAGCGCTCTCTCCCACGCGAGCGGCAGGCCCGTCCGGGGCAGCGCACCGTCCGCCGCGATCCGCCGGTCTTCGAGCAGCAAGAGAAGCTGCCCCTCGAGATCCTCGGGACCAGCCGCGGCAAACAGCGCGCTCTCGAGGCGGGCGCGCCGCGCGACGCAGGGCCGACCTTCTTCGCCGCGGTCCGGTCGCGGAAGTTCGTGAGAGCCGCAAACCGCCCCGCGCGCGTCACGCCCATCCACGTCCCGCCGGCTTCGAGGTCGCGGCCCGCGAAGACGTCCGGGGCGTCCGGCCACCAGGCGGCGGGCGCCGCGGGCCGGGCGAAGAACTCGTCGCGGTTCGCCGCGACGGCGAGCCGGACTCCCGGCGACGGGCGCCACGCGAAGACGATCAGGCACATCGGCGCATTCTCACCGGGCTCTCGCGGAGGCCGCGAATACCGTGGTCTCGCGCCGCGCCGCGAGCGTCGCCTCGCCGACGCGGACGCGTCCCGTGGACACGACGCGCAGCCGGCCGTCCGGCAGCTCCTCCGTCGCGACCGCGATCTCCCCGCCCTCGACGCGCAGCGTCGCGGACGGCAGGCCGCCGCGCGCGAGGAGCGCCCCGCGCGCCCAGTCCGTGCCCGAGCGGGCGAGCTCGGCGGCGTAAGCGGCGTTCGCACGCCGGCGCGAGGAGGCGAGGTCGGTCATGAGGACCGTCGCGAGGACGCCGAGGACGAGCCCGAAGACCGTCAGGATGCCGAGGACGAGGAGGAGGGAGCTCCCCCGCGCGCGCGTCCTCATCGCGCCGGTTCCGTCGGGCGCCCGCAGGCGAGCGCGACGAACTCCACCCCGGAGCCGTCGTCCCAGACGAGGAGGAGCCGGCCGATTTCGAGCTCGTCCGGCTCGAGCGCGAGCGTCCCGGGCAGGTCCCACGTCGTGGTCGCGCGGACGACCTCGCCGTCGGGCTTCTTCCGCTCCGTCGTCCGCTCGGCCGTCCCGCCTCCGAACGTCCACGTGACGTCCGGATCCTCCTCGCGGTCCGGCGGCAGGTGCAGCCGGAACGCCGGAGACGAGAACGGCGGGGACACGAGCGCGCCCGACGAGCGGCCCGCGTCGGCACCGAGCCGCTCGACGAGGAGGGGCCACGTGTCGATCCCGAGGCTGCGCGCGTTGAGGCCCGCCTGCTGGCGGAGGAGGCCGATCGCGACCGGCAGGAGCGCGAAGAGAAGGACGACGCCGATCATGACGACGACGCACATCTCGACGAGGGAGAAGCCGCGGCGCCTCACGGCGGGGAGACCCCCCGGAAGACGAACCCCTCCTCGACGAGACGCTTCTGCGCGCCCGTGCCGTAGCCCACGTCGAGCGTGACGCGATACAGGCCGTCGACGTCCGTCTGCCGCACGCTCAGGACGGGGCCGCGCGCGTCGAGCGCGTCCACGAAGACGCCGGGGCCCGCAAACGGCCGCTTGTCCTTCGGGTACAGGTCCTGTCGGAACGCGGTCCGGAGGTACGTCCACTCGCTCCCGAGCGCCCGCGCGGCGCGGTCCCGGTCGCGCCGATCGGCCTCGAGCGTCCGCCGGCGTGCGAGGAAGCTCGCGCCGAGCATGAGGACGATCCCGAGGATGGCGAGCGACACGAGCGCCTCGAGGAGGAACGTGCCGCGGGAGCGCGGCGCCGCCACGGCTGTCCTCAGCGCAGCATCGAGACGAGCTTCTTGGCGGAGCGGTCGGCCGCGTCTTCGGCGGCCTCGGCCTCGGCCTCCGTGTTCGATGCGCTGACCTCCGCGGACCCGTTGCGTCCCGTCACATCGAACGTCTTCGCGGCCTTGCCGGCCTCGCCGACGAGCGTCACGGAGACCGTACAGCTCGCGTCGTACGTGACGACGACGGTCTCCACGCGCTGCGGCGCGCCCGCGATCGGGTTCGTGCGGTCGTAGAAGCGGCCTTCGTGCCGGTTCACGGTGCACGGCGACATCAGGACGCCGACGTAGACGTCGCCCGGGAACTCCCCGCGGAACGCCGCGGAGGTCTCGCCGGCGACGCCGACGTCGGCGAGGTGCGCGCCGGAAAGCCGTGCGTCCACGATCGCTCCGAGGCCCCGGTCGCTCGCCGCCGACAGCAGGCGCGGGACGAAGCGCTCGATCTCGGGGCCGGGCCCCCGGGCTTCGACCAGGACGAGACGCTTCTTCGCGGCGGCGGCGGACGGCGCGGCGGCCGCGGTCACGGGAGACGAGGTGGTCGACGCGGGCGCACAGCCGGACATCGCGGCGGTCAGGGCGGCCAGGACGGCAAGAGCGGCCGGTGCCGCGGCGCGGGATCGCATCATGGCAGCGCAGTGTACGCCCGTGCGACGACGTCTCCGCGGCGGCCCGCGAGGGAAACGTCGAGCGCCTGGGGCACCGCGTCGTCCGCGACGCAGACGAGGACCCAGTGCCCCGCGAGGGCGCGCGCGATGCGGTCGACGGCCTGGCCCGCGAACTGGTGCGTCTTCGCGTACGTCCCGCCCGTCGCCTGCGAAGCGACCTGGAGCGTCGTCTCGAGCGTGTGCCAGTCCGAGTCCGAGGTGTCGAGCGTGAAGACGTTCGCCCGCGCCCGCATGAGCGCCCCGAGCGCGCGGTCGTACAGGATCCCCTCGATCGGCGCACGGTTCGCGAAGAACCCCCAGCCCGCGAAGACGACGGCCTTCGCCCCGGGGATCGGCGCGAGCGCCGAGGCGACGAGCTCGAGCCCACGCTCGACGTGCGCCGCCTTGCGCGCCTGGACGAGATCGAGGTTCGCGACGAGGGACGGGTACGGCGAGACCTTCACGTCCGCGTCGCGGCTCGAGCCGAGGCCCAGCTTGAACGCCTCCTCGAGGACGGTCCGGTCGCTCGTGAAGTCGGTGAGGACGGTGAGGTGCGAGACGAAGCGCACGACGGCGACGCGGTCGGTCGGCAGGAGCCGGTCGAGGAGGCGGTGCAGCTCCTGGTTCACGCGCATGAGGCCCTTCGTCCGCTGGCGCCCGAGGTCGCCCTCGACGAACAGGACGATGAGCCGCCCCGGCGGATACGGCGGCGGCGCGGGCCCGGAGGCTCCGGCCGGGGCCGGGGCGGCGGCGACGGGCCCCTCGGGCGCGCCGGCCGCGACGAACTCTGCAGACTCGACCTCGAGCGCCTTGCCGTCGGCCTTGACGAGGAAGTCCGACGCGACGAGATCCGTGACCGGGTCGCCCTTCGCGTTCGTCACGTACGCGTCGACGACGAGCCGCAGGACCTGCTCGGACCGCACGATGCGTGCGGCAGGCTTCTCGTCATCCGCGGCGGACGTCGCCCGCGCGAGCGCGGCGAGGAGAGCGGCGAGGATGGCCTTTCGCACGGACGGATTCTCCTCCCGTATGCTTCCGAAGTGAGCAATCCCGTCGACCTCCTCGTCGTCGGTGCCGGCCCGGTCGGCCTCGCCTGCGCGCTCGAGGCCTCCCGCCGCGGTCTCACGCACGTCGTCCTCGAAAAGGGCGCGCTTCTCAACTCCCTCGTGAGCTGGCCGGCCGACCTCGTCTTCTTCTCCACGCCGGACCTCCTCGAGATCGGCGGCCACCCGTTCGTCACATCCGGGCCGAAGCCGACCCGCCGCGAGGCCCTCGACTACTACCGGAAGGTGGCCGAGCGCGAGAAGCTCGACGTCCGGCTCAGCGCCCGCGTCACGTCGCTGGCGCGGGAGGACGGGACCTTCACGGCCGCGACGCCGAAGGGAACGTTCTCCGCGCGCGCCGCCGCCGTCGCGACCGGGTTCTTCGACACGCCGAACCTCCTCGGCGTCCCCGGGGAGGACCTTTCGAAGGTCGCGCACACCTACCGCGAGCCTTACGCGCACGCGGGTACGGACGTCCTCGTCGTGGGCGGGAAGAACTCGGCCGTCGAGGCGGCGCTCGACCTGCACCGTCACGGGGCCCGCGTCACGATGGCGGTGCGGGGGCACGCGTTCGGGGCGAGCGTGAAGTACTGGCTGAAGCCCGACGTCGAGAACCGTGTGCGGGCGGGTGCGATCCGGGCCCTGTTCGACACGACCGTCGCGAGCATCGACGTGGCCTCCGTGACGCTGCGCGGCAGCGGCGGGACGGCTTCCCTCCCGAACGACTTCGTCTACGCGCTCACGGGCTATCGCCCCGACTTCCCGTTCCTCCGCTCGTGCGGCATCGGGATCACCCCCGACCTCGACGTCGTCTACGACGCGGAGACGATGGAGACGGGCGTCCCGGGCCTGTACGTCGCGGGAGTCGTCGCGGCGGGCCGCCACATCGGCCGTCTCTTCATCGAGAACGGCCGCGTGCACGCGGTCCGGATCGCCGAGGCCGTCCTCGCGCGCCGGGGCGGAGCCTGACGATGTCGAGCGGACGGATCGCGGGCGGGCTCGTCCTCGCGGCGGCGACCGCCGCCGCGGTCGTCACCCTGGGCCCGGTGGTCAAGCGGATCGTCCTCATGGGCGATCGAGTCCGGGGCGGCCCGGTCTCCGTCCTCGTCGGCCGCGGATTCACGCTCGATCTGCCGAAGGACCGCTGGTACGCCGCGCGCGCCCTGACGTTCGAGCTCACGGACGGCGGCGACACGCTGGACCCGAACCGCCCGACGCTCGAGCACCGCCTCCTGCGCGCGGGGGATCCGGCCCAGCTGGCCGTCGTCTCGTGGACCCTCGGCGGGGCGGGCAGCCTCGACCTCGACGACGCCGTGGCGCGCGTCTCCGACGGATCGTCGCTGCGCCTCCCGAAGTGGAAGGTGCTCGACGTCGCGCCCCTGCCCGGGCGCGGCGCGACGCGGATCCTGCACGCCACGGCCATGCTCGAGGGGCAGGACGTCGAGCTCCTCTGGGGATTGTTTCCGAACGGCCCGACGGTCCACGGCGTGATGGTGGCCGCCGAGCCGCGGGCGTTCGTGAGGCTGCGCCGCGAGCTGGAGGAGATCCTCGCCTCGTTCCGGATGACCGACGGTCACTTCTCCGCGGTCTTCGGCGCCTCCGGATCGGGTGCGTCGGGAAAGGGGTTCACGCGGTTCTCGATGGGCGCGAGCGTCCGGAGAAAATCGTAGATCGCGCCGAGGTCCTCGTCCGTCATCCCGGACAGGGCGAGCCACGGCATGAGCGTGTTGCGCCCCTTCGTCGCGACCGGCGCCGCATCGCCGGTCAGGCTCGCGAAGGACCGGAAACGCCCGATGAACTCCTCCTTCGTGGCGCGGCCGAGGTACGCGTCCTTGTGCGGCGTCAGGTTCGGCGTCACGTTGCGCCCCCACGGGCCCTTGAACACCCTTCCCCCGGCGTATTCGCGCCCGGGGATCAGCCGGCCCGGACGCGACTCGGGCGAGTGACAGCCGATGCAGCCCGCGACGATCGTCAGGTAGCGTCCGTAGGCGACCGGGTCCGCCTTCGGGTCCGGCGCGACGACGGGACCCTCCACGGGCTTCGGCGCGCCCTTCACGAGGAGGTTCACCGGGAAGTCGATCTTCTTCGGCGGCACCGCATTGCGGATCGGGCGCAGGGTCCGCAGGTACACGACGATCGCCCGCGCGTCCTCGTCGCTCATCTCGTGGTATGCGGGGTACGGCATCATCGGGAAGATCGTGTTCCCTTCGCGGTCGACGCCCTCGCGGATCGCGCGGAGGATCTCTCCATCCGTCCACTTTCCGAGCCCCGTCTCGGGATCAGGCGTGATGTTCCGGGCATAGACCACGCCTGGGATGTCGAACTCCCTGCCGAAGGCGAAGCCGCCCTTGCCCTCGGTTCCTGGGACGCGCGGGAGGCCGAAGCGGTCGAATTTCGCCTCGGAATGGCAGAGCAGGCAGTCCACGACGTGGAGCGTGAGGTACTCGCCGCGCGCGAGGCGCGCGGGCGTCGCCTCGATCGTCCCGGCCTCCGCCGGCCGCTGGGCGGGTTTCTTCACGGCGAGGACCGCGATCCCCGCGCCGGCCAGGATGGCGAGGAGGCACACCACGAGAACGAGACCCTTTAGCAATCGGCTCATGGCCGAAGATTACGACAGGGGCCCGCGTGCGTAACCTACGCGGCGCGTCAACGCCCGAGCGGCAGGCGCAGAAACACGAGGTCCTCGAGCTTGTCCGGCGGCCCGAGGGCGCCGTCGCGCCCGACGGCGTCGACCTGGCTGTTCGCCACGTAGAGGTAGTCGTCCCCGACCAGCGTCCCGCCCACCGGGACCCGGTAGGACGGATGAGCGCAGTCTAGGATCTCCATTCCCGAGAAGGAGCTCCCGTCGGGCTCGAGCGTCCAGCGGCCCACGCGACCGACGCTCACGTTGCCCGCGACGCCGACGAGCGCGTTGCGGTAGAGGACGAGCCCGTCGAGCCCGGCGGGCCACGGGCCGGGCGGCTGGTCGAGAATGGCCGAGGCTCCCGTCGCCGGATCGAGGCGGTACACGCCGCGCGCGAGGTCGGCGACCCACACGCGCGTGCCGTCGGGCGAAACTGCGACGCCCTTCGGGGCGACGAAGGCGCCCGCCGGAGCCACGACCGCGAGCTCCTCGGCGCCGGCGCGCAGGACGTGGACCTCGCCGGACGCGACGTCCGTGACCCAGACGTTCCCCGCGGCGTCCACCGCGAGCCCCCCGAGCTCGTGCGGCGGCTTCGTCATCGGCGACCATCGGCCCGCGATCGCGCCCGTCGCGAGATCGAACGCCACGAGCTGCGAGCGCCCGTAGTCCTCGGGACGGAACCCCTCCATCGCGGGGTCGACGGCCGTTGCGGCCCAGAGGCGGCGGCGCGCGGCGTCCACCTTCACGGCGAGGACGGCGTCGAGCGCTTCCGGGCCGACTCCCGCGAAGTCGCGAGCCGCCGCAGGCGCGCCCGCGGCGCCGGGCGTCACGCGCACGATCTTCCGCTTCCTCAAACTCGCGACGTAGAAGACTCTTCCGACGGCGTCCCAGGCGAGGTCGCCCGGAACGAGGTCGCGCGCGCCGAGCGTGAAGGCGACTGTCGAGCGGTGCGTCTTCGGGGCCTGTGCGCGGATCACCGCGAGCGCGTCCTTGAAGCGCGGGTCCGAGGCGATGCCCTCGAACGACTTCGGCAACGGAACGAGGCAGCTGTTCAGCCTCCAGACCTGGTCCAGCCACTCGAGTGCGGCCGGCGCATTGCCGGCGTGCGCCCACGCCGTCGCCGCGAGGTACGCCGACATGTCGTCCAGCGGGTTGAACGAGAACGCGCGCTGGAATCCGTCGCCCGAGCTCTCCCACTGCCTGCGGCCGAAGTCGAGGTGCCCTCCCGCGTAGCCGTTCGCGATCAATGCCGCCTTCTGCGCTCCGAGCTTCGGCGCGGGGGCGGGCGCGGGTCCCGTCGCCGCGCCGCCGAAGACGGAGCACCCCGGAGCCAGAACGGCAGCCGCGAGGAGCAGCGCGGCGGCCCGGGAAGGTCCCGCGTGTCTAGTTGCCATCGTCATCGCGGTCATTCTCCCAGAGGTCGCGCTGCGCGGCCGGCGCCGGGCGTTCCTTCGGCGGCCGCGCCTCGGGCGCGGGCGGGTCGAGCACCGAAGCGTCGTCGTTCGCGGGCGCGTTCACGCGGCGCGATACCGCAAACGCCTCCATCGCCTCGGCGTCGAGCGGCTCGAAGAGCGACGTGAGCCGGGCCGGGTCCTTCACGTCCGGGTCGAGCCACAGGTCCTCCCCCTCCGGCGTGAGGATGACGGGCATGCGGTCGTGCACCGTCGCGACCAGCTCGTTCGGACGCGTCGTGAGGATGGCGAACGTGCGCAGCGGCTCGCCGGAGCGCGGCGTGAAGGTGTCGAAGATCCCCGCGAAGGCGAACGGGCGGCGCGACCGGAGCCGGAGCGCGAACGGCTCGCGGCCGCGGTCGCCCCTTTTCCACTCGAAGAACCCGTCCGCGGGGACGAGGGCGCGGTTCCGCCGGAGCGGCTCCTTGAACGTGGGCTTCCCGGCCGCGGTCTCGGCGCGCGCGTTGATCGGACGCCCGGCGTCCTCGGGCGACGCCGCCCACGACGG
>JBBQDQ010000151.1:0-8132 GCA_038319835.1 Thermoanaerobaculia bacterium | reverse complement strand
GAGCGCGAGCTCTTCTCCGCGCGCCACGAGGTCGTCCCGCCGACGCGTCGCGAGGCGGTGATCGTTCGTGAAGGCGATCGCTCCCTCCGGGCAGGCGGCGACGCACTCCGTGCAGAACAGGCATCGGCCGAGATCGAGGGTGAGCGGTCCGCCGCCGGCGATCGCGTCCGTCGGGCAGACGTCGGCGCAGGAGCGGCAGCCGTCCGGGCACTTCGTGGGGTCGAGCGCCGGGGCGCCCCGGAACCGCTCGGGCAGGGCCGGAGGCTCGCCCCCGGGATACGCCGTCGTCCGGTGCCCCTGGTGTGCGCGCGCGAGAAGCGCTTTCAGCATCGGAGCTCCCTCACAGGTCGTGGCCGCAGTAGGAAAGGTTGAAGCTCTTGTTGCACAGCGGGAAGTCCGAGATCTGGCCGTCCCGGAGCGCGAGGGCGAGCCCGAACCAGTTGTGGAAGGACGGGTCCGTGATCTTGTAGCGGGAGAAGCGTCCGGCCGCGCCGGTCATTGCGACGTGGCAGATCTCCCCCCGCCAGCCTTCCGTGAGCGATACGACGAGCGCGTCCGGCTTCATCGCCCCGGTCCGGGCGCCCGTGCCGTCCTCCGGAAGCTCGCCGAGCTGGTCGAGGATGAACGAGATCGATTGCTGGATCTCGAGCCAGCGGACGTAAGCGCGCGAGTTGACGTCCCCGTGGTGCGCCGTCATCACGGGAAGGTGCACGAACCGGTAGATGCCCGAGGGGAAGTCGTGGCGCACGTCCCGCTGGATGCCGCACGCACGCGCCGCGGGTCCGACGAGACCCACGGCTTCCGCGTCGTCGGGGACGACCGCCCCGGTCCGGTCGAACCGCTCCCTCACGCTCGGCGCCTCCCAGAGGAGCTCGACCGCCTCCGTCACTTCGCGGCGCGCCACCGTGATCCGGGACCTGAGAGCGTCGACCTGTCCGGGAAGGAGGTCGAATCCGACGCCGCCCGGCCGGACGAGGCCCCGCCCGAATCGCGATCCGCAGAGCTCGGCCGTCATGTTCAGGAAGTCTCCGCGCAGGCGTCCGCAATAGGAGGACGTGGGCAGGTACGCGACGTCGCCCGCGAGCGCCCCGAGGTCGCCGACGTGGTTCGCGAGCCGCTCGAGCTCCAGCGCGACGCCGCGGATCGCGTGAGCGCGCGCCGGGACAGCCGCGCCCGCGAGAGCCTCGACGGCGTGTCCGTACGCGAGCGCGTGACCGATTGTCGTGTCGCCTGCGACGGTCTCCATGTACGGGAGGGTCCGCTTCGTCGGCCCCCCCACGAGCGCGCGCTCGACGCCGCGATGCTGGTATCCGAGCGCGATTTCGAGGTGGAAGACCTGCTCGCCGTGGCACTGGAAGCGGAAGTGTCCGGGCTCGATCACGCCGGCGTGGACCGGCCCGACCGCGACCTCGTGCACCTCGTCTCCCTCGACACGGAAGAACTCCGTGACCCCGGGCAGGATCGGCGCGTCGGGCGAACGGCCCCAGGCGTCGTGACCCGGGCGATATGAATGGTGGAAGCGCACGGGCTTGAACCAGGGATGGCCCTCGAACACCACGCCGTACTGCTCGGCGATCTCGCGCTCGAAGAGATGCGCCTGCGGGACTTCCGGAACGACGGAGCCGAAGGAGGCGCCCTCGCACGTCGTGCGGGCGACGGAAAGGCGGCCGTTCGGGTCGTCGGCAAGAACGGCGGCGAGCGAAAGGTCCCTTCCCCAAGGGTCGCTCCCCGCACTCCCGGGCGCGCCGAAGTACGAGACGACGCGCCTCCCCTTTTCGCGGACGCCGTCGACGAGCCACGCGCGGAAGGCCGACGGCTCGAGCCGGGGCACGTCCTCGAGAGGCAGGGTGCGTCCGTTCCGGATCGTCACGCCCGCCGTCACGAGGCTCCCTCCAGCGTCCTGGCGGCCGTGACGACGAGGTCGTAGACCGCGTCCGGGATCCAGACGCCCATGACCACGACCATCGTCAGGGCTGCGAGCATCGGCGCGACTTTCCAGAAGCTGTCCTGGAAGTCGGTCGTCGCGCCCGCGGGCGACACCGGCCCCTGGACCACGGCGAGGACGGTTGCCCCCATGCCGATGAAGATGATGACGAGGAAGACCAGGAATAGGGCGGCCACGACGAAGTGACCTCCCGTCATCGCGCCCGAGAGGATCGTGAACTCGCTGATGAACGGCCCGAACGGCGGCGAGCCCGTGATCGCGAGAAAGCCCGCGAGGAACAGCGCGCCCGACAGCGGGACGCGCCGGAGCGCGCCGCTTACCTTGTCGATCGACTTGCTGCCGTAGGCGCGGTGGATGTTGCCGGCCGACAGGAAGAGGACGACCTTCGTCAGGGCGTTGTTGATGACGTGGAGAAGCGCGCCAACGACCGCGAGCCCTCCGACGCCGATCCCGATCACGAGGATTCCCATGTGCTCGACGCTCGAGTACGCGAGCATCCGCTTGAAGTCGCGCTGCCCCGCCATGAACGCCGCAGCGACGGCCATCGAGACGAGCCCGAAGCCGATGAAGAGCTCGCGCGCGAACGCTCCTTCGCCGGCCGCCTGCATGACGCGGTAGACCCTGAGGAGGGCGAGGAACGCGCAGTTCGTCATGCCGCCGGCGAGGAGGGCGCCAATGATCCCGGGCGCCTCGCCGTAGGCGTCCGGTTTCCACGTGTGCATCGGCGCGAGCCCCATCTTCGTCCCGTAGCCGACGACGAGGAGAACGAAGCCGGCCCTGAGCCACGGCCGGGACAGCCCGCCCGCGTGCTCGAGCAGCGACGCGAAGAGGAGACTCTCGTCTCCCGAGGCGCCGCTGAGCGCCGCGTATGCGACGAACAGCGAGCCGAGGAGCGCGAGCGCGATCCCGACGGACCCGATCATGAGGTACTTCCAGGCCGCCTCGAGGGAGCGCGCGTTGTGGTTGAAGTAGATGAGGACGGCCGTCGAGAGCGTCGCTCCCTCGACAGCGACCCACACGACCGCGAGGTGCTGCGCCACGCTGATCGCCGTCGTCATCGACAGGAAGGTCAGGAGGCAGACGCAGAAGACGAGGTTCGGCCGTTCGCTGCGGATCCGGAGATATTCGACGCCGTAGAGCGCGCAGAGCGTGAAGAGGACGGAGACGACGACGAGGATCAGGTGTCCGAGCGCATCGGCGGCGAACCAGCCTCCGAGGCTCGAGTCGCCCGTCCTGACGGCGAGCACGCCGCCGAGGTGAAGCAGGGCGATCCCGGCGACGACCAGCGGCCGCACCCGCGCCGACCGCGTCGCGAAGGCTGCGAGGGCGCCGAAGAGCGGCAGGAGGATGAGGCCGAGCAGCAGCATCGTCAGTCCCTGAGCTCCGAGAGGCGCTCCGTGTCGAGCGAGCCGAACTCCCGCTGGATGTGGTTCATGACGATTCCCATGACGAAGATCCCGACGAGGAGGTCGAGGAGGACTCCCACCTCCACGAGGGTCGGCATCGCCTCGTGGAGGAGCTGCGCGAACACGAAGATCCCGTTCTCGAGGATGAGGTAGCCCGTGACCTGTGAGATCGCCTTGCGTCGCGTCGTCAGCAGGAGGAATCCCGCGAAGAGCGTTGCGAGCGCGACCGGGACGACGAGGAGGTCGCGGTGCGACGGCGTCAGCGGAAGACGGCCCGCGAAGAGCGCCGCGCCGCCCGTCCCGACGGCGAGGAGGAGCACGGACGGGACGAGGCCGAGATAGGGCTCCATCTCGTGCTGAATGTGCACCTCGCGCAGGGCTTTCACGAGCATCCCCGGGATCACGAAGGCCTTGACGATCCCCGCCACGATCACGAGGCCCACGAGGCGGGCCGACGGTTCCGGCGAGAAGAACAGCGGGAAGACGCTCACGAAGAAGCCCTGGAGGGCCGCCGCCCGGATGCACGCCCTGAGGTTGGAGGAGCCGAGCGCGAGGAAGTTCATCGCGACGGCGAGGATCAGGAGGGAGGAGGCGACTTCTCTCATGGCACCCTCAGGACCAGGACGACGGCGAAGCCGGCGAGGAGGGTCGCCGTGACGAGAAGCTGCGGGACGCGGACGAACCTCAGGCGCGCCATGCTCGACTCCACGAGCCCCACGACGACGCTGACGCCGACGAGGCCGGCCGCGAAGACGGCGAGGTCCAGCGCGGCCGAGCTCGACCGGAAGGGGACCAGGAGCGTCACGATCAGCGTCTCGAAGACGGCGAGCTTGAGAGCGGTCCCGTAAAGGATGAATCCGAACGCCGGCCCCGCGTGGTCGAGGACCATCACCTCGTGGACCATCGTGAGCTCGAGATGCGTATTCGGGTCGTCGAACGGCACGCGTGCGTTCTCGGCCAGGAGGACGATGAACCAGCTCGCGAGGACGAGGACGATGGACGCGCTCGCCTTCTGCCAGGCGGCCGCCGCGCGCAGGTCGAGCATCCCCGTCAGCGTCAGCGATCCCGACAGCCGCGTGAGCGCGAGCATCCCGAAGAGAAGCGCCGGCTCCGCGAGCGCCGAGAACGTCACCTCCCGCGCCGCGCCCATTCCCTCGAACGGAGAGCCCGTGTCCAACGCCGCGGCGGAGACGAAGAACCGCGCCAGGCCGAACGCGCCGACGAAGAGAAGCATGTCTCCCGTGAACGAAAGGAGCGCGGGACGCCCCCCGAGCGGCAGCAGGAGCGCCGCCACGAACGGCGCGGCGACCGAGAGAACCGGTCCCGCGAGGAAGATCCACGTCGTCGTGCCGCTCACGACGAAGCCCTTTCGGAGCAGCTTCGCGAGGTCGAAGTAGGCCTGCAGAAGGGGCGGCCCCGTGCGCCCGGCGACGAGGGACTTGGTCCGATTGATCACGCCGAGGAGAAGCGGCGCGAGAACGAGGACGGCGGCGAGGTTGGCGGCCGAGCTCACCATACCGCGCTCCACGCAAGCAGGATCAGCAGGGTGACGACGATGTAGAGCAGATAGGCCTGGATGCGACCCGCCTGGATCGCGCGCGCAAGGCCGAGAAGGGACCGGCCGCGGGAAAGGGCCGGCAGGAGGAAACGGTCCAGGACCGGGTCGGGGGCGTGGCTCTCGAAGCGCGAGCCCGCCGCGGGAAAGGGCCCGCTCAGGCGCGGGCGATGCTCGTCGGGCATCACGGCCCAGCGGAAGAGCCCGACGAGCATCTGCGCGAACGACGATGAGGTGTACTGGATCCGCGGGCTCCCCGCCGCGTATCCGCAGTCCCACGTCGTCGTCCGGATCGCCGGGCGGGTCCACGCGAGGACGGCCGCCATCAGCGCCGCGAGGAATCCCAGGAGGAGGAGCGGGATCCCGCCGAGCGTCCCCATGTCCGCGCCCGCGTGCGTCCCCACTCCGCCGGGGACGAGCCCCTCGGCGGCGATGCGGCTGAGACGCGTCGCGCCGGAGGGCCAGAACCCGATCGCGGCGCACGCGAGGGCGAGCCCCCCCATCGCGACGCGCATCGAGGGGCTTGCGTCCGCCACGTCGCCCGCCGCGCCCGCCGAGCGCGGCGACCCGAGGAACACGACCGAGTACGCCTTCACGAAACAGGCCACGGCCAGCGCGCCGATGAGCGCGAGGGCGGGCGCACCCGCGGCGGCGCCGAGGGTCCCCACGTCGCCGCCCCCGCTCGTGAGCGCCCGGAAGCTCCCGAGGGAGATCAGCCATTCGCTGACGAAGCCGTTCAGGGGCGGCAGGCCGCAGATCGCGACGGCGCCCACGAGGAAGGCCGCCCCCGTGAAGCGCATCCGCCGGAGGAGGCCGCCCATCGCGTCGATCTCGCGCGTTCCGGTCTCGTGGATCACGGCCCCGGCCGCGTAGAAGAGGAGCGACTTGAAGGCCGCGTGGTTCCAGACGTGAAGGAGGCCGCCCGCGAATCCGAGGACGGCCCAGTCGAGCCGGCCCTGCGCGACTCCGAGCGCGCCGACGCCGAGCCCGATCAGGATGATGCCGATGTTCTCGATGCTGTGATACGCGAGAAGGCGCTTGAGGTCGTGCTGCGCGAGCGCGAGGACGACTCCGAGGACTCCGGACGAGATCCCGAGCGCGACCAGCGCGAGGCCGAGCCACGCCGGGTACGCCGGGAGCATCCAGAGGACCCGGACGAGGCCGTAAATCCCGAGCTTCAGGACAACGCCCGACAGCAGCGCCGAAACGTGGCTCGGCGCCGCCGCGTGGGCGTCGGGCAGCCAGATGTGGAGCGGGATCACGCCCGCCTTGAGGCCGAACCCGGCGAGCGCGAGGACGAGGATCGGAGGGAGGAGCGCGGAAGAGCCGAGCGCCGCGGACGGAACGAGGAGCCAGCCTCCGGTCGCGTCGCGCAGCAGCGTGAACATCGCGAACAGGATCAGCGTCCCGACGTGCGCGGCCACGAGGTAGATCCATCCTGCGCGGAGAGCCTGCTCGTCGTTCTGGTCGGTCGTGATGAGAAAGAAGGCGGCGAGGGAAACGATCTCCCAGCCCGCGAGGAACGCCCACGCGTCGCCGGCCGCCATCACGAGGGCGAGGCTGCCCGTCACGAGGCCGTAGAACACACGGAGCTTGCGGCCGTTCCCGGGGTGGCGCGACTCCGCCCAGTAGCCCTCACCGTAGATCGAGCCCAGGCCGGAGACGACGAAGACCGGGACGAGAAAGAACCCCGAGAGACGGTCGAGCGAGAAGGTGACGGAACCGCCGGGCAGGGTCCAGGCGAACCGGGCCGTCACCGACTCGCTGGCGAGGGCCCACGCCGCGGCGCCGGTCCCGATCGTGCACCCGAGGACGTGCAGGCCGGTCGCGATCCGCTGGGCCGTTCCCGATCCGGCCCTGAGCAAGAGGCCCGGGAACCCGCTGAACGCGACGAGCCCCGAGGCGACGGCGAGGAGAGCGAGGCTCGTCATCGGACGTAGGGCCTCAGGACCGACCAGGCGAGCGTCATGAGCACCGTGAGGAAGACGTAGACGAAGTAGAGCGTAAGCCGCCCGCTCTGGAGCCGGTGAAGGCGCACGAGCCGGACGGCCCAGCGCGCGACGAAGGGCTCGTAGAGTCTCTCCCCGAAGGGATCGGCGGCCTCCGTCCGAAACGTGGCGGACGCCGGAAAAACGCCGACGGGGGGTTCGGCGACCGGGGACGGCGCGAGAAAGCCCGGCAGCAACGACGCGATCGCGGCGCCGAACGACGACGCGCCATATTGCACGCGCGCGGTCGTGGCCGCGTAACCGCAGTCCCAGGTCGGCGCCCTGCGGGGAGAGCGCGGGAGCAGGGCGGCGAGACACGCGCCGCAGGCGCCCAGGACGAGCGCAAGCGCCGCGAGAGCGCGCACGGGCTGCGTCAGCGAGGCGGCGAGGAAGCCCGGATCCACGGGGCCGCCGAGCCACGCCCCTTCGGCGGCGTTGAGGGCCGGGAGGACTGCGGCCGGCCAGAGACCCAGCCCGAGGCACGCGGCGGCGAGGATCGCCATCGGGGCCGTCATGAAAATCGACGCCTCGTGCGCCGCCGAGGCTTCGGGGCTGCGGGGTGCGCCGAGAAAGGTCACGCCGACGATCCGGACGAAGGACGCGAGCGCGAGCGCACCGGCGAGTGCGAGCGCCGGGGCGCCGAACGCGAGGACCCATCCGCCCGGGGAGTTCGCCCGGAGCGTGCCGAAGAGACCCAGCGCGATCAGCCACTCGCCGATGAATCCGTTGAAGAGCGGCAGCCCGGCGGCCGCGAGCGCGCCCGCGAGGACGAGGATCGCGGTGACCGGCATCCGGCGGGCGAGCCCGCCGAGGCGTTCCATGTTCCGCGTGCGCGCCGCGTGGACGATTCCGCCCGATCCGAAGAAGAGGAGGGACTTGAAGCAGGCGTGGCTGAAGACGTGAAAGAGCGCTCCGCAGAACCCGAGGGTGACCCACGCGGGCTGGGAGAGCGCGCGGCCCGCGAGCGCGAGTCCGATCCCGAGCCAGACGATCCCCATGTTCTCGATGCTGGAATACGCGAGCGCCCGCTTGATGTCGGTCTGGCCCGACGCCATCGCGATCCCGGCGACTGCGGAGACGGCGCCGAGCCCCGCCACGAGGAGTCCCCACCACAGCGGGGGCACGTCGACGAGAGACGAGAAGCGGAGGAGCCCGTAGATGCCGGCCTTCAACATGACGCCCGACATGAGGGCCGAGACGTGGCTCGGCGCGTTCGCGTGGGCCGCGGGGAGCCAGAA
>JBBQDQ010000150.1:0-8180 GCA_038319835.1 Thermoanaerobaculia bacterium | reverse complement strand
CGCGAGCGTGTCGCGCACGTTGTGGTCCGTGATGAGGATTCCGATCCCCGCCGCGGCGAGGTCCCGGATGACCTGCTGGAGATCGAGGACGGTGATCGGGTCGATCCCTGCGAACGGCTCGTCGAGGAGGATGAAGCGGGGAGAGAGCGTGAGAGCGCGCGCGATCTCGAGACGCCGCCGTTCGCCGCCGGACAGCGTGTCCGCCACGGAGTTGGCGAGATGCGAGAGCTTGAACCGGTCGAGGAGGCCGTGCGCCGTGTTCTCGCGCTCGCCGCGGTCGCCCGGGAGCGTCTCGAGGATCGCGAGGAGGTTCTCGAGCGCCGTCATGCGGCGGAAGATCGACGGCTCCTGCGGCAGGTACCCGAGGCCGCGCCGTGCGCGGCGGAACATGGGAAGCGTCGTGACGTCCTCGCCGTCGAGGAGGACGGCGCCCGCGTCGGGCGTCACGAGCCCGACCGTCATCGAGAACGTCGTCGTCTTGCCCGCGCCGTTCGGCCCGAGGAGGCCGACGACCTCGCCTCCTTCCACGCGTACGCTGACGTCGTTGACCACGGTGCGCCCGCGGTAGACCTTGCGTAGGCCACGGCCCTCGAGGAGCGGTTTCGCGTCGCTCATGAGCCCTCCGGGCGCAGGACGGTCTCCGTCGGGACCTTGCCGCCCGTCTCGACGTCCACCTGCGAGCGGCCCTGCCGGAAGGTGAGCGCGGCACCGGTCGACTTGTTGCCCCGGCCGTCCAGCGCGGTCGCCGGCGAGCCCTCGAGCGTCACGGCCTCCGTCGCGGGCCGCCACACCGCCTTCGTGCCCTCGCCACGGCGGTGCTCGGCGCGATCCTCGACCACGACGGCGCCCCGCGCCTCGGCATACTCGATCGCGCGCGTCTCGGTCAGGCGGATGTCCGTCACGTCGGCATTCATCGTCCAGGGCCCGGACGTGATCGTCGCATGGCCCTCCAGCCGGACGAACCGGTCGGCCTCCCGGTGGGTCATGACGTCGCTCGCGGCGTTGACGGTCTCGGGGCCGGCGAGACTCCTCCCCTTTGCCGTCTTCCCTTTCGGCGGCGTCGCGTCCCGGCGAAAGAACGCCCGGACGTTCTGTTCGGCGCGTAGCGCTTTCTCCTTGTCGTCGAGCTCCAGAGTTCCGCAGCGCAGCACGTTCTCGTTCTGCCAGGCGCGGACGGATCCCGTGAGGAGGATCTTCGAGGTGCGGCCCGAGAGCCGGAGCGTGTCGGACTCGGAGAAAAAGGGCGCTGTGCTGTCGCTCCCGAGCAGGCTGACGCGGCGGTCGCCGCTGCCTGCGTAGGAGGCCTTCACGTCGCCGGACGCGTCCATGCGCTCGTCGCGGCGGTTCCACGCGAGCGTCCGGGCGCGGATCGTCCCGCGCTCGTCTCGGTAGTCGGCCGGAACGCCGGGATCCCCGGAGAAGACGGCCGTGTCGTCGCGGCCGCGGAGCGTCGCGTGTGGAGCCCTGATGACGGCGCGCGTGCCGTCCGCCGCCGTGACGTTCTTCTCGAACGTCGCGGTGTCGAGCCCGAGGCCCGCTCCGAACGTGATCCGCGCGAATCCGGCCGCGAGCGTGCGGAGCCCCGAGCCCGGAGCGCCGCCGGCCTGAGCCGACTCGGCCGCGCGCAGATTCTCCGGCACGTTCAGCTCCGCGAGCCGGCCGTGCTCGAACCGGCCCGCGAACCGGGGCGCCTCGGCGCGGCGCGCGCCGGACGTTTCGGTGGGCGCGAGGTCCAGCCGGGCGGCGCCAGGCGCGCTCGCCAGGAATGCGGCGGGCTGCCCCTGACGGTCGAGCGACAGGTCCAGGACGTCGCCCGCGATGGTCAGCACGGCCGGCGGCTGTCCGCGGTCGGGCGGCACGAGGAGCCGGGCGTCCGTCGTCGCACGAAGGTGGCTGCCGTCCGGCGTCGCCTCGCGGACGAACTCCGCGCCGCGGAGGACGAAGCGGTCGGTCTTCAGGACGGCGCCTCCGCTCGCTTCCAGCCGCCCGTCCCGGCCCACGACGACGCGCGGCGCGCGCAGCTCGACGGGCCGTCCTTCGTCGCCGCGGCCGCGCAGCCGCGCGTCCCCGTCGAGGACGAGGATACCGTCGCGCGTGTCGACGGAGCCCTTGCTCGCGTTCGCGACGAGGCCGCCGCGCGTTGCGTCGACCGGCCCTTCCGAGGCGAGCAGGCGGCGGGCGGGGTCGTAGCGGAACGAAGCGGCGGTCACGCGCATCTCCTCGCCGGCCACCTCGACGCCGTCGAAGACCCGGAACGCCCGCGACCCCTCCGCCAGCTCGGCGCGAGGCGCGCGAATCGAAACCGTCTGGCCCTCCTTCGCTTCCTGCGACTGGAAGAGGACGTCCTTCAGGCGGAACGTCCGCTCCCCCTTGTCGTCGAAACGGACGGCCTCGGAGGCCGTCACGCGGTACCGGCCCTCGGACTCACGGGTCTCGTCGTACTGGAAGTCGCGGAAGCGCATCTTGTCGCGCGCTCCGTTCGCCTCGGCGACGAGCGTCTCGGCGACCGGGTCCGTCGCGCCTTCCGTGCGGGCGCCGGGCTTCCGGTAGGAGACGACGACGAGGATCGCGAACAGCGCCGCGAGCGCGAGGACGGCCGTGCGGCCGATACGGGCGAAATTGTTCACGCCGCCTCCGGAGAGAGGTCGACGACCGTGAGACCGGGCCTGCCCGTGAAGGAGTCGACCGCCAGGTTCGCCGCCACGTCCCAGCGTCCCGCCCGGCCGGATGCGGGGATCCCGGCGAGGTTCCAACCGACTGCGTCGAAGCGTTGCCCCGCGGATCCGAACGCGACGCGCAGGCCGGCCTCGCCCACCGGCCGCCCACGGCCGTCCCAGGTCATGCCCCGGAGCAGGAGGAGCGGCTTGGGGTTCTCCTGGCCGTGCGGCTCGAACCGCTCGAGCGCCCGCGCGAGGGTCTCGTCGGCCTCGGGAGCCTCGACCTCGGTATCGACCTCCAGCTCGGACGCCCACTCCTCCTCGTCGCGCGACGCCGCGAACGCGGAGCGGAGGTCGGCGCGGAACGCTTCCCACGAGGCGGCGGGAATCGTCAGGCCGAGGGCGGCCGCGTGCCCGCCGAACTCTTTCGTGTACTTCCGCGCGACCGGCGCCACCCGCTCGAAGAGCGGCGTCCGGCCGAACGAGCGCCCGCTTCCCGCCACGACGTCTCCGTCCATCGAGAGCAGGAGCGCGGGCCGCCCGACCTGCTGGGCGACGCGCGACGCCGCAATCCCGAGGACGCCGCGGTGCCAGCCCTCGGAGGCGGGCCCCGCCTCGACGACGACGGCGTCCCGGTCCGGGTCGAAGCTCGTCTCGAGGCGCGCGAGCACCGTCTCGACGAGCTTTTCCTGCACGGCCCGCCGCTCGTCGTTCGCGGTCTCGATCTCGTCGGCGAGCGCTTCGGCGCGGGCCGCGTCGGGCGTCGTCAGGAGCTCGAAAGCCCGCGCGGCGTGATCGATGCGGCCCGTCGCGTTCAGGCGCGGCGCGATCCGGAACGCGACCTCCCGCGTCGACGGGGCCCGTCCGGCGGGAACGCCCGCGCGCTTGAGGAGCGCCGTGAGGCCCGGAGAGCGCGGGTCCGCGAGACCCGCGAGGCCCCAGGACACGAGGACGCGGTTCTCCCCGGTCAGCGGCACCATGTCGGCAACCGTCGAGAGCGCCGCAATCTTCGCGAGCGACGCGAGCCAGCGGCGGCGCGCAGCTGCGTCGATTCCG
This sequence comes from Thermoanaerobaculia bacterium, assembly GCA_038319835.1. Classification (GTDB taxonomy): domain Bacteria; phylum Acidobacteriota; class Thermoanaerobaculia; order UBA5066; family UBA5066; genus Fen-183. Next base: position 4,467 of record JBBQDQ010000150.1, on the reverse strand, counting down.
ACCCGCACCCCCGAGTGGATGAGGAGCGCCTCCGAGAGCTTCCACGCGATCCCGGCGCCGCAGAGCTCTTTGAACGGGTACGTGCACCCCGGCAGCTTCGGATCCACGAGGATCGCGCCTTCGGGCAGCGCGGCCGGGGGCAGGTGGTGATCCGTCACGATGACGTAGACGCCGCGGCCGGTCGCCTCGGCCACGGTCTCGACGGCCGTGATCCCGCAGTCGACGGTCACGATGCCCTCGGGCTCGTGCTCCTCGAGGGCCCGGCGCATGGCCGGCGCCCGGAGGCCGTACCCGTCGTGGAGGCGGTGCGGGATGAATGGCCGGGCGTCCGCGCCGAGCTTCCGGAGCGTCGTCGTGAGGATCGCGAGAGCGCCGATTCCGTCGCAGTCGTAGTCCCCGAAAACGACGACGCGCCCGCCGCGCGCCGCGGTCGCCGCGAGGCGCTCGACGGCCGCGGGCAGGCCGCCCATTCCGAACGGGTCGTAGAGGCCGTCGGGCTGCGGCGAAAGGTGCGCGCGGGCCGCCTCGACGTCGTCGAATCCGCGGGCCGCGAGGATGCGCGCCGCCGCGGGAGGGAGCCCCAGCTCGCGGGCGAATTTTCCGGCCGCTTCCGGGTTCTGTGCCCTCAGGCGGCGACGGACCAGGCGCGGCGCGCGGGCGCGCGCGCTCACGCGCCTTCCCAGGCCCCCATCGCGCGGAACTTCGCGTAGCGGGCGTCCACGAGGACGTCCGGGGAGAGCCCCGAGAGGCGGTCGAGGTGCAGCGTGACCGCGCGGCCGACCGAGTCGATCGTCCCGACGGGGTCCGCGTGGGCGCCGCCGGAAGGTTCGGGGATCACCTCGTCGATGACGCCGAGCGCCTTGCAGTCCGCGGCCGTGAGGCGGAGGGCCTCGGCGGCTTCCTTGGCCTTGCCCTGATCCTTCCAGAGGATCGCGGCGCAGCCTTCGGGAGAAATGACGGAGTAGACCGAGTGCTCGAGCATCAGCACGGCGTCGCCGATCCCGATCCCGAGCGCGCCGCCGGAGCCGCCCTCGCCGATGACGGTCGCGACCACCGGAGTCCTCAGCGCGGCCATCTCGAGGAGGTTCCGGGCGATCGCCTCGGAGACGCCGCGTTCCTCGCTTTCGAGGCCGGGGTACGCGCCCGGCGTGTCGATGAAGGTCAGTACGGGCTTGCGAAACTTTTCGGCAAGCTTCATGACGCGCAGGGCCTTGCGGTAGCCCTCGGGGCGCGGCATCCCGAAGTTGCGCCTGATCTTCTCCTTCGTGTCCCGGCCCTTCTGATGGCCGACGACCGCGACGGCGCGGTCCCCGAGCATCCCGAAGCCGGCCACGATGGCCGGGTCGTCCGCAAACGCGCGGTCGCCCTTCCATTCGACGAAGTCGTGGACGAGGACGCGGACGTAGTCGAGCGTGAACGGCCGGTTCGGGTGCCGCGCGACGAGGGTCTTCTGCCAGGGCGTCAGGTTCTCGTAGATCTCGCGGGAGAGCTTCGTGAGCTTCTCGCGGAGCTTCGTGACCTCGCGCTCTTTCGCGGGGCTGTCCGCGAAGCCCTGCAGCTCGTCGAGCCGGCGGCGAACGCGGTTCAGGGGCTCCTCGAACTGGGCTTCGTTTGCCACGGAGAGACTGTAGCAGACGGCCCGCGCTGCGTCCCTCGACGGCGCCGGCCTTTCGGGGCAAGCTCCGAGGAGGGATTCTGCGAATGAAAGAGAGAGTGGCGGGAGCCGTTCGTTCGCTGGTCTGCCCGCACTGCCGGGGACCATTCGAAGAATCATCGGGATCCCTCTCCTGCCCGGCGTGCGGCCGCGAGTTCCCCGTCGTGGACGGCATCGCCGACTTTGCGGAGGGTCGATACTTCGGCGACCACCCGGACCCGTCTTCACTCTCCGAGGAAGCTCTGCGCGGCTTCGAGAACGAGAACGCCGGCCGGCGGATCGAGGATTACTACCTTCCCCTCCTCCGGCGGACCGGCGCGCGGCGCGTCCTCGACTCGGGCTGCGGGAACGGCGAGGCCGTCGACACGCTCTCGGAGGCGGGCCTCGAGGCGTGGGGCCACGACCTGTCGGCGTTCCGAAAATGGCAGTGGCGGTCCCGCAGGCACCGCGAGCGCCTCGTCGTCGCGGACGGGCTTCGCCTGCCATTCCCCGACGGATTCTTCGACGCCGTGATCTCGTCTGGCGTCCTCGAGCACGTCGGCGTGGAGGAACACGGGCGGTCGGGATTCTACGATGTGGCACCCCTACCCGACCGGGACGAACGCCGTGCCGCGTTCCTCTCGGGCCTGCTCCGGGTCGTCGCCCCCGGCGGAACGCTCTACCTCGACTTCCCGAACGGTGCGTTCCCGATCGATTTCTGGCACGGGATGAGCGCCGGAGGCGCCCGCTGGCATTCACCCTTCGAAGGATTTCTTCCGAGAGTGAGCGAGATCCGCAGTCTTGCGGCGCGGACGGATTCTGCTCTCCGAGTCACCGTGCGCTCGCCGCATCGTCGCCTGCGCTTCAATCAGGTCGGCGGGCACTGGTACGGACGCCTCTTTCGCGCGCCGGTCGCGGCGTTCTACGCACTCACCTCCGTGCCCGGCTTCACGTGGCTCGCCGGCACGCCGCTGAACCCGTACCTCGTGCTCGAGGTTCGGCGTCCCTAAAGGAGGTTCTGCGGGTCGACATCGAGCTTCGGCGGGTCGGGCAGTGCCGCGAGAAGCTTCGCCGCCTCCGCGATCGCCTCGCGCTTCTCGGCCTTGACGACGAGGTGGTAGCGCCAGACGCCCTTGAGGCGCTCGAGGGGCGCGGGCGCGGGGCCGAGGAGCTTCACCCTTGCCGCGACGGGCGACGAGAGGAGCGCGGTGAAGGCCTCCCCCGCCGCACGGTGGGCCTTCGCGAGGTCGGCGTCGGCGAAGAGTGCGAGCAGGAGGCGCGTGTAAGGCGGATACCGGAACGCCCGGCGAAAGCGCAGCTCGGAGTCCGCGAACGCGACGTGGTCCTGCCGGATGGCGGCGCGGATCGCCTCGTGGTCCGGACGCGAGGTCTGCACCGCGACGAGCCCGGGCTTGTCGCCGCGCCCGACGCGACCCGCGGCCTGCGTCACGAGCTGGAACGTGCGCTCGGCGGCCCGGAAGTCCGGAAACGAGAGGAGGGCGTCCGCGTCGAGAACCGCGAGAGCCGTTGCGTTCGGAAAGTCGTGGCCCTTCGCGACCATCTGCGTCCCGAGCAGCGCCTGGGACTTGCCGGACTCGAAGTCCATGAGAACGCCGGCGGCACCTCCCCTCCGGGCCGCGGCGTCCCGGTCCAGGACGGCGTACGGAATGCCCGTGAACGTCTCGGCGAAACGCTCGGCGAGCCGCTCGGTGCCGAATCCGACGGGCTGGAGGGCGTCCGAGCCGCAGGCCGGGCACTTCGGAGGCCGGTGGATGTCGTCGCCGCAGTAGTGACAGAGGAGGCTCTCGTTGCGGCGGTGATACGTGCGCGCGACCGAGCAGTTGCGGCAGCGGAAGTCCTCGCCGCACGCGCGACACAGGAGCGACGGCGAGAAGCCGCGCCGGTTCAGGAGCACGATCGCCTGCTCGCCGCGATCGAAGCAGCCGCGCAGGATCTCGATGGTCCTCTCCGCGAAGAGGACGCGCCCGTGGTCGCCTTCCTTCGCGGTCTCGGTGCGCAGGTCCACCACCTCGACGGCGGCGCGCGGACGAGCGCCCGGACGCTCGGGCAGGGCGAGCCGCGGCAGGCGGCCCTCGCGCGCGGCCCGCTCGAGCTCCATGGACGGCGTCGCGGAGCCGAAGACGACGGTCGCGCCTTCCTCCTTCGCACGGACGCGGGCCACGTCCCGCGCGTCGTAGCGCGGCGATTCGGCCTGCTTGTACGCTGCGTCGTGCGCCTCGTCGATCACGACGAGCCCGAGGTCCGGCAGCGGGGCGAAGACGGCCGAGCGGGGGCCGACGACCGCGTCGACGGCGCCGCGGCGCGCACGCTCCCACTCGGAGGCCCGCTCCCCGTCTGACAGGCCGCTGTGGAGAAGCGAGACGCGGTCCCCGAAGCGCGCGACGAGCCTGCGGACGAGCGCGGGCGCGAGCGCGATCTCGGGGACGAGGAGGATGCCGCGCCGGCCGGCCCCGACTGCTTGTTCGAGCGCGGCGAGGTAGATCTCGGTCTTGCCGCTGCCCGTGACGCCGTCGAGGAGGAACTCCCGCGCCCCGCGGGCGGCGACGGAATCCGAGATGGCCGCGATCGCCTCCTGCTGGGCGGGCGTCGGCACGGGGCGCCGGTCCGCGCCGGACGCGCCGACGTGCCGCGAAAGGTCCACGCGCCGTTCCGTCTCGACGACCGAGACGAGACCGGCCTTCGCGAGCGCCGCGAGGAGCCCTGGCGTGCCTCCCGCGACACGGAGCTCGTCGGGCGACGCGGGCCGGCCGAGGGCGAGAAGGTGTGCGTGGAGGGCCCGCCTCTTTGGCGCGCGGGCGAACGCCGGGTGGTCG
>JBBQDQ010000149.1:0-8217 GCA_038319835.1 Thermoanaerobaculia bacterium | reverse complement strand
GAGGTTCGGGGCGTGGTCCCGGTTCAGCTTGATGACGTCCCTGTCGTACCACTCGATCCAGCCGCGCAGCTCCTCGCCGTCGACGAGGCGCACGACGATGGGCGTCTTGGACTGCATCTGCTTGAGGTAGTAGTAGGCCTCCGCGTTCGTCTGCTCGGGAGGGACGACCCGCTGGGCGCCTCCGCCTCCGGGGCGGGGAGCCCCCTGGTCCTTCAGGACGTGGGCGAGGGACGGGCGGATCAGCTTGCGCGGGCCCAGCTCTTCGGACGGGCCTTCCCCGTCGCCGGGGGCCGGGGTGCCGGAAGAGGGCTTTTTCGCGGAAGCCATGTCGAGACTCCTCATGACGTGTCTACGCAGGATCAAGAACGGAAGTCGTGGGGAGTCTATTCCGGAGCGCGCCGAAGGGCGAGAACCGGACTCAGGCCGGAGCGGGCACGGGCGGCGGGGGCGAAGCGGGCGCGGGCTTTTCGCGGTCCCGTCGGTCGCGGTCGCCGCCGTGGCCCATCCGGCGAGCGGCCTCGATACCGCCCTCCAGCTCGTAGGCCACGCAGCACTTCAGGCGGCCACACTGTCCCGTGAGCTTGGCGGGATTCGGGGTGAGCCCTTGCATCTTCGCCATCCGGATCGCGACGGGGTGGAAGCCCTTGAGCCAGGTCGAGCAGCAGAGGGTCAGGCCGCACGAGCCGATGCCGCCGAGGAGCTTCGTTTCGTCCCTCACGCCGATCATCTTCATGTCGACCCGGAGGTCGAACTTGTCGGAGATCGCCCGCGCGAGGTCGCGCGTCTCGGCCTTCTTGTCCGAGGTGTAGAGGACGGTCAGCTTGCGCCTGTCGAAACCGACGGCGCACTTCACGACGTGGACGTCGAGGCGCATCGCGGCGACCTTCTCGTCCGCGAACGCGAGAGCGGTCTGCTGGAGCTCGAGGCGCTCGGCATAGTCCGCGTACTCGGAGTCCGAGGCAAGCCGGAGGAACCGGCGGGCTTTCTTCGCGGAGCACGAGCGCGCGAGAGTCGGGGACATCGTCGTGACCTCCGCGAACTCGGGGCCGTTCTCGCTCTCGACGATGAGCCGCTCGCCGGGCTTGACTTGCACTTCGCCCGTGAAGACGAGCGTCGTTTTCCCGTCCTCGGCGTCGGCGAGGCGGGCCCCGACGTAGTTCCCGCCAGGGTTCGTGGAAGTGCCGACCGAGCAGCCCGTGCAACTCATGGAACGCTGATTGTGCCAGATGGACCGAGCGGGACTCAGTCGCGGGAGTAAAGGGCCGCTCCGAGGAGCCCGGAGTCGTCCCCGAGACCCGCGGGCTCGACGCGGAGCTTCCCGAGGTCCTGCGTGAAGGCGAAGGCGTCCGCCCACTTCCGGACCTCCGCAAGGTAAGCCGGTCCGACGTCCGTCGCGACCCCGCCCCCGAGGACGAAGACGTCCGGCGACAGGATGTTCCACACGTTCGCCATCGCGATCCCGACGGCACGGGCCGAGCGCGCGAGCGCGCGGCGCGCGAGCTCGTCTCCCTCCTCCCAGGCCTCGCGGAGCTGCGAGCCCTTGAGGCGGACGTCTTTTTTCGAAACGGCCTTCTCGAGCGCCGTCCGGTCGCCGCGGTCGATCCGGCGCCTGAGATACGCCGCGATCCCGACTTTGGCGGCCGTGCCCTCGAGCGTCCCGTCGAGCTTTCCGGGACTCGCCCGGCGGAAGTCGATCTGCGTGTGGCCGATCTCTCCCGCGTTGCGGTTGTGCCCCGTATGGATCTTCCCGTTCATGATGACCGCACCGCCGACGCCGGTCCCGACCCACACGGCCACCATGAGGTTCGCGCCGCGGCCGGCGCCGAGGCGGGCCTCGGCGAGCGCCGCGAGCCGCACGTCGTTCTCGACCTTCCCGGCCGCGCCGGGGAACGCCGTTCCGACGGCCTTCACGACGTTCCAGTTCGAGGCGTTCAGGTTCGCCGCCTTCAGGAGCGTGCCCTGGATCGTGTCCACGGCGCCGGGAGCCGCGATCGCGAAGGACGAGACGTCCGCGCGCGCGGCGCCGGCCTCCTTGAGCGCGAGGTCGCAGGCCTCGACGAGGGTCGTGCCGATCGCGTCGGGCCCGTCCGCGAACGGCGTCTTGAGCTTGCCGCGGCCGAGAATGCGGTTCGAGGGATCGACCGCACCCGCGAGGATCTTCGTGCCGCCGAGGTCGATGCCGAGGGCGAGGCCCTTGCCGGTCGTCTTTGCCATGGGGCGGCGAGTTTACGCGGCCCCGTCCGGATCGGAGATCATGGGGCGCCCGGAGGAGGCCTTCCATGTCCGCTCACGACTGGCCCCGCGTCCAAGCCCTTTCTCTCTATGTGCCCTCCCTGGGGCTCCTCGTCGACCTCTCGAAGACCAGTCTTCCGGACGACGCCCTGCGGAAAGACCCGCTCGTGACCGGCTCCTTCCCCGCCGCCTTCGCCGCGATGGACGCCCTCGAGAAGGGTGCGATCGCGAACCCGGACGAGAAGCGGCAGGTCGGCCATTACTGGCTCCGGACGCCGGAGCTCGCGCCCGATGCGGCGATCGCCGAGGCGATTCGTGGGACGCTCGCGCGCATCGAGGACTTCGCCTCCGCGATCCACGGGGCCCGCCTCTCGCCGCCGAACGCCCCGCGCTTCACGAACCTCCTCGTCGTCGGGATCGGCGGCTCGGCCCTCGGCCCGCAGTTCGTCGCCGACGCGCTCGGCTCGCCGCGCGACCCGCTCCGCCCGTTCTTTTTCGACAACACGGATCCCGACGGGATGGCCCGCGAGCTCTCGCGCATCGCGGCGACGGTGGGCGGCCTCCCCGCGACCCTCACGGTCGTGATCTCGAAGTCGGGCGGGACGAAGGAGACGCGCAACGGGATGCTCGTCGCGAAGGACGCGTACGGCCGCGCCGGGCTCGACTTCGCAAAGCACGCGGTCGCCGTCACGGGGGCGCACAGCGAACTCGACGAGGTCGCGGCCCGCGAGGGCTGGCTGGAGCGCTTCCCGATGTGGGACTGGGTGGGCGGGCGAACGTCCGAGCTGTCGGCCGTCGGCCTCCTTCCCGCGGCCCTCCAGGGCTTCAATGTCGGCGCCCTGCTCTCCGGCGCCGCCGCGTGCGACGCGGCGACGCGTGTCCCCGAGGTCGCGCGGAACCCCGCCGCGATGCTCGCGCTCGCGTGGCACCTCGAGACCGGCGGGAAGGGCGCGAAGGACATGGTCGTCCTCCCCTACAAGGACCGGCTCCTCCTCTTCTCGCGCTACCTCCAGCAGCTCGTCATGGAGTCCCTCGGCAAGGAGAAGGACCTCGAGGGCCGCGTCGTGAACCAGGGCATTGCCGTCTACGGGAACAAGGGCTCGACGGATCAGCACGCCTATGTCCAGCAGCTGCGCGAGGGCGTCCCGAATTTCTTCGCGACGTTCCTCGAGGTCGAGAAGGACCGCGAGGACGGCGCGCGTTCCCTCGAGGTCGAGCCCGACGTGACCCCGGGCGACTACCTGCACGGGTTCCTCCTCGGGACGCGGAAGGCCCTCGCCGAGAACGGCCGCGGCTCGATCACGTTGACCGTGCCCGACGTGTCTCCCCGGACGATCGGGATCCTGATCGCCCTCTACGAGCGGGCCGTCGGCCTCTACGCGCAGCTCGTCGGGATCAACGCATACCACCAGCCCGGCGTCGAGGCCGGCAAGAAGGCCGCCGCCGGAGTCCTCGCGCTGCAGGGCCGGATCCTCGCGGAGCTCCGCGCGAGGCCGGGCGAGCTCCGGACGGCCGAGAAGATCGCGGCGGCTCTCACCGACCCCGACGTCGAGACCGTCTTCGCCGTCCTCCGCCACCTCGCCGCGAACCCCGACCACGGCGTCGCGCGCCGGGACGGGCCCACGTTCTTCCTCGCGACGTTCGGCGTCAGATGAAGAGGCGGTCCCGGAGGAGGACCGCTTCGAGACCCTCCTTCGGGTCGCGGCAGATCCAGACGGGCCGGCCGTTCTCGTAGGGCATCGCGAGCGGGTGGCCCGTCCGCGCCGCTTCCTCGACCTGCCGGAACACGGTCGACAGGTCCTCGCGCGTTCCGCCGATCACGATGAGCGGTCCCGTCAGCGGCGCGTTCTTCCGGACGTCCGCGACGCTCCAGAACCACCAGCTGTTGTGCGGGCAGAGGACGCGCGGGAGGCCAAGGGGTCGTCCGTACCTCTCGAGGGCCGACGCCTCGCCGTAGTTGCGCGCCCAGGCGCGCGCCACGGCACGTTCCGTCTCCGGCAGCGTCCGCGCGACGCGCGCGACCTCCGCCGCCATCTCGGGCCAGCCGAACCGGTCCGCGAAGTGCTGCGGGAGCGGGCCGATCTCGTTGCGTTCGGTCGTCGGCGCCCCGAGCCCCAGGCGGCTCGCGTAGGCGACATACGCTTCAGGGGAGAGAAGAGGGACGGCCAGCGGAGCGAGCGCGAGCCCGGTCGCGAGAAGGACGGCTGCGTATGAGGCAGCCAGGAGTGTGCTCCGGCCCGGGTGGAGGACGCGCTCAAAAGCCACGCCTCCCGCCGCGAGAAGCGGCGCGAAGGAGGCCGAGAGGTACTCCGTCTTGCTCGTGCGGTTGAGGAGGAGGATCCCGAGCGTCGTGAGGAAAACGACGCCAAGCGCGCGAAACCGGCGCCCGTCCCGGGATGCGACCAGCCAGACGATGCCCGCGATCCAGAGGGGCGCCGCGAGCGGGTCGAAGAACAGGAGAAGGTCCTTCGCGAGGGTGAGCAGCGAGGACGATACGTATTTCTCTGCCGCCGCCCGGCGCATGAACGCGAGCGTGGCCCAGCCGTGCGTCGCATTCCAGGCCAGATACGGAAGGAGGCCGAGGAACGCGAGAGCGCCCGCGAGCCACGGGCCGCGCGTCGCGAGCCATCGCCGCGCCGGCGTCAGAACGAGTCCGGCGAAGATCCCCGCGCCGAGCCACAGGACGGAGATCTTGTTGAGGAGTCCGAGGGCGAGGACGGCACCGAGGCCCAGCCACAGGCGCTCCGCCCCGGGCCCGGGCTCCCTTTCGAGGAGCGCCGCGAGGAGGAGCGCCGCAAGCGTCCAGAGCAGGACGTCGAACGCGTTCATGGAGTAGTACCCGGTCATCCCGACCCAGATCGGCGCGACGGCCGCGGCCAGGGCCGCGAGGCCCTGTGCCGCGGGCCCGCCGCCGAAGCGCCGGGCGAGGAGGCCCGTGAGGACCACGACCGCGGCCCCGCAGAGCGCCGGCGGGACCATGAGCGCCGCCGCCGAGTCGCCGAAGACGGCGCGCCACGCGGCGAGAAAGAGGATCGAGAACGCGGGCTGGTCGACGTAGCCCGCGGCCGGACGGCTCGCGCACGACAGGTAATAGAGCTCGTCGCGGAAGATCCCGTACCGCCCGATCGAAGCGGCATGAAGGGCAACCTGCAGCAGCGCGGCGGCGCCGACGAGCCTGCCCGCGAATGCGGGGACGTTGCGTCTGAAGGACCGTGCGGGCATGAGCCTCCTACGCGGCGGCGTGCAGCGGGTTTCGCCGGTGGAGGATACTCAGGCCGTGGCGACGCTCTCGGACCTCACGCTCCGGAACCGCCTCTTCATGGCGACGTACCGGTACCGGACGCTCGATCCCGTGCCATGGGCGCGCCCGCGCGAGGCCCTCGGCAAGGCGCGCATCGCGCTCGTCACGACGGGCGGCCTGTACGCACCGGGCCAGCAGCCGTTCGACGACGAGAAGAAGGGCGGCGACGTGTCGTTTCGCGTGATCCCGCGCGACACGGACGTGGCGACCCTCGGGATCGCGCACAAGTCCGACGCGTTCGACCAGACGGGCTTTCGCGAGGATCGGAACCTCGGGTTCCCGCTCGAGCGCCTTCGCGAGATGGAAGCGTCGGGCGCGATCGGGAGCCTCGCGCCGCGGGCGCTCTCGTTCATGGGCTCGATCTCCGCCCCAGGCCGGCTCGTGAAGGAGACCGCGCCCGAAGCCGCCGCGCTGCTCGCGGCGGACGGCGTCGACGTCGTGCTCCTCGTCCCGCTTTGACCCCTCTGCCATCAGACCGTGTGTCTGATCGCCGGGGAGCTCGAGCGGCGCGGGATCGCGACGACGTCCGTGACGGCCCTTCCCGAGGTCACGCGGAAGGTCGGAATCCCGCGCGCCCTCGCCGTCCCGTACGCGCTCGGGTACCCGCTCGGTCTGCCGGACGGCGCGGCGCTCCAGACGCGCATTTTAGCCGCGGCGTTCGCGCTCCTCGAGGAGCCCGGCCCCCCGCCGGTGGTTCGCGCCTTCTAGCGAAGAAGGGACCCGGAGCGCTCCATCAGGATCTCCATGGCCTTCTTCCCGATGTCGCGCCGGAAATGGCGCCCGTCGAAGTGGATCTTTTCGGCCGCGTCGCGCGCCTTCTTGAGCGCCTGAGAGAGCCCGCGCGACCGCGCGCAGACGTTCAGGACGCGCCCACCCGCGGTCACGAGCTGCCCCTCGGGCGTCGTCGCGGTCCCGCCGTGGAAGATGAACACGCCCTCGTCCTTCTCGGCTTCTTCGACGCCCGTGATCGGGCGCCCCTTCTCGTACGGGCCGGGGTAACCCTCGGCCGTCATGACGAGGCACGCGGTCGCTTCTCGGCGCCACGTCGGGGTCACACCTTCTTCGAACTTCCCGCGGGCCGAGGCGAGAAGGAACGGGAGGAGGTCGCCATCCATGCGGAGAAGCACCGACTGGGTCTCCGGGTCGCCGAAGCGCACGTTGTACTCGAGGACGTACGGGTTCTGTCCCTTCTCGAGCATGATGCCGACGAAGAGGACTCCCCGGAACGGCCGCCCCTCTTCCTTCATCCCCTTGAGCGTGGGCTGGACGACGAACGCGAGGATGTCGGACGCGGTCGACGCGTCGAGGTGGACGGACGGGCTGTGGGAGCCCATTCCGCCCGTGTTCGGGCCGCGCTCCCCGTCGTAGATCTTCTTGTAGTCCTTCACGGTCGCGAGCGGGATCGCGCGCTCACCGTCGCAGAGGACCATGAAGCTCACCTCGTCGCCCGCGATGAAGCGCTCGACGAGGACCCGGTCGCCGGCCGAGCCGAAGACGCGGTCGTCGAAGAAGAGCTTGAGCGCCTGGTCGGCCTCGGCTTGCTCCTGCGCGATGACGACGCCCTTGCCGGCCGCGAGACCGTCCGCCTTGAAGACGGCCGGGAGGCCGAAGGACTTCAGGGCGCGCTCGGCCTCCGCGCGCGTCGTGACGACCTCGGCGTCGGCCGTCGGGATCGCGTACTTCTTCATGAAGGTCTTCGAGAAGACCTTCGACCCTTCGAGCTCGGCGGCGAGGCGGTTGGGCCCGAACGCGAGAAGCCCGCGGTGCTGGAGCTCGTCGACGAGACCGAGCGTGAGCGGGAGCTCGGGTCCGACGATCGTCAGGTCGATGCTCATCGACTCGGCAAAATCCGCAAGCTCGACGACGTTGTCGACGGAGATCGGAATGCACGTGGCCAGCTTCGCGATGCCGGGGTTTCCGGGCGCGCAGAAAATGTCCGTCACGCCCGGGGCCTGCGCGAGTTTCCAGACGAGTGCGTGCTCCCGCCCGCCCGAACCGACGACGAGAAGTCTCATGTGACGGATAGAATCTTACCGCGGGGGCGTTTTCATGAAGAAAGACATCCGCGAGCGCCTGAAGACCGAGGTCCTGCTCGGCGACGGCGCCATGGGCACGCTCCTCGTCTCGCGCGGCGCCCCTTCGGACGGCCCCCGCTCCCCGGTCTGCCTCACGACGCCGAACCTCGTTCGAGAGGTGCACGACGACTACGTGTCCGCGGGCGCCCAGCTGATCTCGACGAACACCTGGGACGCGAACCGCGCGAAGCTCACGAAGTTCGACTGGGCCGACTCGCACGAGAAGATCAACCGCGAGGCCGTCCGTCTCGCGCACGCGGCCGCCGAGGGCGAGTACGTGTATGTCGCGGGCGTCGTCGGCCCGCTGGGCCAGCTCGTGAAGCCGTACGGCCCGCTCACGCGGCCTCATGTCCGCGAGATCTTTACCGAGCAGCTCCGGATTCTCCTCGAGGAGAAGGTCGATCTCCTTTTGTTCGAGACCTTCTCTTCGCTCCTGGAGATCCTCGAGGCGGTTCGCGCCGCGCGGGCGCTCTCGGCGGACGTTCCCGTCTTCGCGTCCATGACGTTCCTCGCGGACGGCAAGACGAGCTTCGGCGACGAGGCGGCCGAGAGCCTGCGCGCCCTCGCGGATGCCGGCGCGGACGTCGTCGGCCTGAACTGCGCGATCGG
>JBBQDQ010000148.1:0-8281 GCA_038319835.1 Thermoanaerobaculia bacterium | reverse complement strand
TCCAGTCGGATGTCGCTGGCCGGCTCGGGGGCGAATCCTCTGCCGTTCATCGCCCTTACCCCGTGCCGGCTCGTCGACACGCGCGGCAATGCCCCACTCAGCGGCGGTTACCTCCCCGCCGCGACCGTGCGCAGCTACGTGCTGGCCGGCGTGTGCAACGTGCCGGGGAACGCGCAGGCGATCTCGCTGAACGCGGTCGTGACCAATCCCGCCGGCCCCGGGTTCCTGACCCTCTTTCCTACGGGCGGGGCTTTCCCGCCGGTCTCGACGCTGAACTACCTCCAGGGTCAGACGATCGTCAACGCGGCCGTGGTTCCTCTGAGCGCCGACGGCTCGATCTCGGTCGCGCTCGGAGTCTCGGGCGGCGACGTCATCCTCGACACCAACGGCTACTACGCGCCGCTGTCCGCGGTGACGAGCCTCAATTCGCAGACCGGCGATCTCACGCTCGTGGCCGGCTCGAACGTGACGATCACTCCCGGCACGGGCAGTCTCACGCTCTCGACGACGGTCTCCCAGGGCCCCGCCGGACCGCAGGGGCCGTCCGGTACCGTCGGCGTCGCCGGCGCGACAGGACCGACGGGTCCGACGGGCGCCACTGGGACGAATGGTGCGACCGGCCCGACGGGCGCGATTGGAGCCACGGGTGGAACGGGCGCGACCGGTGCGCAGGGACCGATTGGTCCGACCGGTCTGACGGGTAACACGGGTAACACCGGCGCTGCTGGCGCGACTGGCGCAACCGGCGCCGCTGGCGGCACGGGCTCGCAGGGTCCGATGGGTCCTACGGGCAACACGGGAAACACGGGCAACACGGGAGCTGCTGGTGCGACCGGTGCAACGGGTAACACGGGCAACACGGGCGCCCAGGGTCCGATCGGCCCGACTGGCAACACGGGAAACACCGGTGCGGCCGGCGCGACTGGAGCCATTGGCGGCACGGGCTCGCAGGGTCCGATGGGTCCTACGGGCAACACAGGCAATACCGGCGCGGTGGGTGCCACGGGCGCAGCTGGTGCGCAGGGTCCGATCGGTCCTACGGGCAACACGGGAAACACGGGCGCTGCTGGTGCGACCGGCGCGACTGGCAATACGGGCTCGCAGGGTCCGATTGGTCCGACCGGTAACACGGGTAACACAGGCGCGGCGGGAGCGACTGGCGCAACGGGCAATACCGGGGCGGCTGGCGCAACCGGCGCCGCTGGCGGCACGGGCTCGCAGGGTCCGATTGGTCCGACTGGCAACACGGGAAACACCGGTGCGGCCGGCGCGACTGGAGCCATTGGCGGCACGGGCTCGCAGGGTCCGCTCGGTCCTACGGGAAACACGGGCGCAGCTGGTGCGACCGGTGCAACGGGTAACACGGGCAACACTGGCAATACGGGCGCAGCTGGCGCCACGGGCGGTACGGGCGCCCAGGGTCCGATCGGTCCGACGGGTAACACGGGAAACACCGGCGCTGCTGGTGCGACCGGCGCGACGGGCGCAGCTGGTGCGCAGGGTCCGATTGGCCCGACCGGCGGGACGGGTAACACGGGAGCCACCGGTGCCACGGGTGGAACGGGCGCGACGGGTCCCATCGGTTCGACTGGCGCAGCCGGAGCCCAGGGTGCGACCGGTGCTGCTGGTACGAACGGAACGACTGGCGCGACCGGCAACACCGGAGCTACGGGACCTCAGGGTTCGGTTGGACCGACTGGTGCAACGGGTAACACGGGATCCACTGGTGCCACGGGTGGAACGGGCGCGACGGGTGCACAGGGTTTGGTTGGACCGACGGGTGCGACGGGTAACAACGGTGCTGTGGGGGCCACGGGACCTCAGGGTCCGGCGGGTTCGACTGGCGCTAACGGAGCGACGGGTCCCATCGGTTCGACTGGCACAGCCGGCGCAACTGGCGCGACCGGTGCTGCTGGTACGAACGGAACGAACGGAACGAACGGTACGACCGGAGCGACCGGTGTGCAGGGTCCGATCGGTCCGACTGGCAGCACGGGTGCTGCTGGTGCGACGGGCAGTACGGGCGCTGCCGGTGCCACGGGCGCAACGGGCAACACCGGTACGGCTGGTGCCACGGGTGGAACCGGCGCTGCGGGTTCGCAGGGACCGATTGGTCCGACCGGTCTGACGGGTAACACGGGAGCAACTGGTGCCACGGGTGGAACCGGTGCAACGGGCGCGACGGGTTCCCAGGGCCCGATTGGTCCGACGGGTGTGACCGGGGCGAAAGGTGCCACGGGATCCAACGGAACGAACGGAACGAACGGAACGAACGGAACGAACGGGGCCACAGGTGCCACGGGCGCTACTGGCGCGACGGGTTCGGTCGGACCGACTGGCTCCACGGGTACTGCTGGCGCGACCGGCCCCACGGGCTCCGCCGGAGCAAACGGCATCAACGGCACGAATGGAGCCACTGGCGCAACGGGTCCCACGGGTGCGGCGGGGACAGCGGCGGTCTACTTTGGCAATTCGACGACGACGGTTTCCGGCACCGCAATTGCGACGCCCCACATCGTCGCGGGCAGCGTCGCCGTGATCAACGGGGACACGACGGTCACGTTCGGAGGCTCCGCCGGGTTCTCAAGCGGCAGCAGTTACGCCTGCACGATTACGGCGACAACCTCTGGCTGGTTCTTCCCGCCAATCATCTCGAATCAGGCCGCCGGAAGCATTACGATCAACAGCGGTGCGGCCCTGCAGGTGCGTTACATCTGCGTCGGCAACTGACAGGTCCTGCTGGGTACTTCATTGTCCGAGGGCGCCGCAGTCGCGGCGCCCTCTTTCCATCAGGGCGTGTGGCTCTTCACCCAGACGAGGTTGTTGCGGGCGAGCGTGAAGTCCGGACGGATTGCGAGAGCCTTCTCGAGGAACGGAACGGCCTCGGCGACGTAGCCGAGCTTGCCCAGCGTACAGCCCAGGTTGTTCAGCGTGTCCGCGTCCTCTGGCGCGAGGAGAAGGGCGGATCGGTACGCGAGCGCCGACGAGACGTAGTCCCCTTTCTGGCCGAGCTCGACGCCTGTCCGGCGGCGCGCCGCAACGTCGGCTCCGAAGTCGGGAGGCAAGCCACCGTCCCGGTACGCGATCGCCCGCGTATTCGACGGATCGACCTCGAGAGCCTCCCGTGCGAGAGCGGCGGCTCCCCGAGAGTCGCCCACGGCCGCCAGGAGGTCCGTCAGGAGGGACCGGGGCTGCGCGGCGCCGGGACTCAGCCGGACGGCGGTCTTCAGGCGCTCGGCGGCCTCGGGCCCGCGGCCGGCCCGGGCGAGCCAGCGCGCGAAGAAGAAGTGGGCATCGGGCTGACCCGGCCCTAGCTCGACGGCCCGCCTGAAGTGCGGCTCCGCCATGGCTGGCCGGCCCAACGCGTCCTCGACGATGGCGCGGTTGGTCTCGAGGGCCCAGTAATTCGGGGTGAGGAGCGCGGCGCGGTCGTAGCATTCCCGTGCCCTCGCGTATTCGCCCCTCGCCATCAGAGCCGTCCCGTAGTTCATCCACGCCCGGCCGTTTCCGGGGCTCTTCGCCGTGACGTCCGCCCAGAGCCCCTCGTTCGTGAGCCACGCGCGGTTGCGGACGTGCGTGCCTACGGCGTGGCCCGCGAGAATCGCGAGGCAGACGCCCACGATCACCCCCGCGCGCCGGACCCGGCCCTCGAGAAGAAGGCGCGTCCCCCAGACGGCGGACAAGACGAGCCCGATGTAGGGCAGAAAGACGCGGTGCTCGTTCAGAGGCTCGGCAAGAGGAATTACGCTCGAAGTCGGCAGGAGCCCGATCGCGAACCAGGCGAGCCCGAACGTCACGGGCCAGGCGCGCGGCGTCCTCGCGCACCTCAGGGCCAGCCACGTGAGCGCCACCAGGACGCAGGCTCCCGCGAGAACTCGGGTGTCGTACCAGGCGGGGATCAACTTGAGATCCGTGTCCGCCGAGAGTCCGACCGGAAGAACGAACAGCCGGAGGTAGTGAAACCAGACCCAGACCTGCGTTCGGGCGTACGCGATGCGGTTTCCGCCTCCGTAGTCGAGCGTCGGCGGCGCCATCGCCTTTTCGACGAACCAGAAGAGCGCCGCTGCCGCGACGAACGCCGGCGCCGTGGCGCGAAGCGCCGACTTGAGCCTCGACGCGAACGTCCGTGTCGCGTGCGGCTGCTCCGGCCCGGGCACGAGGAGCTCCCAGACGAAGAGAAGGGGTGCGAGCAGCACAGCCGGCGTTTTGGCCAGGGCCCCGATCGCCATCGGCACGAGGTGGATCTGGAGACGCCGCAAGCGGGGCGCGCCGAGGTAGACGAGAAACCCGCAGACGATGCCGAGCGCGCTCACGATCTCGGACCGGGCGTGCATCAGGTTCATCGTCTCCGTGTTGACCGTGTGCATACAGAACAGCGTTGCGGCAAAGAGCGCGAGGTATCGGTTCAATGGAGAGGGAGACGCGCGGTCCATCACCCGGTCGTAGAAGAAGAAGAGGCCGACACCGAGAAGAACGAGCAGGAAGAGCTGGTCCAGGTGGAAGGCGCGCGGCGAAAGGCCGCCGCCGAGGCGGTAGTCGATTGCGAGGCTGAGCGTGACGAGCGGCCGATACGCCTGATTCTGGGGAAGGGCGCTCGTCGTCCGTACGTCCGTGAAGAACCACCCGGCGTTCGCGAGATTCCGGATGAAGAGGTTGTCAACGACGACGTGGTTGTCGTCGAAGTGAAGCGCGTTGCCGAACACGTTGGCATACGCCGCGAGGAGGAGCGCGAGGCTGCCGAGCGCCGCGAGGAGGATGGGGAATGAGGATCCGGACTTGCGTTTCGTGGCCACGGGCATGACGTGTCTGACTCTATACTCGTCGCCATGAAGCGCGTCCGAGCCGTCTCCGTCTCTGTTCTCGTCTCTCTTCTGCTCGGCTCGGTCATGGCCTGCACCAGGGCGGAGGAGACGCCGGAAGCCCTCATGACGATGGGCGTGGACGCCCTCTATACGCAGAAGAACCCGGAAGCCGCGGCGAAGGACTTCCGAAAGGTCCTGGCGAAAAGCCCGGAGCATTACGGGGCCACGTACCAGCTCGCGGTCGCCCTTGATCGCAGCGGCAAGGCTGCCGAGGCCCGGCCCTTGTGGGAGAAGGCCCTCGCGATGGCCGAGGCCATCAAGGACGAACAGACGGCCGATACGGCGCGCAAGCGGCTCGGTCTCCCGGGCCCCGCACCAGAGGGCGCCGCCATGAAGGCGGGACTCGCCGCCCTCTACGACCGCAAGGACGCCGTCTCCGCGATCGCCGAGTTCCGCAAGGTCCTCGCGATCAACCCGAACCACTACGGGGCCACCTTTCAGCTCGCGAAGGCGCTCGATCAGGCGGGGAAGCCCGCCGAGGCGCGGCCGCTCTGGGAGAAGGCGCTCGGGATGGCGCAGGGCTTCAAGGACGACGTGACCGCGAAGATGGCGACGGAACGTCTCGCCCGGCGCCCCTGACGATCAGGGCCCCGTCAACGCCTGGGCGACGCCAGAAGCGTGACCGAGTCGTAACGCCCGGTGACGGAGACGGCCGCGCGGAGCGCCTCTCCTCCGAGCCGGGCAAGGGCTCTGGCGATCGGCCGGCTCGCGCCGATCCTCTGTCCGAGAAGGGCCGGCTCGAAGTCCCGGTCTCCGACGCGTTCGACGATGGAGAGTCCGGCCGACTCGAGGAGCAGCGTGGCTGAGCGACGCGTGAAGTAGTTGAAGTGGGGCGGCCACGTGCCGGCCTGGTAGAGCTGGCGCAGCGGCTGCGAAATGCCGGCGCGGCAAAGGGCGGCGGCTGCGCCGTAGAGGAATCCCGCAACAGGCACCTTGACCGCGACGATCTCGAGCTCCGGCCCGCACGCCTCCACGATGCTCCGAAAGCGGGCCAGAAGCCTGTCGGGCGGGAAGTGCTCGACGACGTCGAGAAGCATCGCGACGCGGGGCCGGAACGAGAGGCGCGAAAGCGCTCCGGCGCCGGCCTCGTCCTCGGCGATGCGCAGCGCCTCGAACCCGGAAGCCTCGAGGCCCTCGACCGAGACCCGTGACGTGTCCACGCCGGCGAGAGGCGCGATCCCCGCATTCCGGCAGGTCTCGAGGAACCAGCCCCGTCCGGCGCCGTAGTCGACGAGCCGCGAGAGGCCTGGAACGTGCCGCCCGAGGAGCTCGACGAGGCGCCCGGCCTGTCGGACTCTCGTCGCCCGAAGAGCTTCGAGGAAGGAGCCTCCGTCGTATTGCTCGTGGTAGTCGGCGCGCGGGCCTTCCCCGGCGTCGTGAATCGCGACCCGGTGACCGCACGCCGGGCAACGGAAGACGGCGAGCCCGGGAGGCGAGAGGGACGGTCGAAGGTTTCGCGCTCCGCAGACCGGACAAGGCGCAGGCGTCAACGGTCGGGCTCGTTCTGCACGTCGAGGACGACCGCCTGAAGGAGCAGCTGGAACGCGAGGATGATCGCGAGCGTGCCGATCATCACGGTGCCGGTCGAGGCCACGACGTTCGTCGCCCAGGAGCGGTACCAGTGCCAGGCCGACCAGAGGACGCCGAACGCCATGAGGGGGACGCCGGCCGAGATGAAGACGGAGACGACGGTGAAGTCGCGGAGGAAGTACGTGAAGCCGATCCGGCTCACGATCCTCCCGAGGAGCCGCCCCGAAAACTCGAAGAGCGAACGAGCCGGGCTCAGGGAGCTGACTTCGTCCCCGTAGCGCGGGTGCATCCCGACGTCCAGAGCGACGCCTTCCGCGCGGTACGACTCGCAGAGCAGGCTGATCTCGAAGAAGTAGCGCTCGGCGAGCCGGTCGCGGCGGATGCCGCGGAGGAGATCGCTTCGGATCGCAATGTACCCGTTGCAGGGATCGAAGAGGCTCCAGTAGCCCGAGGCCGCTTTCACGAGAAAGGAGAGGGCGAGGTTCCCGATTCTCCGGAGAGGCGGCATGGTGCTGATCACGGCGAGATCCTCGAAGCGGTTGCCTTTCGCGAGGTCCGCCCGGCCCTCCGCGAGCGGTGCGACGAGGGACGGGATCAGCGCGGGGTCCATCTGGCCGTCGGTGTCGAGCTTGACCACGATGTCGGCGCCGAGCTCGAGAGCGCGGTCGAATCCGGTTTTCATCGCGCCGCCGACTCCTCTGTTCGCTTCGTGGGTCACGAGGACGACGCGAGGGTCTGAGGCGGCGGAGACGGCCGCGCCCACGCCGTCCGGGGAGGCGTCGTCGACGACGATCACGTGGCGCACGCTCGACGGGATGCCCTCGATCACCGTCCGGATCGACGACGCGGACCGGTAGGCGGGGAGCACGGCCGCGACGATCGGAACGTGGTCCGGCGTGCCGTCGAGGGAGCGACGGTCGTACGCTCGACGTCGTTGCATTTAGGAAAGGATACCGCGGGCCAGGACCTAGAATCCCTGCTGCGTGACCCGGCGGCACTTCCTCGCGACGCTCCTCGGCCTCGCTGCGGCCGCCCGCGCCGCCGGAGGCTCCTCTCTGCGCCGGATCCTGCGCCTGCGCACGGGAAACGTCGAAGAGGTCCCGCTCGAGGAGTACGTGGCCGCGGTCCTCCCGCCGGAGATCGGCGGCCACGCTCCGGCGGCGGCGCTCGAGGCCCAGGCCGTGGCCGCGCGGTCGTACGCGCTCGCGCGGGCCGAGCGCCACCTCGAGGATGGTGCCGACCTTTGCGACGGGACGCACTGCCAGGTCTTCAAGGGGCTCGGCGCAGCCACCCCGGAATCGCGCGCGGCGGCGGGCGCGACGGCCGGGCTCGTCCTCGAGCAGAACGGCCGCGTGATCGCGGCGCCGTTTCACGCGGTCTGCGGGGGGCGGACGGCGCGTCCGCGCGACGTGTGGGACGACGAGGAGACGCCCGACCTCGAGCCTGTGGACGACGACGCCTGCCTCTCGGCGTCCGGCGCGGTCTGGACGTTTTCCCTCGCCCGCCGCGACGTGCCGTCGCTCGCGGCGACGGTCGGTTTCCCGGAGGGGCGTCTCTTCGAGATCTACGGGCACGACCCGAGCCGGCGCGTCTCGATGGTCCGCTTCGCGGCGCCGGGAGGCGCCTCGCGCGTCGTCCGCGGCTTCGAGTTCCGCAAGGCGGCCTCCGGGCTTTGGGGCTGGGCCTCGGTCCGCTCGACCGACTTCGACGTCGAGGAATCGCGCTCGGCGTACCTGCTCCGCGGCCGGGGCACCGGCCACGGCGCCGGCCTGTGCCAGGCAGGCGCCGTCGCGCGCGCAAAGCGCGGAGAATCGCGCGACGCCATCCTTGCGCTCTACAACCGCGGCGCCCGGGTCGTCCGTTTAGACTCGCGGGCGTGACGCTCCCGC
>JBBQDQ010000147.1:0-8284 GCA_038319835.1 Thermoanaerobaculia bacterium | reverse complement strand
GGGCTGAAGTTCGAGCGGGTCTCCGAGCGGGCCGGCGTCGCCGACGGCGGCTGGGCCTGGGGCACGGAATTCGTAGATCTCGACGGGAAGGGGCGCGAGGACCTCCTCGTCGTGAACGGGATGTTCCGCGCGACGACGGGCAAGGACGACGAGATCTCCTTCTGGAACCACATGGGCCGCGAAGGCGTGAACTTCCACGACGGGGTCTGGGGCGGGATCGACTTCGGGGCGAACGGGATGGCCTCGCGGACGCCGAAGAAGCTCTTCTGGAACCGGGGCGACGGGACGTTCGAGGAGCGCTCCTTCGTCGAGGGCTTCGACACGCGCGGGGACACGCGCGGGCTCGCGTACGCCGACCTCGACGGCGACGGCGCGCCCGAGATCGTGCTCGCGTGCTTCCGCGAGCCCCTCCTCGTCTACGCGAACCGGTGGAAGGAGGACGGAGGCGGACGCCTCGTCCTCTCTCTCTCGACGCCGTCCGGTTTCAACCGCGACGCCCTCGGTGCGGTCGTACGGCTCTGGGCCGGCGGCAGGGTCCAGCTGCGCGAGGTGCGCGCGGGCTCGTCGTACCTGTCCCAGTCCTCCCACGACCTCCTGTTCGGCCTCGGCGCGAACGCGAAGGCCGACCGCATCGAGATCCGCTGGCCCGACGGGACGCGGCAGGAGCTGCGCGACGTGCCGGCGGGGACGAAGGTGACGCTGGCTCAGGGGAGAGGGGAGAGGAGGGAATTGCTGAGAAGGTGAAGAGGCCAGGCGCCTGCGCACCAGCCATAATCACCATCGATGAACGTCCTCTTCGAACGTCTGGCAGCGCTCAGGCTCGTGGGCGGCTGCGCCGCCCTGGCCGCCGCTTCTCTTTCATTCGCAGAAGCTCCCCCTCTTCGCTTCTCTTCCGAGCAGGCGTCGAAGATCCTCTCGCTGCGCAACGTCGGGCTCGCGCAGCTCGAGGAGGACAAGGCGAAGGACGCCCGGGCGACGTTCGCGAAGCTCGCCGAGCTCGTTCCCGGCGAGGCGCTGCCGCTCGCGGACGGAGCCGTCGCCGCGCTGCGGGACAAGGACCTTCCGGGGGCCGAAGCCCTGCTCGCGAAAGCGGGGAACCGCGCCGACGTCTGGGCGATCCGCGCCGCCCTCGAGAACGAACGGAACCGGCCTGCCGCCATGCGCGCCGCTCTCGAGAAGGCCGCCGCCCTCGACCCGCGCGACCTCGAGTCGCGCTGGCGCTACGCGCGCAGCGTCGACTCCGACCCGGCCTCAGGCGAGCCGGAGAAGGTGAAGCGCCGGACGCTCCTCGCCGAGATCGCGCAGCGCTCTCCGGCGAATCTGCCCGCGCGGCTCAAGCTCCTCCTCCTCGAGGTCGAGGCGGGCGACGCGGCCGCGGCGAAGAGGACGCTCGGCGAGCTCGAGCCGCTCGTGTCCGACGGCGACGCCCGAGCCCGGCAATTCCTCGGCGAGGCGAAGGCGGCGCTCGGCAAGGGCGACCTGAAGGCCGCAGCCGTCAAGGTGCGCGTCCTCGAAAACGTCCAGCGCGTGACGCCGCGCTACCAGCAGTCGCTCGGCGAAGTCTTCACGCAGGTGGTGGGGCTTCCCTTGAGCAGTTTTTCTTCGAAGATGGAGGAGGCACTGCGCGCGGGGGCTGGTCCGTCGGTCCCGGTCGCGCTTCACGCCCCCTCGGCGTCCCAGGAGAGCGTCGATAGGCTGCTTCGAAGGGTGGATCTCGCGAACTCCGGGACGGCGGCCCCCTATCCGGTGCCCGCCCCCTTCGCGCGCGCCGAGTTCTTCGACTACGACCTCGACGGCGATCTCGACGTCTACCTCCTCGGGGGCGGCAAGCCGGATCAGCTCCTGCGAAATAACCTCGACGGGACGTTTACGGATGTGAGCGCGAAGACGGGCGACGCCGCGTTCCAGTCGAAGAGGGCCGTCGTCTCCGACGTGGACCGCGACGGCGACCTCGACCTCGTCGCGATCGACGCGAAGGGCGATCTCGTCCTGCGGCTCAACCTGCGGCAAGGCGTCTTCAGGACCGTCCCTCTCCACGTGTCCGGCGCCGCGGACCTCGCGGTGGAGGACGTGAACGGGGACGGAATCCCCGACGTGATCGTGGCGACCGCCAAAGGGCTCCGCTTGTTGCTCGGAAAGGGAGATGGGAGTTTCTTGGAAGGCGCGGACAATGGCCTCGGATCGGCCTCGGCCCCGGCCGCGATGCGGGCGCTGGTGCTCGCAGATTTCGACAACGACGGGTTTCCGGACATCGTCGCGGCGGCCACGGACGGCCAGCTGACGGCGTTCCGTAACGAGGGTGGTGGTCACTTCTCGGCGTGGGCTCTCTTCTCTTCACCTTCTAGGAAGTCTTCTTCCTCGCTTTCTACGAACCTCGCCAACATCGACGCGCTGCTCGCCTACGACGTCGACAGGGACGGCGATCTCGACCTCCTCGTCTCGGCCGGAGGGAAGACGTCCGTCCTCGTCAACGACGGCGGGAACGCGAACGGCTGGCTGACGGTCGCGCTCGAGGGCCTCGCGACGGGCTCGGGCAAGGTGAACCGGGGCGGCGTCGGGAGCCTCGTGGAGGTCAAGGCGGGCAACCTCGTCGTGACGCGCAAGTCTGGCCTGTGGCCCACCCACGTCGGGCTGGGCGCCCGGACGAAGGCCGACGTCGTCCGCGCGACTTGGACGAACGGCGTCCCGCAGAATCTCTTCGACCAGCGGGCAAGGACCGTCGTAAAGGAAGTCCAGGCGCTGAAAGGCTCGTGCCCGTTCGTCTACGCGCACAACGGGCAGACGGGCGTCTGGAGCTTCGTGTCCGACGCGCTCGGGCGCGCGCCGATCGGCCTTCTCTACGACGGCGTCCACCTCGCGGGCGCCGACACCCGGGAGTGGCTGCTCGTACCGGACGGCATGCTCACGCCGACGGCCGACGGAAAGCTCCTCCTCGACTACACCGAGGAGCTCTGGGAGGCCGCGTACCTCGACGAGGTCGCTCTCATGGCCGTGGACCACCCGGCCGGGACGTCCGTCGTCCCGAACGAACGGATGATCCCCGGCGCGACGGAGAGAAAGCTGTTCACGGTCGCTCGCCCGCGGCCGGTCCGCGCCGCGTGGTCGGATGCGTCGGGCCGGACGCAAGACGTGACGGAGCGCCTCGCGCACGCGGACAAGGTCTACGTCGACCCCGGACCGGAGACGTCTTACCAGGGCGTGAGGAAAGAGCACGCGCTGGTTCTCGACGTCGGGCCGGTCGCGAAGGAGAGCCGCGTCGTCCTGTACCTCGACGGCTGGATCTTCTACACGGACACCTCGATCAACGTCTCCCTCTCGCAGCGGAAGGACCTCTCGCACTTCCCGCCCGTTCTCGAAGTGCCCGACGGGAAGGGTGGCTGGAAGACCGCGATGGAGTCGTTCGGGTTCCCGGCCGGGAAGACGAAGACGATGCCGGTCGACCTGACGGGGCTCGTCGACCCGGCGGACCCGCGCGTGAGGATTCGGACGACGATGGCGATCTTCTGGGACGAGGCGTACGTCACCGTGGACGATCCGGCCGTGGGCGTCGTGACGACACTGCTCCCGCCCGCCCTGGCGACTCTCGCCGAGCGCGGGTTCTCCCGGAGGTTCCGCGAGACGCCCGACGGGCCCGAGGTCTTCGACCACGGCGAGGTGAGCACCGCCCCGGCCTGGGAGGACGTGCCGGGCCGGATCACGCGCCTCGGGGACGTCACGGATCTGCTCGCGAAGACGGACGACCGGTGGGTCGTCTTCAAGGGCGGCGACGCGATCCGGATCGAGTTCGACGCAACGCGCCTCCCGCCCGTGCCGGTCGGATGGAAGCGGGACTGGGTCGTCGTGTCCGACGGCTGGGACAAGGACTTCGACAAGAACACGGTCACCGGCCAGAGCTACGGGCCCTGGCCTTTCCACGCGATGTCCGCGTATCCGTACCCGGACACGGAGCGCCACCCTGATCCGAAGTTCCTAGAGGAGACGCTCACGCGCGAGGTTGGGCCGGAGCGTTTCCGCAAGGCGCTCGGGGAAAGGTAGGTGAATTCCCCTCGCCCCCGGATCGCCGCGGCGTCACTTGCCGCGCTCCTGCTCGTCCCTCTGCTGTCCTATTCACTCGAAGAGAATTCCCCTTCTCACCGTCCTCCGATCCGTTTCACCGACGTGACGAAGAAGTCGGGGGTCACG
Organism: Thermoanaerobaculia bacterium; assembly: GCA_038319835.1. Classification (GTDB taxonomy): domain Bacteria; phylum Acidobacteriota; class Thermoanaerobaculia; order UBA5066; family UBA5066; genus Fen-183. The sequence goes on along the minus strand of JBBQDQ010000147.1, from coordinate 4,102 downwards.
TTCAACTACGCCACGGACCTGCGCGGCGGCCGGAATCTCGCGACGATGGGCGCGGGCGTTGCGATGGGGGACTTCGACGGGGACTCGTTCCCGGATCTCTTCTTCACCGGCTCGGCGGCGAAGGGGAAGAATCCGGACGCCGGGCCCTGCGGCGCGCTCTACCGCAACCGCGGCGACGGGACCTTCGAGGACGTCACGGGCCGCTCGGGGATCCGCAGCTGCGGATGGACGATGGGCGCGTTCTGGGTCGACCTCGACGGCGCGGGGCGTCTCGACCTCGTCGTGACCGGGGTCGGAAAGACGGAGATCTGGAAGAACCTCGGAAACGGGACGTTCCGCAGTGTGGCCGCCGAGCGGGGTCTCGCAGCTCCCGGATACTCGGTCGGGCTGGCCGCCGGCGACGTGAACGGCGACGGCCGGGTGGACCTCTACGTCGTCGGGTATCTCGACACGGACTACGCGAGGGAGAACTCGTTCGGGCAGTTCGAAGTCCGCGTCCCTGAGGACTACGAGGGGCAGGAGGCGAAGCTCAACGTGCAGGGCGCGGACGGGCGCTTCGTCGAGCGCGCGCGCGAGGCGGGAGTCCTGAACGCCGGAGGCCGCGGCCTCTCGGCCGTGTTCTTCGACTACGACGGGGACGGCAAGCCCGACCTCTACGTCGCGAACGACCGGACGACGAACGTCCTCTACCGGAACAAGGGCGACGGCACGTTCGAAGACGTGACGGTCGAGACCGGCGCCGGGCGGCGCGACCACAAGCAGGCCCGGGCCGGGATGGGCATCGCGATCGGAGACGTCGACGGCGACGGCCGGCCCGACATCCTCGTCACGAACTTCGCGGGCGAGCCCAAGACGCTCTATCGGAACGTCGAGGGCGCGCTCTTCGACGATGCGACGGAATCGTCCGGCGTCGAGCGGCCCTCGCTCCCGTACGTCCAGTGGGGGACCGATCTCGTCGACCTCGACGACGACGGCCGCCCCGACCTCGTCATGGTCTCCGGCCACCTCATCCCGAAGATGATCATGTCGCTCGCGCGTCTCTTCGGGAACAGCAAGAGCCTCGGCCCGTATTCCTTCGGCGACCGCTCGTACAGGCAGCCGCCGGTTCTATACCGGAACGTGGGCTCCGGAAGGCTCGAGGACGCGACCGCGGGTTCGGGCGACCTGGCCTCCCTGCGGCTCTCGGCCCGCGGCCTCGCCGCGGGGGACGTCGACGGAGACGGCCGGGTGGACCTCGTGATCGCGGCCATCGACGGAGGCGTTCGCGTCCTGCGCAACGGGACATCCGCGCCGGGCCACGTCCTCGAGATCCTCCCGACGGCGGGCGCGGACAAGCGCACCGTACTCGGGACGAAGGTCGTCGTCACGGCGGGAGGTGCCCGGCAGATCCAGGAATTCATCCTGCGGCCGTCGTACGCCTCCGGCGCGTGGATTCCGCTCCACTTCGGCCTCGGCGCCGCGGAATCGGCCACGGTCGAGGTGATCCCTCCGGGAGCGACCGCTCCCTCCGCGAAGTTCGACGGCGTCGCGGCCGGCCGCCTGTACACCCTGAGGGACGGCGCCCTCATGGAGCGCCGCACCTTCCGGCCTTTTGCCCCGCCTCGCTGAAACCCGCCGGAGCCCTCTCCGTATTCATCTTCTAGGAAAACCAGCGATGAATCAGAGGAGGCGATCCATGAAACGGAGCACTCGCGTTCTTCTCGCTCTCGTCCCCGTGTTCGCGGCGTTCGTCCCAGCGGCGAACGCCCAGATTCAGCTCAAGCTGCCGGAGGGGAGCCCGGCGGCCACCGTGAGCCAGACGATCGGCCTCACGGATTTCACCGTGACGTATCACCGCCCGGCGGTGAACAAGCGGAAGGTCTGGGGCGCGCTCGTGCCGTACGGCCAGGTTTGGAGGACCGGGGCGAACGAGAACACGATGCTCTCGGCCTCGACCCCGTTCACGTTCGGCGGCAAGGCGTTGCCCGCCGGGACGTACGGCGTTCACGCGCTCCCGACGGAAGGCGACTGGACCCTGATCCTCAGCACGCAGTCGAAGGCGTGGGGGAGCTTCACCTACGACGAGAAGGAAGACGCGGCGCGCGTCACGGTGAAGCCTTCGCCATCCGATTTCACGGAGCGCCTCTCGTGGTCGTTCGACGAGCCGACCGCCGACGGCGCGGCGCTGACCCTGCGCTGGGAGAAGCTGAAAGTCTCGGTCCCCGTCGGCATCGACGCGAAGGCGACCGGGCTCGCGAACATCCGGGAGCAGCTCCGCGGCCTCCCGCGCTTCGGGTGGCAGGGCTGGAACCAGGCCGCGGGATGGTGCCTGAGGAACAAGACGAACGTCGACGAGGGAATCGGCTGGGCCGACCGCTCGATCTCGATGCAGGCGAACTACCAGAACCTCCGCACGAAGGCGGGTCTCCTCGACCTGAAGGGCGACACGGCCGGCGCCGCCGAGGCGCGCAAGAAGGCCCAGGGCCTCGCCACGGAGGTGGACATCAACCTCCAGGGCTACCAGCTGCTCGGAGAGGGGAAGGTCGACGAGGCGATCGCGGTCTTCCGGAAGAACGCGGCGGACCACCCCCAGTCGTGGAACGTCTGGGACAGCCTTGCCGAGGGTCTCGAAAGCAAGAGCGACAGGGCGGGGGCACTGGAGAACTACAGGAAGGCGCTCGCGATGGCGCCCGAGGAGCAGAAAAAGCGCCTCACGGAGGCGATCGCGCGCCTCAAGTAGAGATAGAGAGCGCGGCGTCGTCTGCGAGGGCCTGCATTGCTTTCGCCTCGTAGACGTGGATCCCGGGCGGCGACTCGAGGGCCACGGCCACCATGGCCCTGGCGACGTCGTCCGCCCGGATCGGCCGGTAACGGGCGGCGGGGCCCAGCATCGCGACGGAGAGTATCCGCGCGGCGGCCGTCGCGATTGCCTCTCCCGGCCGGCGCTCGCGCCGCTGCCCGATGAGGAACGAGGGCCGGAAGATCTGGACGCTCCGGTAGGGAAGCGTCCGGACCATGTCCTCGGCCTCCCCCTTGCAGCGCAGGTAGAAGTTCCCGGACTGGGCGTTCGCTCCGACGGCGCTCACGAGAAGGAACTGTCCAGAGCCCGAGCGGACGGACACCTCCGCGAGCCGCGCGACGTACTCGACGTCCACCTTGTGGAAGGCCTCGGGCGAGCCCGCCTTCCGGATCGTCGTCCCGAGGCAGCAGAAGACGTCCTCGGCCCTCGGAAAGGCCGACATCCGCCCGAGACGCTCGTAGTCGACCGTGCGCTGCTCGAGCTTCCGGTGCGTGATGTTGATCGGGCCGCGCACGAGCGCGACGACGCGGTCGTACGAGCCGCCTGCGATCAGCCGCCGCAGGACGCGCTCGCCGACGAGCCCGGAAGCCCCCGCCACGATCGCCGAACGCATGAGTGTCCGCGCATCATAAGCGAGAATGCGTCTCGTGCAGTCCGTCGAGACGATCCTGACGCTGCTCGGCCTCACGACGCTCCTCGCGTTCCTGGCCCAGAAGGCGAAGGTCCCGTACCCGATCTTCCTCGTGATCGGCGGGATGGCCGTCGCGTTCGTGCCCGGCCTGCCGTCCGTCTCGCTCGACCCGCAGCTCGTCTTCCTGTTCTTCCTCCCGCCGATCCTCTACGCGGCGGGCTACTTCACGTCCTGGCGCGACTTCCGCGCCAACCTCGTCTCGATCTCGCTCCTTGCCGTCGGTCTCGTCGTCGCGACGACGCTCGCCGTCGCTGCGGTCGTCGTGGCCCTCGTGCCGGGCGTCCCGTGGCCGGCCGCCCTCGTCCTCGGCGCCATCGTCTCGCCGCCCGACGCGGTCGCGGCGACGGCGATCGCCCAGCGGGTGCGCTTGCCGAGGCAGATCGCCACCGTCCTCGAGGGCGAGAGCCTCGTGAACGACGCCACGGGCCTCGTCCTCCTGAAGTTCGCGAGCGCCGCCATCGTCACGGGTCACTTCGCCATCCTGCCGGGAGTCGCGGAATTCTGCGGGATGGTCGTCGGCGGCGTGGCGGTCGGGCTCGTGCTCGGCTGGGTGTTCGCGCAGGCGCAGCGGTACCTCGACGACACGATCCTCGCGACGACGGCCTCGCTTCTCGTCTCGTTCGTGACGTACA
>JBBQDQ010000146.1:0-8321 GCA_038319835.1 Thermoanaerobaculia bacterium | reverse complement strand
GTCGCGATCGCCTCCGCCGCGGCCTCCCGCGCCGCGAAGAGCGCCTGACGCGAAGCCTCGAGCTCGGTCCGCAGGCGGCGCCGCGAGGCGCCGTCGACGAACACGGCGTCGGCCCCGCCGCCGGAGCGCGCGGAGACGAGGACGTGGTACGGGCGCGAGGCCCCCTCGGGCGAGACGAGGACGATCTCCTCCTCGGCGGCCGGGAGCGGCGTCGACCCGCCGGCGCGCACGGCGTGCGCCCGGAGCAGGGCACGCACGGGCTCCGGGAGGACCTCGGTCCGGGCGACCTCGAGGCCCTCCAGCGCGTCGGCGCGACGCCCCAGGAGGTCCGCGAGGCGGCGGTTCACGGCGTCGATCCGGCCCGCCGCGTCCACGCCGAGGAGGCCGGCCGGCACGGAGTCGAGAAGGCGGCCGTGCCTCTCGAGCGGAGCTCCGCCGCGCGTGTCGGCCCTCAGGACGGCGACCTCGACGACCTTTCCGTAGCGCGCGACGGGCGCCATCGTGACGACGGATTCGACGCGGGGGCCGCCGCCCGCATAGACCAGAAGCCGCCGCGCCGCGGTCGGCCGGCCCGTCTCGAAGACCTCGCGCACTCCGTCGGCGATCTCGGGGTCTTCGGTCTCGGAGTAGGCGACGACGCCGGCCGGGCGTCCTTCCAGCTCGCGCGCCGGCTTGCCGAACACGCGCACGGCGCCCCGATTCACGTAGGCGACCCTTCCGTCCCGGTCGACCGTGAACACGGCGAGCGTCTCGAGGGCGTCGAGCGCGGGCCCGAACGCGGCCCTCACGCCCGTCTCGGCGCCCCGGACGTCTCCGGCGCCGCTCGGCCGGGCGCCGAAGAAGACGAGCGCTGCCGCGAGGACGACGAGCAGGACGCCCGGCGCGGCCGCCATGGGGGGCGCGACGAAAAGACCCGCGATTGCGAGGACGGCCCCGATCAGGGCGAGAATCCGCGAGCCGGACACGGCGCCAGTTTAGAACCGAGACGCGATGACGGAACCCGAATCCTCCGCTCCCACGTGGGCCGACCTCCTCGCGAGCGGCCGCGCCCGGCTCGCGGGGCGGGATCACGCGCCTTTCGAAGCCGAGGAGCTGCTCGCCCGGGCCGCCGGCCGGCCGCGCAACTGGTTCCTCGCCCGGCGGCGCGAGCCCGCTCCCCGGGACGCGGCGGCGGCGTTCGGGGAGCTCGTCGAGAGCCGCGCCATGGGCGCGCCGCTCCAGTACCTGCTCGGCGAGTGGGAGTTCCTCGGCCGCACGTTTTCCGTGGACCCGCGCGCGCTCATTCCGCGCGGGGAGACGGAGGGGATCGTCGAGGAGGCGCGCCGGGCCGCGCCGTCGGCCGTGCAACTCGCGGACCTCGGGACCGGAAGCGGGATTCTCGCGGTCTCGCTCGCTCTCGAGCGGCCGCGCGCGCGCGTCGTCGCGCTCGACCGTTCGCCTGCGGCCCTCGCTTTGGCCGCCGCCAACGCGCGCCGCCACGGCGTCGCGGACCGCGTGCGCGTCGTGGCGTCCGACTGGCTCCTCGCCCTCGCGCCCTCCGCGCGCTTCGACCTCGTCGTCGCGAACCCGCCGTACGTCCCGCTCACGGATCAGCCGCACCTCTCGAAGACGGTCTCCGAGTACGAGCCGGACCTCGCCCTCTACGGCGGCGCGGACGGGCTCGATCCGCTGCGTATCCTCCTTGCCGCGCTCCCGCGCTTCCTCGAGCCGGGCGCACCCTTCGTCTTCGAGTTCGGCTACAGCCAGGCGAACGACGTCTCGGCCCTCGTCGAAGCCGCGTCCGGCTTCCGCCTGGAACGCGTCCGCCTCGACGCGGCGGGGATCCCGCGCACGGCGACTGCGATCCGGACCTGAGATCGGGAAGGCCGCTAGACTCCCTCGCCGTGGACGCGTTCCTCCTCAAGGGCCCGGTGCGGCTGAGCGGCGTCATTCCGGCGAGCGGGGCCAAGAACGCCGCGCTGCCCGAGATGGCCGCCGCGCTGCTCGCGGACGCGCCCGTCGCGCTCGACCGCGTGCCGGACCTCGCGGACGTGCGGACGATGGAGCGCCTGCTCGCGGGGATGGGCGTCTCCGTCGCGCGCCCCGCGCCGGGGCGCGTCATCCTCGACGCCTCGCGCGTCACGTCGACGGAGGCGCCCTACGACCTCGTCCGGACGATGCGCGCCTCGATCCTCGTCCTCGGCCCGCTCGTCGCGCGCTTCGGCGAAGCCCGCGTCTCGCTGCCAGGCGGCTGCGCGATCGGCGTCAGGCCCGTCGACCTCCACCTGATGGCGCTCGAGGCGATGGGCGCGCGCGTCGCCGTGGAGAAGGGCTACATCCACGCGCACGTCTCGCGCGTCTCACCCGCGCGCGGCCGCCTCACGGGCGCGACCGTGCGCTTTCCGACACAGACCGTCACCGGCACCGAGAACGTCCTCTTTGCCGCGGCCCTCGCGCGCGGGACGACCGTCATCGAGAACGCCGCGTGCGAGCCCGAGGTCGAGGACGCGGCGCGGCTCCTCGTCCGGATGGGTGCGCGCGTCTCGGGCGCGGGCACGCCGACGATCACGGTCGAGGGCGTCGAGCGCCTCTGCGGCACGCTCGACGCGCCGCACGCCGTCGTCCCGGACCGCATCGAGGCGGGCACGTACCTCGCCGCCGGCGCGATCACCGGCGGAGACGTGACGGTTTCGGGGGCGCGCGCAGCCGACCTCGGCGCGTTCCTCGACGCGCTCGTGCGGGCGGGCGCCGAGGTCGAGGCCCTCCCGGACGCGGTGCGCGTCCGCGCGCCTCATCCGCTGAGGGCCACGGACGTCACGACCGAGCCGCACCCGGGCTTCCCGACGGACCTGCAGGCGCAGTTCCTCGCGCTCATGACCCAGGCTTCGGGGACGAGCCGGATCACGGAAACGATCTTCGAGAACCGCTTCCTCCACGCGGGCGAGCTCCTCCGCCTCGGCGCGGACGTCCGCGTCGAGGGCCGGACCGCCGTCGTGCGGGGGCCGACGCCCCTCGAGGGCGCGCCCGTGACGGCCTCGGACCTGCGCGCCTCGGCGGCGCTCGTCCTCGCCGGTCTCGTCGCGAAAGGCGAAACGCGCCTCCGGCGCATCTACCACCTCGACCGCGGCTACGCCGACATGGACGGGCGCCTCCGGAGCCTCGGGGCGGTCGTCGAGCGGATCGACGGATAATCCGCCCGTGAGCCAGCCGTTCGCCGACCCCACGTGCCTCTTCTGCCGGATCGGCCGGCGCGAGATCCCCGCGAAGATCGTGTTCGAAAACGAGCACGCCCTCGCTTTCCACGACGTCGCCCCGAAGGCCCCGACTCACGTCCTCGTGATCCCGAAGGTCCACGTCGCGGCCCTCTCGGGGACGACGGCCGTGCACGCGGAGGCGCTCGGTGCGTGTCTCCTGGCCGTCACGGAAATCGCGCGCACGCTCGGTCTCTCGAGCTATCGCGTCGTCGCGAACGACGGCGCGGACGCCGGCCAGAGCGTCTTCCACCTGCACTTCCACCTCATGGGCGGGCGCCCGTTCGCCTGGCCTCCCGGTTGAAGGCCGGGCTCCTCCGCGCGGCCGCGCTCGGCCTCGCTCTCTCCATTCCCGCGGCGCTTTCCGCGGCCCCGCCGCCCGACGCCGGGCGCGAGCAGGCGCTCGCGGCTGCGGCGCGTGCGGGACGCTGGAACGAGGTCCTCGAGCGGCTCGCCTCCCTGAAGGCCGACTCGCCCGAGCGCTATGCGGACGGCCGGTTCGACTATCTCGCCGCGCGCGCCCAGGCGGCCGCGGGCCGGCCGGGCGCCGCGATCCCGCTCTTCGAGCGCTACGTCTCGCCCGACGACCTTTTCGACGTGCCGGCGCGCCTCGCGTCAGGCTCCCTGCGCTTCGAGACGGGCGACGGTCTCGGCGCGATGGAGCTCCTCCTGCCGCTCCTCCAGAGGAAGGGCGGCGCCGTCTCGCGCCGCGCCCTCAGGATCGCGCTCGACGCCCTCGAGACGCGCATGGACGCGGCGGCGCTGCAGCGGCTCGTGTCCGCGCATCCGCCGGCCGCCCCGCGCGAGCGCCGGCGGCTCGTCGCCCTGCGCGCGGAGGCCCTCGACCAGAGCGGCGACGCGGGCGGCGCCGCGGCACTCCGCGAGAGCCTCCTGCGCGAGGCGCGCCGCGACGACGCGGCGGCCGTCGTCCTCGCGCGCGAGATCCGTGGCCGGGAGCCGAAGGACGTGCCGGAGCGCCTCCTTCCGCTGCTCGTCGAGACCGCGAAGGCGCAGCGCGACCTCGACCTCGCCGAGCGCCTGCTCGCCGAGGGCGACCGCCGCGCCGTAGCCGGCGGCACCGCGGCCGCGCGCTGGAGCGCCCGGTTCGAGCTCGGGCGCCTCCGGTCCTCGCGCGGACGTTTTGCCGAGGCCGCGGGGGCCTTCCGCTCGATCCTCGACACCGAGCCGGCCCGCAAGAAGAGGCCCGCCCGCCGGAAGGACGATTCCCCGGGGACGGCGGCGTTCTTCGCGCGCGTGCGGTTCAACCTCGGCGCGGCCCTCGAGAAGCTGAACGATCCCGACGCCGCGGCCCGCGAGTTCCAGCGCGTCGAGGCGGGCCGCGTGGGTCCTTCCGGCCTCGCGGCCCTCCAGCGCGCGCGCCTCGAGATGCGCCGCGGCCGGCTCGCGGACGCCGAGAAGATCCTCCTGCGCCCCGCGCTCACGAAGGAGCCCGGACGCATCGAGGGCCTGCTCCACCTCGCGGAGCGCTACGCGGAGGCCGGGGAGGGCGCCGGCGCGCGGCGCGCCCTCGACGCCGTAGAGGGGCTCGCCCGCGCGCGCCGGCTGCCCGAGCCGTGGAAGAGCGAGCTCCCGTTCTGGCGGGGCCGCGCCGCGGAAGCCTCGGGCGACGTACCCGGCGCCATGAGGGGCTACGCCGACATCCTCGCGGCGCTCCCGTGGACCGCCATGGGCGAGCTCGCGAAAGAGCGGATGCTCTCCCTGCCCGAGGGGGCGCGTGACGCGTTCCTTCGCTCGGAGCGCGCACGCGGCGAAGCCCTCCTCCAGGGCGGCCGCGCCTCGGAGGCGAAGGCCCGGCTCCTCCCGCCCGCTCTCCTCGGCGACGGGGCCGCGCGCGACCTCCTGAAGCTCGCCTACCGCGCGCTGCCGGGCTACGCGAACGTGCTCCTCGCGCCCGAACTTCCAGACGCCGCGCTTCCCACGCTCTGCGGGGACGCGGCCGCCTGCCGCCTTCTCCAGCTCGGCCTGCCCGTGGAGGCCGAGCCCATCGTCCGCGACGCCTCGCGCCTCGACACGATCCTCGGCTGCCTCGTTGCGGCGCGCCTCGCCGAGGCCGCCGACGCGGGTCCGGCGGCTCTCGACGCCGCCGCCGCGCTCGACCGCATCGTGCCGGACGACTTCCTCCTCGAGCTCGCCCCGCGCGCCGTCCTGCGCGGACTCGCGCCCCGCCCGTTCGACCGGCTCGTCTCGGAGGCGGCCGACCAGAGCGGCGTCCCGCGCGAGCTGCTCTACGCCGTGATGCGGCAGGAAAGCCGTTTCGACCGCGAGGCGGCCTCCCCGGCCGCGGCGCGCGGCCTCATGCAGCTCACGCTGCCGGCGGCGGGAGAGGCGGCTCGCGAGCTGAACGAAAGCCCGCCCGCCTACGCGGAGCTCTACGATCCGGCACGATCCCTGCGCCTCGGCGCGCGCACGCTGAAGAACCTCCTCGTGCGTTTCGACGGCGACGCGGCGCTCGCGGCCTCGGGTTACAACGCGGGCGCAGGCCAGACCGCGCTCTGGGCGGGCGGCGCGCGGCGCCCGGTCGAGGCGCTCCTCGCGTCGATCAGCTACACCGAGACGCGGACCTACGTGCGGCGCGTGCTCGCGAACCGGATCCTGTACCGGATGGCCGAGCCGCCGCCGGCTCCGCCCCTCAGCGCCGGTAAATGAGGACGCGCGTCTCGGCGCGCAGCTGCTCGGTCCAGCGCTCGATCTCGGCGTTGAGTTTGCGCTCACGCACGACCTCGCGGATCTGCTCGGAAACGTCCTCGTAGGGCGGGAGGGCCGAGAGCCCCTTCTCGCGGGCCTCGTCGCGGAACGGCCCCTCGTAGTAGGCGTGCAGCTCGGCGTCCGTCGTCTTGATGCCGGGCGAGAGACGCTCCCTCACGAAGCTCTCGAGCGCCATCCCGCGCTTCACGAACGCGGTGAGCTCGCCGCGTGTCGCGCCGGCGCGGGAGAGGATCGCGTCGAGGGGCTCGCCCTGCTCGCGGATGACGCGTGCCTCGAGGGCCGCCACCCGGGCCTCGACCTCCTCGCGCTTCGGCTCGAGGCCGCCCGTCTTGCGGAGCTGGCGCTCGCGGAGGACCTCGACGACGCGCGCGGCGAGGACGCGGTCGCGGTACGCGGCGTCGGTCTCCCCGGCCTCGTGCGGCAGGTACCCGACGCCGGCGAGCTTCCGAAGCTCGCTCTCGAGGACGAGGTCGTCGCCGACGACGGCGGCGATCCGGTCGAGGACGACTCCTTTCGGTGCGGGCGCCGGCGCGGCCGCGACGCTCACAGCCGACAGGACGAGGAAAATCGGGCCGAGAACGCCTCCGAACACGCGCCGGATGCTAGCAGGGCGGCACGGGGGCGCCCGCGCTGCGACAATGCGGGACATGGGCCGCCTCCTCGTCGTCGCGACGCCGATCGGGAACCTCGACGACCTCTCGCCGCGCGCCAGGGACGCGCTCGCACACGCCTCGGTCGTCTATTGCGAGGACACGCGGCGCACGGGAAACCTCTTCGCGCGGCATGGCCTGACGACGCCGCGCCTCTCCTGCCACGGCCACAACGAGCACGCCCGGGTCGACGACGCGCTCCGACGCCTCGAGGCGGGCGAGACGCTCGCCCTCGTCTCGGACGCGGGCACGCCCCTCGTCTCCGACCCGGGCGAGCGGCTCGTGGCCGCCGCTGCGGCCGCCGGCCACCGCGTCGAGGCGATCCCGGGTCCCTCGGCCGTCCTCGCGATCCTCTCCGTGTCGGGTTTCCCGGCGGTCCCGTTCACATTCCTCGGCTTCCCTCCGTCGCGCCGCGGCGAGCGCGACCGCTGGTACGCGACGTACGCGGCTCGTGTGGGGACCACCGTCCTCTTCGAGTCCCCGTTTCGCGTCGTGGAGTCCCTCGAGGCGCTCGCCAAGGCGTGGGGCGACCCGCCCGTTGCGCTCGGCCGCGAGCTCACGAAGATGCACGAGGAGGTCCTGCGCGGACCGGCCTCCGAGGTCGCACGGGCTCTCGCCGCCCGGCCGTCCGTCAAAGGCGAGATCGTCCTCGCGGTCGCGCCCCCGCCGGCGTGACGGACCCGCTCCTCTCCCGCCGCGACCGCCTCGCGCTCGGCGCCGCGGCGCTCGCGTACGCCGTCCTCCTTTTCCATCGCGTCCGCACGGTGCCCGGCGGGCTCGTGAACGACACGGCCGAGGAGATGCTGAAGGGTCTCGCGCTCGTCGAGGGGCGCCGGCTCGAGGTCATGACGTCGACGCTCGGTTACTCGGCCGAGACCCTCTGGCTCTACGTCATGGGCCTGTCGGCGACGGTGCTCGGCCCGACGGTCGCCGCGGCGGTCCTCCCGAGCGCGCTCGCTGCCGTCCTGACCGCGATCACGATGGCCCTCCTCGTCCGTGAACTCGAGCCCGGGACCTCCGTCGCGACCGGATTCCTCCTCACGGCCGGATCGCCGTGGATCTTTCACTACGGCCGCTCCGGCCTGCGCGTCGTGGCGGCCGCCCTCTTCTGCGCTCTCACGGGGCTGATCTGGACACGTGCGAGCCGCAGCCCCCTGCGCCCGCGCCTGTTCTTCCTGGCCGGCGCTGTCGCCGCGCTCGGCGCGTACGTCTACACGACGTGCCGTGCCCTGCCGGTGGCCGTCCTCGCGGCCGCCGCCTGGGTCGCCGCCCGGGCGGCGCCCGCGGACCGGCCGGAGGCGCGCCGGGCTTTCCTGGCCGCACTCCTCGGCGCGCTGCTCGTGTCGCTCCCGAACCTCGCGTTCTTCGCGTCGCACCCCCGCGAGTTCCTCGACCGGGGGCGATACGTGTTCGTGGGCGGCGCGCACGACCGCGCCGAAAACGTCCGGGCGACGCTCGCGCTTCCGTTCGGATTCCCGGACGCCTACCGCGGCGAGGCGGGCACCGGCGCGGGCTTCGACGCCGACGGCGTGAGCGCCACGTTCTCGTCCTCCGGGCTGAATCCCCTCGCGCCGTGGCTCACGCTCCTCGCCGGTATGGGCCTCGTGGCGACGCTGCGCCGCTGGCGCGACGGCTCGGCCGTGTTCACGCTCGGCATGCTCACGATCGTCCTCGCCGCGCTCGCCCCCGCGGGACCGAGCCTCTCGAGGCTGCT
>JBBQDQ010000145.1:0-8403 GCA_038319835.1 Thermoanaerobaculia bacterium | reverse complement strand
CGTCCTCGGAAACCACCTCTTTTTCGCGGCCCGCGCGGGCGCGGCGCTCACGGGCGAGGGCTGGCCCGCCGAGGCCGCGGAACGGGCCGCGCGTCTCGCGCCGCGCCTCGCGCCCGAGCCCGGCTCGCTCGAGAGGCTGGTCGAGGACGCGAAGGGCCTCGACGCCTTCGCGATCGCCGCCTTCCGCGACGCGGCCGCGCGCGAGAAACCACGGCTCTCGCTCGTCTACCTGCCCGGGCCCGACATCCTCTCGTCGGCTCTCGCCGCTCCCGAGAGGAGCGCGGCCGACCGCGTCGTCCTCGCCGAGGCGCTCACGGCCGAGACGGCGGCCGTGCGCGCGTTTCTCACGGATCCGGCCCTCCAGGCCGGCGCGGACCTGGTCGTCTTCGTCCTCGACGCGGGGCGCCGTGAGCCGGGAGGGACGGTTGCGCTTCTCGGACCTCTCGCCCGGGGCGGCGCAGCGGGCACGATGGACCCCGCGGACCTTGCGCCGACGGTCCTCGCGGTCCTCGGCGTGCCGGCCGCGCGCGACGTCGCGGGCAGGCCCCGCACCGATCTTCTCGCCGCGGGCGCGGCCACCTCCGAGACCGTGGCGTCCTGGGGGCGCCGGCGCGCGGGCGCGCCGCCGAGCGTCGACCCGAAGGAGTACGTCGAGAACCTCAGAAGCCTCGGATACCTGAGATAGCCGTGAAGAGGGACGAGGATCCCGTACCGGCGCGGGCTCCGGGCGCCCGGGGAGCCGTCGCCGACTTCGCCGTGTGCTGCCTCGCAGCGGCGGCGTGGGCGGCGTGCGCTCTTCCGCGCTTTCTCACGCATTTGAGGGACGGTTACGACGCGCCGCTCCAGGCCTGGCAGCTCGCGTGGGTGCGGCACGCGCTCGGCGGCGCGGGGACGTCGCTCTTCGACTCGAACATGTTTGCGCCCGCGCGGAACACGCTTGCGTTCACCGAGCCGCTCGTCGGCTACGGCGTCGCGGGAGTCCCGCTCGCCGCGGCCGGTCTCTCCGTGGTCGGCGTCTTCAACGTCCTGTGTCTCCTCGGGATTGCGTTCTCGCTCTGGGCGACGGCGCGTCTCGCCGTCGCGTACGGCTGCCCGCGCCTCCCGGCCCTGCTCGGCGCCGCCGCGGCGGGGCTGGGCGCCGAGACCGCGTGCGGGTTCGGCTACGTCTCATTCGTCGCGGTCGGGGGAATCCCTCTCGCGCTTCTCGCCTGGAAGTCCGTAAGGGAAAACGGTCGCCCTGCGGCCGTTCTGGCGCTCGGGGCGTCGCTCGGCGGGCTGGGCTGGTTCTCGCTGCACCTCTTCGCGTTCGCGCTCGTGGCGCTGGGCGGCGTCGTCTTGCTGGACCTCCTGACGGAAAGAGGCGCCCGAAGGCCCGCGGCGCTCGGGAAGCTCGCCTCGGCTCTCGCCCTCGCGCTCGTCCTCCTCCTGCCCCTCGCGCGGCACATGATCGAGGCACGCAGGGAGAACGGCTTCCGGCGCAGCGACGCCGAGGCCGCGCTCTTTTCCGCGGCGCCGGCCGACTGGCTGGCGACGACCGATTCGAATCCCGGCCAGGCGTTCCTCACCCGGCGCAGCGGGTCGGAGAAGGCGCTTTATCCCGGCACGGCCGCGCTCGTCCTCGGCGCCCTCGGGGCCGTGGTTCTGCTCCGGCGGCGCCGACCGCCGGGCGGCCTTGTCTCGACGGGCGTCGTCCTCGTCGCGGTCGCGTTCGCGGGCTCGCTCGGACCCGCCGGGCCGCTCGTCCCCGCTCTCAAGGCGCTCGCGCCGCCACTCTTCGGCGGGATCCGGACGTTCGCGCGCTTCGGCGCGGTCTCCCAGGTCGGATTCGGACTGCTCGCCGCCGCCGGCTGCTCGATCCTGCTCGAGCGGCTCGCGTCGCCTGCCGGCCGCGCGGCCGCGGCTTTCGCTCTCGGCGCGGGAATCGCGGTGGACGTGCGCCAGACCGTGCGTTTTGGATTCCGGCCGGAGGTTCCGGCCCCACCCGTCGAGGAGTTCCTCGCCCGCACCGGGACCGGTGGTCCCATCCTCCATCTCCCTCTTTTTCACTCTCCATCCGACGCCCGATGGGTGTTCGCGAGCCTCGCGCATTTCAAGCCGATCGTGAACGGCAACGCGAGCTACGTTCCGCGCCGCAACGTGGAGCTCGCGGCGGCGCTGGCCGCGGCGCCGATCCCGGAATCGCTCCTCGACACGCTCGTGGCCTGGCCGACGGGCGTCGTCGTGGTCCACGAGCACGCGCTTCCGCTCCGGCGGCTTGCTCCGACGCTGGATTTCATGGAGGCGGGAATGCGCGCCGGGATCTTCGGTTCCCCGAAACACCTCGACCATGCAGGCGGCGACGACTGGATCTTCTTCGTCCGGCGCGGTCCGGGGCCCGCGGAGGCGGGGGACACGGAGCCCTTCCGTCGCCACGCCGCGGCGGCCCCGCGGGTTCCCGCTTCCGAGGACCACGGGTTTCCGGCGTCGATCGACGTGCCTCTGGAGGGCGCGGTCGTTCGCGGGGCGCTCGACGTGACAGGCTGGAGCCAAACGCCGGAGGGCCCGGGCGAGATCGTGGAGTTTCGCGTCGACCAGGACCGGCGCGCGCCGTCTTCGTTCACGCGCACGCCGCGCCGGGACGTGGCGGCCGCGATCCCGGGCCTTGGAAGCTGCGGCACGGCAGGATACGAGGCGCGGATCGCGCCGCTTCCGGGGGATGCGGCAAGCCACATCCTGCGCGTCGTGTTCCGCGCGCCGGACGGCCGGGTCCGGACGCTCGAGCGAGCGTTCGAGTGGCTGCCCTGACGCGTCAGAGCGGCCGGACGTTCGTCATCATCGAGAGGAGCCGGGCGCCCTTCGGGATGGACGCGAAGGCGTGGAAGAGGATCACGACGCCGTCTTCCGGCGCGCGTACCTCGACGACGGAGTCCTGGGAGCGCGGGGGCATCGCGTTGCAGCGCGAGGGGTCGATCATCCGGGCGAGGAGGTCGCCCTTCCTCACGGGAGTGCCGGGCGAGATCGCCTGGTCCACGAGGCCCGCGGCGGGAGCGTAGATCGAGCGGTACTCGTTCACACTGCAGCCGACGATCCGCCAGGCCGGCTCGTCGGGCTCGCCGTCGAGGACGCCGTAGTACCGCAGTGCCGACGCGATCCGCTTCGCGTCCTCGACGCCCTGCGCCATCGAGAACGCGTTCATCGAGCCGAGCTCCACGGTGAATCCGTCCACGAAGCGGCGGACGTCCGTGCGGTTCAGCCGGCGGAAGGCCTCCGCGAGGTCGTGCCACGGGACGAAGCTGGCCTCGTCGAGCGCGCCGGAGAAGCGGGGCGGCACCTCGAGGACGAACGGGATCCCGAAAGCGCGGGTCGCCGCCGTCGCGCCCTCGGGGGCGTAGAGGTAGCGCGGCGCGCGGTCGCCGGTGTGGAGGTCGAGGACGACGTCCGCCTCGAGAGCGAGCTCCTGGATCGCGAGCGCGTGCTCGAGCCGGTTCTCGATGCCCCAGGCGCCGGAGCCTTCGCGCACGGCGCCGAGCGCGCCGCGCAGGGCCTCCCGGAAGCCGTCGCGGATCTCCGAGAGCGTCGCGTCGCGGTGGACCGCCGCGAAGGCGTCGACGTCCACGTAGCAGGCCGCGCTGCCCCTCGAGGGCCCCGTGAGATTCACGTAACCGCGGTTGAAGTTCTGTCCGGTCGCGAAGTCGTAGACGCCCGCGACGTAGTCGCCCACCTGCTGGTTCGCCGAGACGGGGTTCGCGCGCGGCACGAGGATCACGCTCCCGCGGGGCCCCTCCTTCTCGAGGAGGTCGAAGAGGGCGAGGATCGCTGCGTTGCCCTGGAGCTCGCCGCCGTGGACGTTCGCCTGGATGTAGGCGAGCGGCCTCTCGTTGCGGCCGTGGCACCGGAACACGGGCGCCGTCAGCGCGTGCCCCGTCGCGGTCGTCCTCAGGACGATTTCGTTCCGTTCCCAGCGGGCCATGTCGACTCCGGGACAAGTCTACAGGCGGGCCCCCCCGGCGCTCCAGCCGGACGCTCCGTCGTAGACCTCGGCCACCGTCGGACGCTTCGGGTCGGTCGAGAGGCGTGTGATGGCGTCGCCGGCCTCGACCATTCCCTCCTCGAGGACGCGCAGGTAGAAGCCCGGGCGGCCCGCCGTCGCGAACGTGCGGACGAACGTCATCGAGCCGAATTTCGCGCCGAGCTTGGCGCAGGGCGAGCGCGGCTGGGTCACGAGGACGCGCGCGGTCCCGATCTCGAAGACGTCTCCGATTCGCGCGTCCGTCTCGAGGAGACCCTCCGTCGTGAGGTTTTCGCCGAAGGCGCCGGGCGTCAGATCGCTCCGCCCGAGAACGTCCGCCCAGTACGCGTAGTGCTCGAACGGGTAGACATAGGCGGCCTTGTCGGGGCCGCCATGCACGGAGAGGTCCGCCTGAGCGTCGCCCTCGAATCCGAGGCGGCGAAGCGGGACGGCCCCGTTCGTCGGCTCCTTCAGGATCGCCGTGCGCATGCGCCGCTCGCCGAACACGACGTCGCGGGGGAGGCCCACGTTGACGGTCATGACCCTCATTTCGCCACCTCGAACGTGGTCGAGAAGCGCCCGTCGCCGGTGCGGCCGCCCTCGCCGCGCAGCTTCGAGAGGTCGATCGTCACGGTCACGGTCTCGCCAGGGACGAAATCCTGCGACGGCGCGAACCGCAGGACCTGCTCCTCCGGGACGTACGCGACGCGGCCCGGGATGTCGCCCGACGTCGTCCCGGCCGCGAGGACGGCCCCCTCCTCGATTCCGCCCGTGACGAGGGGCGTCGACAGGAGGAACGTGACCGCGACGCGCTTTGCGGCGACGACCGAGCCCGGAGCCGGGAAGACGTCCACGGCGGCGGGGGCGGGCGGAGCGGGGGCGCCCTCGCCGCCTCCTCCGAGCGGGATCACGATCGCGACCGGCGGCAGGGGCGGGAGAGGCGGAGGCTTCGGGAGGTCGCCCTTGTTGATGCCGATGATCGCGAGGACGACGAGGGCGACGATCGTGATCGCCGCGACGACGATCCAGAAGACGGGGACCTTCTTCAGGACGACGGTCACGACCGTCCGTTCGCCCGCCGCCACGTCGAACGTCGTATCGGCGGGGCTGTCGAGAGGGACGATGTTGCCGTTCCCGTCGATGCGCTTCGTGACGCGCAGGCGATAGCGGCCGGGCGGCAGGTCCTGGACGGTCCACGACGCGTTCATCGAGCGCGCGACGAGCGCGTCGCCGGCCCCGGCGTGCAGGAGCTCGGAGAGGACGGGGAAGCCGACGTGGCGGTCCGCTTCGCGGTCGGCCGGCTTCTCGTAGACGGCGACCGTCACGGCGCCGCGGGGCGGCGCGGAGGGCTCGGGCGGGGCGGAGAGGTCGGCCCGCGAGACGCCGATCGACACGCAGCCGTCCAGCGCGAGCGGGGCGAGCGCGACGAGGAGGACGAGGGCGACGCGGCGGAGAAGGTGGGGAGCCATGGTGCGCCTCCCGGACAGGATGCCAGAGACCGCGTCTCGAAGCCGGCCGTTCCGCCGCGCCCTAGAATCCGGGCCCGGAGGACGAATGGCCGCATCGGTGTCGACCCTGCGCGCTTGGTGGAGCCGGTTCGAGGGCCTGCCGGGCGGGCCGTGGCTCTTCTCGCGCCTCTTCGGCCTCGCGATCCCGTACTCCGGAAGCGTTCGGCCGCAGATCAGGGTCCTTCAGCCCGGGCGCGCGGTGATCGCCTTTCACGACCGGCGCGCCGTGCGCAACCACCTCGCGTCGATCCACGCGATCGCTCTCGCGAACCTCGCGGAGATGACGACGGGCCTCGCGCTGGGCTACGGCCTGCCCGACGGGATGCGGACGATCCTCGTCCGCGTCGAGTGCGAATTCCTCAAGAAGGCGCGCGGCACGATCACGGCCGCGAGCGACGCGCCGGTCTTCGAGGGAGTCGTCGAGAAGGAGGTCCTCGTGGAGAGCGTCCTGACGAACGAGGCGGGCGACGTCGTCGCAAGAGGGCGGGCCGTCTGGCTCGCGGGCCCGGTGCCGAAATGAAGACGGCGCTCACGGAGGCGCTCGGCATCGAGGTGCCGCTCATCTGCGGCGCCATGTACCCCTGCTCGAACCCCGAGCTCGTCGCGGCGGTCTCGGAAGCCGGCGGGATCGGGATCGTCCAGCCCCTTTCCCTCGTCTTCGTCCACAAGCGCGAGTTCCGGGCCGGGATGAGGGAGATCCGCGCGCTCACGAAAAAGCCGATCGGTCTGAACGTCCTGACGGAGAAGTCGCTCTCCTCCGTCTACGCCAAGCGGATGTCGGAATATGTCGACGTCGCGCTCGAGGAGGGCGTGCGCTTCTTCGTGACGGCGCTCGGGAACCCGCGTTGGGTCGTGGACCGCGTGAAGAGCGCGGGCGGAATCGTCTACCACGACGTGATCGATCGGCGCTGGGCCGAAAAGGCCGTGGCCGAGGGCGTCGACGGGATCATTTGCGTGAACCGTCGGGCGGGCGGCCACCTCGGGAAGAAGAGCCCGGAGGAGATCTACGCCGAGCTCGCGAGCCTGAAGCTCCCGCTCGTGTGCGCGGGCGGCGTCGGGAGCCCGAAGGAGTTCCGCGCGATGCTCGACCTCGGGTACGCGGGCGTCCAGTGCGGGACGCGCTTCATCGCGGCGACGGAGTGCACGGCGCACGCGGACTACAAGAACGCGATCCTCGCGGCGGAGGAAGAGGACATCGTCCCGACCGAGCGCGTCACGGGCGTGCCGCTCGCGGTCATCAACACGCCGTACATCGAGCGAATGGGGACGAAGGCCGGACCGCTCGGGCGGCTCATGCTCAAGGGCCGGACGACGAAGCACTGGATCCGCGCGTGGTACTCGCTGACGTCCTTCTACCGCCTCAAGGGCGCGTCGATGAAGGGCGCGACGTCGGCGGACTGCTGGCAGGCCGGCAAGAGCGTCGCGACGATCACGTCGGTCCGGCCGGCGGGAGAGATCGTCCGGGACTTCGCGGCGGCCCTGGAGTGAGCGCCAAGCCTGATCAACATTAATCTTTGAAGTTTCCGATCGGGTTGGGATAGGGTCCGGGATCTTGGCGCGAGTTCCTCACGGGTGCACTTGGACTGGACGGCTGCTTCTGCGGCGCGGGTGGCGCCTGTCCGCCGTGCTCGCCCTCGCGGCTGCGGCGGCGCTCCTTTCGGGGGCGGCCGAAGCCTCCACGACGATCAACCACCAGTTCACGGCCGCTACGATCAACCCGGGCGACGTCTCCGTCTACAAGATCACGATCGCGAACAGCTCGCTCGTCCCGCTGACTGCGGCGGCCGTGACCGAGGTTCTCCCGGCGGCCGTCACGATCGCGAGTCCCACGGGGATCACGAACACGTGCGGCTTCACGGTCAGCGCGGCCGCCCCGGGGACGGGTACGGTCTACCTGACGGCCGGCACGATCCCGGCGGGCACGGGCGCGGTCGACGGGCAGTGCTTCTTCCAGATAAACGTGACGGCGACGACGCCGGGCAACCACGTCGCCGTGATCCCGGCGAACACGACGCCGGGCCCGGGGACGAGCGGCTACACGGCCAAAGAGAGCGGAGTCGACGTCTTCAACACGACCCCCGCAAGCGCGACGCTCTCCGTCAATGCGCTGCTCAACCCGACCGGGAACAAGACCTTCGCGCCTGCGACGGCGATCGTGGGCGACCCGGTCGCGCTCACGATCACCCTCACGAACCCGAACGCCGGCGCGACGCTCCCGATCACGACATTCACGGACACGCTGCCCGCCGGGATGACGGTCGTCGGGCCCGGCTCGCCGGCGGTCGCCTGCACGGGGACGGGTTTTGTCAACGGTGCGCTGACCGCGACGGGCGGCTCGGGCTCGGTCACTCTGACGGGCGGCACGATCGGTCAGAGCGGCACGTGCACGCTCAAGGCGAACGTCACGGTCGCGAGCATCGCGGGGACGTCCCAGGTCTTCGCCAACGTGCTCGCGAGCGGTGCGATCGGGAACACGCGCAGCCTCACGAGCCCGGCGTTCAACCGGAACCTGACCGTCAACACGCCGATCGGCGTCACGAAGACGTTCGGCACGCTGAACATTCCCGGCGGGCAGCCGTCCCTGATGACGCTCCGGATCAGCAACGCGAGCGTCGCGAACGCCCTCGACATCACGACTTTCGCGGACAACCTGACGGGTACGACGCTGAAGATCCTGAGCACGACGAGCAGCCCGGTCGCGGCGCCGGCGAATCCTGCGGTCGTCTGCACGGGAACGGGCGCTGTGAACGGGACGCTCACGGCGCCGGTCGACCTCCTCGACCAGACGATCTCGCTTGCCGGTGCCAGGGCCGGACCGGGCGGGAACTGCACGATCACGGCGTACTTGACGTCGAACACGGACGGCGCGCACGTGAACACGATCTCCGCGAACGCGGTCGTGAACCC
>JBBQDQ010000144.1:0-8444 GCA_038319835.1 Thermoanaerobaculia bacterium | reverse complement strand
CGTGACCTTGACCGCGTCGGCCAGCTTGTTGACGCCGCGGAGGATGTTCTGGCGGGCGTCTTCGCCGTAGGTGATGTTCTTGGCAGCCATGATGTGTATACCTCTCCCTTACTTCGTCTCGACGATGGCGAGGACTTCGTCCTCGCGGAGGATCAGGTATTCCTCGTCCTCGATCTTGATTTCGGTGCCGGCGTACTTGCCGATGAGAATGCGATCGCCCTTCTTGACGTCGAGGGGGATGCGCTTGCCGTTGTCGTCGAACTTGCCTTCGCCGACGGCCTCGACCTTGGCCTCCATCGGCTTCTCCTTGGCCGTGTCGGGAATGATGATCCCGCCGCGCACTTGCTCCTTGGGCTCGACGCGCTTGACCAGAATCCGGTCGTACAGGGGACGGACCTTCATGAGTGACTCCTTTCCTTTCGGAAAACGGTGAGGGGCGATGCCCTCGAGGTAAATTCGGTTTCCCGTGGGGGTCCTGTTAGCAGAACCTCTCAACGAGTGCTAACGAAAATAGGACGGAACACAGGATCTGTCAAGGCCCCTGTGAGATTCTACGTAAGTAGTTCTTCCGTATAATCTTAGCGACTTGACCGCAGGCGCATTCCGAGCCTCAGCCCCTCGAGAACTCCGCGAGAGTGAGGGCAAGGTACGCCGTCTGACCTTCGGTGAGCTCCGGGAAGACCGGGAGCGCGAGGGTCTCCCTTGCCGCCCGCTCGGACTCCGGGAAGTCGCCGGCCTTGTGGCCGAGGAACGCGAAGCACTCCTGCAGGTGGAGCGGGACCGGATAGTAGATCGCGCAGCCGATCTTCCGCTCCTCGAGGAGGGCCTTGAGCGCGTCCCGCCGCCCGCCGCCGACGCGCGCGACGAACTGGTTGAAGACGTGGTGCCGGCCCGCGGCCTCGCGCGGGAACTTCAGGCCGCCCTTCTCGAACGGGAGGCCGCCGGCCTCGAGGTAGCGCCGCTCGATGTCCTTCGCGTTCGCGCGGCGGGCCTCGGCCCAGCCGTCGAGGTGCGGAAGCTTCACGTGCAGGACGGCCGCCTGGAGAGCGTCGAGGCGGAAGTTCCCGCCGACGAACTTATGGTGGTACCGGCTCGTCTCGCCGTGCATCCGCATCGCGCGGAGCGTGGCCGCGAGCGCGTCGTCGCTCGTCGTGACCATGCCGCCGTCACCGAATCCGCCGAGGTTCTTGGACGGGAAGAACGAGAACGCGCACGACTCGCCGAGCGCGCCCGCCTTGACGCCCTTGTACGCGGCCCCGAGGGACTGGCAGGCGTCCTCGAGGACCGGGATTCCCTTTTTCTTCGCGATCTCCCGGATCGGGTCCATGTCCGCGCACTGCCCGTAGAGGTGGACGGGCTGGATGAGCTTCGTCTTCGGCGTGAGCGCGCGCTCGAGCTTCGCGGGGTCGAGGTTGAACGTCTCGGGCTCGATGTCGACGAAAACGGGCCGCGCGCCGAGGCGCGCGACGGCGCCCGCGGACGCGAAGAACGTGTACGGCGACGTCACGACGTCGTCGCCCGGGCCGATCCCGAGCGCCATCATGACCGCGAGCTGGGCGTCCGTGCCGGACGACATCCCGATCGCGTGCCCGGCGCCGACGTAGGCGGCGATGGCCTTCTCGAAGGCCTCGACGCGGGGGCCGAGAATGAAGCCCTGGCTCTCGTAGACCTCCGCGGTCACGCGGAGCATCTCGTCCTTGACGGTGGCGTACTGCTTCCTGAGGTCGAGGAGGGGAACGGGGATGGCGGGGGGTGCGCTGATCGTCGTCACGCTCCTACGCTACACCAGCCCGCGGCTCACGAGCTCGGACTTGGCCCACGCGTAAACGACCGGCGCGAGGACGACGCCGGGGATCCCGAACGCCGCCTCCATGACGAGGATCGCGAGAAGCGTCTCCCACGCGGCCGCGCCGATGCGTCCCCCGACGATCTTCGCGTTCAGCAGGTACTCGAGCTTGTGGACGACGACGAGGAACGCGAGAGAGCCGGCTGCCGCCCACGGCGAGACCCCGAGCGACACGAGGACGATCACCGTGTTGGACACGAGGTTTCCCGCGACCGGAATCAGGCCGCACAGGAACGTGATCGCGACGAGAGTGCTCCGGAGGGGAAGCGCGACGCCGAACGCCGGCAGGATCACGAACACGAAGAGCGCCGTGAGCACCGTGTTCACGGCCGAGATCTCGATCTGCGCCTTCGCGACGGACCGAAACGCCGTTCCGAACCGGCGGAGCCGCTCCGCAAGCGCGGCCGCGAGCGGGCCCGGGCTCTCGGACGGAGCGTGGAAGAAGACGAGCACTCCGACCACCGACCCGAGGAGCGCGTGGAGGAGGCCCCGCGCCCCGACCGTTCCCGCGTGGCGGAGCGCGCCTGCGTTTTCCTTCAGCCAGCCTCCGACGGCCTCGGTCGAGCCGCCGTGCGCCGGAAGAGGCAGCGAGACGCCTGCGGCCTCGAGCGTCTCCCTGAGGCGCGCGAGCGTCTCCCCCATCTTCTCGAGGACGGCCGGCAGGTCCCCGACCCGGCCGCGAACGAAGCCCCAGAGCAGGATGATCGCGAGGGTCACGAGGCCCGCGGCGAGAAGGCCGACGAAGGCCGCCGCGAGGGCGCGCGCAAGACCGTGGGAAACCCGTCCGCCGCGAAGGCGGCGCGCCATCGACTGGAGCAGCGCCCACGAGAGGAATCCGGCGAGGAGGGCCGGCACGAGGTGGAGAAGGAGCGTCGCGAGGAGCGCGAGCCCGGCGAGGACGAACGCCGTCCGCTCGCAGGGAGCTGCGGGGGTCGGCGTCGCGACGTCGCTCATCGCGGGGGATTATCCGCCGCGGCGACCGCCAGCCTGTCGCATTCGACCACGAGGGCGTCGCGCTTCGCCCTCAGGCGCGCCATGGCACCCGGCGCGACGAGGAGCGCGAGGAGATCCCGCGCCTGCCCTTCGCGCCACGCCGCGTACTCGAGGAAGAGGAGAGAAGAGACGCCTGAAAACGGAAGAAAGGCGAGGGCCCGCACTCCCCTCACGAGCGCCGAAACCTCGCCGGGGTGCGATTTCTCCAGGGTGGCGCGGGCCGAGAGCAGGAGCTGGCGGACGCGGAACGACCGTCCCAGCTGCCCGTCCTCCTCTTCACCTTCCAGGAAATTCTTCTCTACGGCCCCTCCATACGGCGCATCCATCGCCGCGGCGATCTCGTGGCCCCTCCACGAGTCCGCGTTCAGCGTGACGCCCGCGAGCGCGGCGCTCATGGCGTCCGTCCACGCCTCGAAGGTCGGATCGGGCGGCGGAGGCACCGGTGCGGATCTCCGACAGGCGCGGGTCCGAGTGCGAGCGGCCCTCCGGAAAGATCAGGACGCAGCCGTTCCGATCCAGCACATCCGCCAGCTTTTCGAACGATGCGCGGTTCCTCTCTTCACCCCTCGAAGAATCTCCTTCTCCCGCCTCCTTCTTCCTCACGACCGGCACGCATCCGAGAAGGTCGAGGAGGGAGCGAAGGACCGGGATCTTCCACAGCGTCGACTTCGCGACGAACACGACCGGCCGCGGACGAACGCGAGGACGGCGGCCTTCACGTCGAATGCGCGCCGCGAGGGAACTTCACCTTGAGAAACGCCCCGATTGCGAAGACGAGGACCACGAACAGGACGCCGACCCCCGCGTGGTAGCCCGCGGGGCTCCGGTCCGGGAAGAGCGCGAGCGTCCCTGCCCACAGGAACGGGCCGAGCACGGAGGCGGCCTCGCCCGCCAGCGTGAAGAACCCGAAGAACTCCGTCATACGCTCCTTCGGGACGAGCGCGATGAGGCCGAGACGGCCCGTGACCTTGATCCCGCCGAGGCCGATCCCCGCGAGAACCCCGACGAGCGTGAACGCCTTCGGGTTCCGGACGACGAGCGCGAGCGCGAA
This sequence comes from Thermoanaerobaculia bacterium, assembly GCA_038319835.1. GTDB lineage: Bacteria > Acidobacteriota > Thermoanaerobaculia > UBA5066 > UBA5066 > Fen-183. The sequence goes on along the minus strand of JBBQDQ010000144.1, from coordinate 4,554 downwards.
GACAAGCGCCCAGTTCGCAAGGGCGACGAGCGTCGCGGTCCGGATCGTCACGCGCTGGCAGAGAAAGCCGTAGAGGAGCCCGCCGAGAACGGCGACGGCCGTCGCGACGAGCAGGAGCACCTGCACCTGCCCGTCCGTGAGGCCCACGGCGTACTTCGAATACGTCGACATCTGGATCTGGATCGTGTGGATGACGTCGATGTAGAGGAAGTTCGAGACGAGGAACCAGAGCAGCGAGGGCGTTTGCGGCAGCGACCGGATCGTCTGCAGAACGTCGCTGAGAGAAGAAGAGGGAGGTTTCTTAGAAAGTGAAGAGGGGAGCCGCGCGAAGAACAGCAGCGGGACGGCCGCCCCGAGCCACAGCAGCGCCGTCGGCACGTAGGCGTTCCGGCGCACCCAGTCCGCATTCACACTCGAAGAAACAGGAGCCACCGAAATCGCGTCGCAGATCGAAGAAACGAGCGAGGGCATCTTTGCCCGGATCTCGCCCGACACGAACGGCAGGACGAGGAACATCGCGAGGAGCGACCCGACGTAGCCCGCGGCGACTCCGAAACCGGACACGCGGCCCGCGTTCGACGCGTCCGACACGTCCGGCAGCATCGCGTTGTAGAAGACGTAGGCACACTGAAACGCGACGTTCGCGAGCGCGAAGAGCGCGAGGACGCGCCAGACGGGCCCCGGCGCGGCGACGAGCGCCGTCAGCGCGACGCCCGCGAGGACGAAGGGAACGAGGAACCGGCGCTTGCCCTTTCGGTCCGCGAGGTGCCCGAGGAAGGGCGCCGCGAGCGCGACGACCGCCATGGAGAGCCCGAACGCGAGCGAGAACTTCTCGTTTCCCCGCGGCACGCGCCCGGCGATGTCGAGCGGGAGATGGAGCGAGAGAAGGTTCATCGCGAACGCGGTCGCACCGAGCTCGTAGAGGCCCCAGGCCGTGACGGTCGAGCCGCGGACCTTCACGAGATCCGGTAGCGCGCCGCGGGCGCGCGGCGGGAGCGGAACAGGAGGACCCAGGCCACGCCGACGACGAAGCCCCCGACGTGCGCCCAGAAGGCGACACCGCCCTGATCGGGCCCGCCGCGCCCCAGCGAGGCGAGCTGAGACGAGGCCATCCAGAACTGCATGAGGAACCACCCCAGGAGGTAGAGCCCGGCCGGAATCTCCACGAGGGGAAAGAGGATGAAGAGCGGGACCACCGTCACGACGCGCGCTCGCGGGTAGAGGACGAAGTACGCGCCGAGGACGCCCGCGATCGCGCCGGAGGCCCCGAGGTTCGGGATCGTCGAAGTCGGCGCCAGGAACGCCTGCAGCAGCGTCGCGCCGACGCCGCTCACGAAGTAGAAGAGCAGGAATCGGGAGTGCCCGAGAGCGTCCTCGACGTTGTCCCCGAAGATCCAGAGAAACAGCATGTTCCCCGCGAGGTGCAGGAAGCCGCCATGCAGGAACATCGCCGTGAACATCGTCACGATCGAGGCGCCCGCCGTCCACCCCGGGAACAGCTCGGGATGGAAGAGACGCGCCGGGACGAAGGCGAACGTGTTCACGAACGCGTCGAGGCGGGCGCCCTGGAGCATCTCGAGGACGAAGGCCGCCACGTTCGCGACGACGAACAGCCGCGTGACGAACGGAACCGTCCGCCGCGGGATTGTGTCGCGCAGGGGGATCACGAGGCGCCCATCATACGGGCGCGTCTGGTCCTACTTCCGCTTGCGGTTCAGGAGCTCCTTGAGGTCCTTGCCGGCGCGGAACCGGGCCACCTTCGCCGCTCCGATCCGGATCGCGGCCTTCGTACGCGGATTCACGCCCGTGCGGGCCTTGCGCTCGGCCACGTGAAAGATCCCGAGGCCCGGCAACGCCACGCGATCGCCCTTCTTGAGGATCCCCGTGATCGCATTCACGACCGAGTCGAGCGCCGCGGCGGCGTCCTTGCGCGTCAGGCCCGTGTCGTTGGCGATGGCTTCCACGATGTCGGCTTTGCCGGCCATGGGGATCCTCCTCACGTATCTCCGGAGACCGAAAATCGCCGGGAATCTAGGGCGCGCGGTTCCCCTTGTCAACGACGCAGGCGCGTCATCAGGATCGCGCTGAACCCGTCGACCGTCGCACCCGGGAGGACGCGCACCAGCCCGGACCCGTCGGTCCTCTCCGCAAGAGGCGTCGACACCTCCCCCGCGGGAAGAGTCCGCGCAAACCCCGGGTGGGACGGGAGGACCGCGTCCACGACGTCTTCGTTCTCCTCGGGCTCGAGCGAGCACGTCACGTAGAGGAGCGAGCCGCCGGGTGCGAGGAGAGGGAGCGCGGCGTCGAGCAGCCGGCGCTGGACCCGGGCGAATCCCGGGAGATCTTCCGGACCGAGGCGCAGCCGGATCTCCGGGTTCTTGCGCAACGTCCCGGTCCCCGAGCAGGGCGCGTCGAGGAGGACGGAGTCGAAGCGCTCGCGCGGAAGGGGCGGGGCTCCGGCGTCCGCCCGGACGACGAGCGCCTCGTCCCGGCGGACCGCCGCCGCGAGATTCGCCGCGAGCCGCGAGGCGCGGGAGGCCGTGCGTTCGAGGGCGACGACGCGCCGCGCGCGCCCGGAGGCGAGGAGCGCGCGCGTCTTGCCGCCGGGCGCAGCCGTCAGGTCGAGCGCGAGGTCCGCCGCCGGCAGGAGCGCGGCGAGCGCCTGCGCGGCGGCGTCGACGACCGCGAGCGTCCCTCCCGACACGAGCGGGTGCGTCGAGGCGTTGCCGCCCGTCACGCTGAGAGCGAGGGGCGCCCACGGCGAGCGCTCCGCCGTCACACCTCCCGCGGCGAGCGCGGCGAGGATCTCTTCGACCGAGCCCGCGTGCGGGTCCGCGAGAAGGTCAGTGGGCGTGTCGACGTCGTCCGCCTCGAGCGCGGCCCGGGCGGCCGGCTCTCCAAACGCGGAAACCCAGCGCCTCACGAGCCACTCGGGATGCGACGTTTCGAGCGCGAGGCGCGCGATCGGGTCGGCGTCGGGCGGGAGACGCACGGCGCCGGGTCTCTTCTCGCGCTCGGCGACACGCCTGAGGACGGCGTTCACGAGGCCGGCCGCCTTGGGCGCGAAGACCCGGATCGCATCTACCGTCTCCCCGACCGCGGCGTGCGCGGGCACGCGGTCCATCAGGAGGAGCTGGGCGGCCCCGAGGCGCAGGGCCGCGAGGACCGGCGGGTCGAGTGAGGCGGCGGGCAGCTTCAAGTACCGCTCGAGAACGTGGTCGAGACGGATCGCGCCGCGAAGCGTCTTCTTGACGAGCGCGCGCAGGAAGTCGCGGTCCCGCGCGCCGAGCTCCCGGCCGCGCGCGTCGAGGAGCGGTGAGGCGTGGGCCCCCTTGTCGACGCGCAGCAGGATCCCGAGCGCGAGCTCGCGCGCGGAGCGCGGGGCCGTCATCCGCCCCAGGTCTCGCCGGCGGCCACGCGCTCTCCCCGGACGAAGTCGGCGGCGGCGAGCGCCTTGCGCCCCTCCGCCTGCAACGTCGCGATCGCGACCGCGCCCTCGCCGCAGGCGACGACGAGGCGGTCGCCGGCTTCGATGACCTCGCCCGCGCTCGCCCCGGGCCGGCCCGCGGCGAGCGAAAGGCCCGACAGCTTCACGCGGGAATTTCTTCGAGTGGTAAAGAGGCCGGGCCAAGGGGTGAATGCTCTCCCGCGCCTGACCAGCTCGGCCGCGGGGCGGGCCCAGTCCACCCTGGCGTCTTCGCGGGCGATCTTCGGGCAGTAGGTGGCGGGAGCATCGGCCTGGGGAACTGGCCGATGCGTCTCTCCATCTTCCAAGGAATTCAGCGTCTCGATCAGCGCATTCGCCCCGATCGCGGCGAGCCTCGCGCCCAGGTCTTCAGCAGATTCCTCCTCTCCGATCGGCGTATTCCGCAGCGTGTAGACGGGGCCGGTATCCATCCCGGCTTCCATCTTCATGATCGAAATGCCCGTGACGGGGTCGCCCGCGAGGATCGCGGCCTGAACCGGGGAGGCGCCGCGCCAGCGCGGAAGGAGGCTTCCGTGTACGTTGAGGCAGCCGAGCCGGGGCAGGTCGAGCACCCTTTGGGCGAGGATCTTCCCGTAAGCCGCGACGACGAAGACGTCGGCGCCCGCCTCCGCGAGGCGCGCGAACGCCGCGTCGTCCTTCAGCGTCGGAGGCTGGAAAACGTGCATTCCCAGCGACTTCGCGTGCGATGCGACCGGCGGATCCGTGACCTCCGCCTTCCGCCCGACGGGCTTGCCGGGCTGCGAGACGACGAGGACGACGTCGTGTCCGGCGGCCCGGAGAGCCTCGAGCGTCGGGACGGCGAAAGAGGGCGAACCAAAAAAAACGACGCGCACACCCAGAGTGTATAGACACGAAACGCGGTTTTCCCTCTAGAATCCGGGCATTCCCTCACGGGAACCAAGATTCGAGAAAGGACGGAATCAAATGGCTGGACTGACCAAATCGCAGATCGCGGAGCACATGGCCGAGAAGAGCGGGCTCACGAAGAAGAACGCGGCTCTCTTCCTGGAGGAGCTCGCCAACCTCGCCTACAAGCAGGCGAAGAACACCTTCACGTTCCCCGGCGT
>JBBQDQ010000143.1:0-8457 GCA_038319835.1 Thermoanaerobaculia bacterium | reverse complement strand
GTCGTGAAGAAGGGCTCGAAGATCCGTGCGAGCGTCGGCGGGTCCATCCCGCACCCGTCGTCGCTGACGGCGAGCATCACGTACGCGCCGGGCACCCCCGCCGCATGGGTCGCGACGTACGACTCGTCGAGGTCCACGTTGCGGGTCTCGATCCGGAGCGTCCCGCCCCTGGGCATCGCGTCACGGGCGTTCACGGCGAGGTTCACGAGCACCTGCTCGACCTGCCCGGCGTCCGCCTTCACGCGCCCGAGGCCGGGCGCGAGGTCCTTGCAGATCCTCACGTCCTCGCCGAGGAGCCGGCCGAGCATCGCCTCGGTCTCGGACACGACGTCGTTCAGGACGAAGACGGCGACCTTCTGGACCTGCTGCCGGCTGAACGCGAGAAGCTGCCGCGTCAGCGCCGCCGCGCGCTCGGCGGCCCGGTTGATTTCGGAAACCTCGAAGAGGGCGGCCTCGCCCAGCGGACGCTCCGACAGGAGCTGGGCGTAACCAAGGATCGCGGTGAGGAGGTTATTGAAGTCGTGTGCGATCCCGCCGGCGAGCTGGCCGACAGCTTCCATCCGGGACGCCTGCCGTTGCCGCGCCTCGCCCCGGATCCGCTCTCGGTCGTCCAGCTCCACTCGGTCTCCCTGGAGGCTCCAGCCTGGCAGCCGAAGAACCCTCCCTGTCTTGATAGACGGTTGAGGAGGGGGGTTTTCAACCCCCTCGATGTCCTTGAATTGGAAAGTCTTCGGTCGTAGGCTGATCTCAGGCGGGCATTACGCATGGCGGCCGGGGCGAGCCAAAACGACATTTCTTTCGGGTCCGATGGGCCTCTGGACGGCGCCGCTCCGGGCACCTTTCCGGACACCTGGGACTGGGAAGGACTCGACGGTCACCTTCGGCCACGCCTCGTGACGGTCGGAATCCGCCGCTTCGGCTGCACGGCCGAGGAAGCGGAGGACCTCGTGCAGGACGTCTTCGAGGCCGTCCTCGTGAAGCGCCCTCGCGTGCGAAACGCCGAAGGCTACCTCGTGAGCGCGTTCTTCAACCGCTGCTTCGACCGCGTCGAGCAGCGGGCCCGGCAGATGACGCTCGAACTGGGGCTGGAGACCGCGCCCGCGGGAGCCGACGGCTCCGAACGGCTCCTGAACGCGTTCCACGTGCGCGGAGCCTTCCGCCGCCTGACGCCCGTCTGCCGGCAGCTGATCCGGTCCTACTGCCTCATGAGGGTCTCGCTCGCCGAAGCCGCCGCGAACTCGGGCTGCACCGTGCCCGCCGTCTGGAAGCGCATCAACCAGTGCATCAAGAGGATGAGAACGTGCCTCGCGCCGTGAAGGTCCACTCCGCCGAGGCCGATCTCTTCGCCCTCGCGCTCGGGCGCGAGGCCGACGCTCCCTCCGAAACGCGCGGCCACGTCGCGACGTGCGCGACGTGCGCCCGCCGCGAACGCGAGCTCGCCGCCCTCGCGGACGCCGTGACGCTGGAGAACGAATTGAGCGAGGAGTTCGAAGCCGCGCCCCCGCGCCCGCCCTCGCCGCGGGCGGGCGAGCGGCGCGAGAGGTTCCTCGCACTCGCCTTCCGCTCCGACGCAGCTCTCGCCGAGGCCGACGCGCTCATCGAGGACGCCCGCGATGACGGGACCGATCTCGACGCGCTCGTCGGATCGCGCATCGGCACGCCGGGCGGGAGGCTCGCGCTCCTCTACACGCTGCAGCGCTCGAACTTCACGTCGGGCGTCCCGCAGCGCGCGCGCGCGCTCGCGAGCGCAATCGTGAAGGCCGCCGGCCGCCGCGCGGACGATCCCGGCCTCGGGGCCCTCGTCGCGGAGGCCCGGGCGATCGAATCGCATGGATTCCTCAGCATCGGGCGCCTGTCCGAGGCTCGGGAATCGGCGCGCGCGGCGCGCCGCGCGCACGCCGACGCCGGGAGCGACGCGTTCTCGCACGCCCTGTGCGACTACTTCGAGGCGAGCGTCATGTGTTTCCAGGGCGAGTTCGGCCCCGCCGAGCGGCTCCTCAGGGGGGCGGCTCGCGTCTTCGCGGAGCACGCGCAGGATCACTGGGTCGGCCGCGCCGAGGGGATGCTCGCCTCCGCACTTTCCCAGAAAGGGGACAAGCGGCGCGCGCTCGCAGCGTACGACGCCGCGCTCGAGCGGCTCGACCCCGAGCAGGACGCGAACGCCGTCGCGACGTGCCTTCTGAATCGCAGCCGCTGCCTCGGGGCCCTCGGACGATTCGAGGCCGCACAGCAGGGGTTCGCGCAGGCCCTGCAGGCGGCGCGCCGTCACCACCTCGACGCGCTCGTCTTCGGCGTCCGTCAGAACCTCGCCGAGCTCGACATGCTCCGGGGCGACCTCGAGAGGGCGCTCGCGTCGTTCCGGGCGGTCGCCGAGGACGCGGACCGGCTGGGTCTCGAGGAGGACCAGGTCGTCACGCGGCTCGCCGCCGCCGAGTGCCTCGGCCGCCTCGGCCGGTCGGACGAGATGATCGCCGCCCTCCGCGCGATCGGCCGGCTCGTCGCCGTGACGGACCTCCGCGGCAACCCCGCGTGGACCGAGCTGGCGTCCCGCCTCGACCCGGGCGACGTGGACGTCGGCCTCGTGTCCGAGGTGCGCCGGCACGTGGATGCCGCCCTCAGCGGCTTCACCCTTCCGTTTCGCGCCGCGAAGCGCGCCTGACAGCCCGTTCCCTGCCGGTCGCGAGAACGCGGTTGAAAACCACGCGCGCCATCCGTCTCTAGAGGTGTAACAGGCGGAATCGCTGAGCGCTCACGTCTCCCGCCTCCAACCGCGCGCCGCACCGCGCGCATCAGGAGGAAGACATGGACGCTCTCACCCTGCTGCTGCTTCTCCTCGGTCTCGACACGACGACGAACAGTACGGACGATCCCAACGACCCGAATCGCGGCCAGAAACCGATCGGCTGAGCTGCCCTGACGTCCGGCGGGCGCCCGCCGGACGTCAGGGATTCATCTCGTAGGCTTCGGCAAGCGGCAGGACCTCGCGCTTCCAGATCGCGGCGGCGCGCGCGGGGTCTGCGGCCGGCTTCTTCACCATCGCGAGGCAGGCCGCCGCCTGCTCGGGCGTCGTCCCGGCGCGGCCGTGGAGCTCCACCGCGAAGCGCGAAAAGTCGCGCACCATGAAGTCGAACATCTGGTCCACGACGTCCGCCGCGACGCCCGTGAGCGTCGCGTTCTCGAGGACGAGCTGTCCGTAGACGACGAGCGTGAAGAGCTCACCGAGCGTCAGGAGGAAGTCGAGGTCCTTCTGCTGCGCCGCCGTGACATTCCCTCCGGCGAGGAAGCCGCGCAGGGCCGCGGTCTGCTCCTCGAAGAGGTTCACGTTCGGGACGTCCCATGCCGCGAACGCCGGGCGGAAGTCGTGGAAGCGGATCTTCGAGAGCCCTGCGGCCGGTCCCTGGTCGAACAGGAACGCGTCGTCGGCCGGGTCGGTCCGCCTCGGGACCTCGGGGTACGTCCCGGGCGAGAAGAAGTAGTTCGGCATGAACTTCAGGATGAGAGCGATGTTCACGTGGACCGTGCCCTCGAGCTTCGGGAGCGCGCGGATGTCGCGCGCGGCCATCTCGAAGACCATGTCGCTTTCGAACCCCTTCGCGGCGATCACGTCCCAGAGGAGGTCGATGACCGCCTCGCCCTGCGTCGTGACCTTCATCTTCACGACGGGGTTGTAGAGGAGGTAGCGCCGGTCCTCCTTCGAGGCCGTCCGGAAATAGTCCGATGCGCGGAGCGCGAAGAGCCGCATCGCGACGAGACGCGCCCACGCGTCCGTGAACATCCGCTTCACGTGCGGGAAGTCCGTGACGCTCATCCCGTAGAGGCGCCGATGCGCGGCGTGCCGCACGGCCTCGTAGAGCGCGTGCGTCGCGATCCCGATCGACGCCCAGCCGAGGTTGTACTTCCCGACGTTCACGGTGTTGAGCGCCGCGTCCCACGCGGTCGGCCCACGCGCGAGCACGGCATCTTCCGCGACGGGCATGTCCTCGAAGGCGAGCTCGGCGACGTACGACTGGCTGTTGCAGACGTTCCGGACCAGCCGGTACTTCGGGTCTTTCGGGTCCGCGGCGAAGAACACGAAGTCCTCCGTCCCCGCGACCTTTCCGAAGACGGACAGCAGCGCCGCCTCGTTCCCGTTCCCGATGTAGTACTTCGTCCCGTTCGCGACGAAGCCGCCGCCCGCCGCCGGGGCGAGCGCGGTACCGGTCGAGTAGATGTCGGCGCCGTGCTCCTTTTCCGAGAGGCCGAAGCCGAAAATTTCGCCGTCTGCGAGGAGCGCCGCCGCCTTCTCCTTCATCCCGGCGTTTCGGCTCATCCAGAACGGTCCGAGGCCGAGGATCGAGACCTGCCACGTGTACCAGTAGGCGAGCCCGTAGAAGCCGAGGACCTCGTTGAGCGCGCAGTTGCGGAACGTATCCCAGCGCGTCGCGCCGCCGCCGAGGGCCGCAGGCGTCAGGAACGTCGCGAAGAGCTTCTTCTCCTTCTGGAAGTCGAGGAAATCGCGGTACCAGACGCGGTCCCGGTCGTCGTCCTTGAGCCTCTTCCTGCCCTTCGCCTCGAAGAACACCACGACGGCTTCGACGAGGGTGTGCGACGGCGCATCGAGGCCGAACGAGGAAAGATCACGGGGATTCAGGAGCAGCATTTCGTCACCTCTCGATTCCGAAGCGAGCACGATACGCGTCGACGGCCTGCCCGATCGTCGGGAAGAAATTGTCCGTCCCGAGCTGTGTGAAGAGGCCATATTTCTTGAGGCGGTCCTTCACCGGACCCTTCATCTCCGCAAAGCAGATCTCGATCCCGGCTTTGTGCAGCGTCTCGTCGAGCTCGGCGAGAACGTCGGCCGCCGTGATGTCCACGTCCGTCACGGGCTCCGCCGCGACGACGACCCATCTGGTCGCCGTCGGCGCCTCGGCCACTGCACGGAGCACATGCTCTCGGAACGTCTCGGCGTTCGCGAAGAACAGGGGCGCGTCCCAACGGAAGAGGACGAGGCCGCGAATGCGTTTCGCCTCCGCGTGCCGCGAGATGTCGTGGTAGCCCTTCAACCCGTCGACCCGGCCGAGGACGGCGTCGTACGGCCGCCATGCGCGCCAGACGAAGGCGAGGAGCGCGACTCCGATCGCGATGAAGATCCCCTGCGTGACGCCGACGAGGACGACGCCGAGGAAGCACACGACCGAGATCGCGAACTCTCCCGGTCGGAGCCTGTAGAGGCGGCGCAGGCCGGACACCTCCACGAGGCCAAGGCACGCGGCGATCACAACCGCCCCGAGCGCCGCCTGAGGAAGGTTCCGAAGAAGCAGGGGTGCGAGAACCAGGAGGAGCGCGGTGCCGAGCGCGCCCACGACGCCCGCGACCTGCGTCTTCGCCCCGGCCGCTTCGGCGACCGGCGTCCGGGATGCGCTGCTCGCCACGGGAAAGCCCTGGAAGAAGCCCGCGGCGACGTTTGCCGCGCCCAACGCGACGAGCTCCTGGTCCGGATCGGTCGCGTATCCGTTGCGCGCGGCAAAGGTCCGGGAGAGCACGCTCATGTCCGCGAGCGACACGAAAGCGATCGCGACGGCCGCCGCTGCCAGCGAGCCGATGTCGCTCGCGGAGACGTCCGGGATACGGAAGGCGGGCAGGCCGCGGGGAAGCGGTCCGACGACCGCGATCCCCGCCCGCACGAAGTCGAGAGTCGAGGCGGCAAGCGTCGCGCCAGCCACGGCGATGAAGGCGCCCGGAACTCCCGGCGCCCACCGCCGAAGCGCGAGGATCACGATCAAGCTCGCCAGGCCCACCGCGCAGGCCGACACGTTCGTCTGGCCGGCACGCACGCCGTTCACGAGGCCGGCGGCCTCCTCGAGGAAGCTCTGGCCGCGGACCGGGAAACCGAGCACCTTGGGGAGCTGGCCAACCAGGATGGTGAGAGCGATCCCGTCGAGGTAGCCATAACGGATCGGCTTCGAGAGGAGGTCCGCGATGAAGCCGAGACGGAAGAGCCCTCCGAGGGCGCACAAGATGCCCGTCAGGATCGCGAGCATCCCGGCGAGCGCGACGGCCCGTGCGCCATTCCCGGCGGCGAGCGGCAGCACCGCCGCCGCGACGAGAGCCGCGAGCGCCGAGTCGGGCCCGAGAACCATGATCCTGCTGGGACCGAAAACGAAGTAGGCGAGGAGCGGGACGATCGTCGCGTAGAGGCCGTAGATGGCCGGTAGCCCCGCGGCCTCGGCGTAGCCCATTCCGACCGGGACGAGAACCGCCGTGAGGACGAGCCCCGCGAGGACGTCCTTCCGGACCCACGCGCGTTCGTAGGTCCGGAGCGTACGGATCAGGGGAACGCGGCGGAGGAGGAGGGTGCCGGGTGAAGAACGCGTGGGCGGCACGTCCGGGAATCTACGCCCAGTCCCGGGCGGACGCCCGCGGGATCAGTATCCCTCGCCCTCCGCGGCCGCGGCGGCCTTCCCGCGGTGGAACCGGAAGAGGAAGACGTAGTAAACCGCGACGAGCGGCGCGCCGACGGAGAGCCAGACGAGGGCTTTGCGCAGTCCCTCGGCGTCGCCGCCCGCGTTGAGGGCCGTGAGCGAGCGCGCCGCATCCGGCGCGCCACGCAGCATGACGGGCCACACGCAGACGGCCGTCGCCACGGAGAGAGAGGCGACGAACGCGCACGAGGCGAGAAACGCCGGGAGGTCCGCGCCGCGTGCAAGAAGCAGGAACGCCCCGAGGAGCCCGGCGAGCGCAAGAACCGCGAGAGCGAGAGCGAGGGGGCGGCGCGGAAGCGCCGCGAGAAGGCCGGGGTTCACGCGGGAGGTCGCGAGCGTCGCCGCCGCCCAGAGCACCGCGACCACGCCGAAGAGGACGCGGGCGGCGCGCCGGGCGCGTTCGCCGACGGGCCCGTCCGTCTTCCACGCGAGATACGCCCCGCCGTGCGCCGTGATGGCGGCGAGCGCGAACACGCCGACGAGAATCGTGTACCAGTCGAGGATGCCCGCGGGCGGCGCCGGCGTGAAGTCCGTGAAGAGCGTGAGCTCGAACCAGCCGTCGGCGTCGAGGGGAACGCCGCGGATCAGGTTCCCGAGCGCAGCGCCGAAGAACACCGGGAGGAGGACGCTCGCCGCGGCGAAGCCCACGTCCCACGTCTTCCGCCAGATCATGTCCTTCACGTGGCTGCGGAATTCGATCGAGATGCCGCGCAGGATGAGGCTCCAGAGGACGAGAAAGATCGCAAAGTAAAAACCCGAGATCCCGGACGACAGGACGCGCGGGAATCCGACGAAGAGCGCACCGCCGACCGCAAGGAGCCAGACCTCGTTGCCGTCCCAGTAGGGGCCGATCGCCGCAAGAACCTGCCGCCGTTCCGCATCGCTCCGCGCGACCCAGAGGTGGAGCGCGCCCGCGCCGAGGTCGAAGCCGTCGAGGACGACGTATGCCGTGAGCATGACGACGACGATTCCGTACCAGAGCTCATGCATGGGCGGGATGCTCCCCGGACGCGCTGCGGGCCCCTGGGCCGCGCGCGACCTCGTGCGAGACGAGGAAGAAGAAGAGGAAGGCGAGGACCGTGTAGATCCCGCAGAAACCGAGGAGCGTGAAGAGCGTGGTCCCCGCGTGGACGGTCGGGCTCGAGCCCTCCGCCGTACGGAGGAGGCCGTAGACGAGCCACGGCTGGCGGCCGAGCTCGGTCGTGAGCCAGCCCGCGAGGACTGCGATGTAGGGGAACGGGAACGCGAGCATGAGGACCCAGAGCATCGGCGCCGAGGCCTCGAGCCCGCCGCGCCACGCGAGGAACGCCGCGAGTGACATCACGAGGATCATCAGCGTCCCGAGGCCCGCCATGACGTGGAACGCGTAGTAGAGAAGCTCGACGTTGTCCGGCCACTCGGACCGCGGGAAATCGTTCAGGCCCTGCACCGTGCTCGCAACGTGGCCGAACGCGAGGATCGACAGGACGTCGGGCACTGTGACGGGATTGTCGAGCCGGCGCTCCGCCACGTTCGGCTGGCCGATCATGTTGAGGCCGGCACGAGGGCCCGTCTCGAACCGGCCCTCCATCGCCGCGAGCGCGACGGGCTGATGCCGCGCGACGAGCTTCGCCTGCACGTCTCCGGTCGGGAAGGCGACGAGGACGCTCGAGACGAGCCCGACGGCGATGCCGAGCTTCAGGAAGAGCCGCGCCTCGCGCAGGTGGCGACCCGACAGGACGTAGAAGGCGCCGAGGGCCGTGACGACGAACGACGCCGTCACGACGCTCGCCGTCATGTTGTGCGCGTACTCGGCGAATGCCCACGGGTTCAGGAGGAACGTCCAGAAGCTCTCGAGGTGCAGCGTCCCGTCCGCGCCGATCTTGTGCCCGACCGGGTGCTGCATGAACGCGTTCGTGGCCGTGATGAACCAGCCCGAGGCCCAGCTCCCGACGAAGAGCGCGACCGCCGCGAGAAAGTGCCCCGTGCGCGAGAGCCGCTTCTCACCGAAGACGAG
>JBBQDQ010000142.1:0-8662 GCA_038319835.1 Thermoanaerobaculia bacterium | reverse complement strand
AAACGCCTGGTTGACGTGCAGGGCTCCGGTCGGGAGGGTCATCGACTTGGCGATGACCGAGCCCTCGAAGACGAATCTGAACTTGTCCTCGCTCTCGCGCAGCTCGTCGCGGCTGCGTCGGAGCCTCGCCCGCGCACGGAGGTTCAGCTCGCCGACGAGGGACATCGCCACGCAGCTTCCCGCGAACGTCGCCATCGCGAGCCAGGCGCCCTCGTCGAGCACGCCTCCCTGGAACCAGAAGTACGCGACGCCCGCGGACAGGGCCGTCGCGAGGAGACCGCTTGAAAGACCTCCGGTGACAGCCGCGAGCATCACCGCCGGGAAGAGCGTCACATACGGGATGTGCTGGCCCAGCGGCCCGAGGAACCCCACCCGGAAGAGGACCGCGGCGGAGACGAAGAAGACGGCGGCGAGAAGATGCTGCCAGGGCCGGGCGGGTTTCGATTCGAAATCGAGGGCACGATCCCAGAATCCCCTGGGGGCCCGACCGCGAACGCGCGGGAATGCCGCCATTTACCCGCCTTTAAGACGAGGCGTCTCAGAGCAACGATCGACTGTTGCAGCGACACGATCACCCGGAGGCCCACAGCCTCCTATGACGCAAATGAATCAGTTGGGCGGGTTTAGCCGGCCCGGAGGCCGCGGGCGGAGACCGGGAGGGGAGACCGGGTTACTTCGGCGGGATCGCGCCGTCGGCGGGCCACGTCGTGCCGCCGACACGCTTGAGGACCATCTCGAAGATCCTCACGGGATCCTTGCCGGACTCGATGCGGTCGCCGACTTCCTTCAGCGTCCCGTTCGCGATGACGGCGGAGTAATGGATCGACGTCGGTCCCATCGGGATGTCCCACGTGTAGCCGTCCGCGGTGGGCTTGAAGACGAAGTCGCCCGAGCGGCCCATCGCGTAGGAGTGAAGCGCGTACGCCTTCGTCGCCGGGTCGTAGGAGATCGTTCCGAACGCGTTGAAGGAGACCCGGCCGTCCGGCTCGTAGCCTTTTCCCTCGAGCAGCTTCACCGATCCGTCGAGGAAGGGGCCGATGCGCTCGGTCTGCGTGATCGTATGCTTCTCTCCGTTCGGGAGAAGGCTCCAGGCTGGCCCGCGCCATACGCCGTCCATCGCGGCGAAGGCCTTCATCGCGTCCTTCTGGGCCGCGAGGAGCGCGGCGGGGTCGGGGCGCCCCTGGGCGGCTGCGCGCGGCGCGGCGCCGCCAGCCAGCGCCAGGACAAGAGCCGCGCCGGAGATCGTCCTGGAGAGTCGACTCATCGGAGTCCTCCTTCGCCCTCAGCCCTTCTTCTGCTTGCTCTTCGGGTTCTTGAGGGCTTCGAGGAGCGAGGAGCCGAAGACCGAGACGGACGGCTCGGCCGCCTTCTCGCGCTTGGCCGAGTCCTCGCGGAACTTCCGGAGGTCGCCGCGGTCGGCTTCGGCCTTCGCGCCGGAGGCCGAGAGCGAGATGCGCTTCCTTTCGGTGTCGAGGCCGATGACTTTCACCTCGACCTGCTGGCCCGAGGGGAAGTTCTTCGCGACCGTGCCGGGCGGGACGCCCGTCTCGCCGTTCGGAATCAGGCCCGTGAGGCCGGGCTCGAGGCGCACGAAGACGCCAAACGCCGCGACGCTCTCGACTTCGCCCTTCACGACCGTGCCTTCGGCGAAGCGCTCCTTGGCGGTGGCCCAGGGGTCGCCCGTCGCGACTTCGCGCAGCGAGAGCGAGAGGCGGCGGTGCGAGGCGTCGACTTCCTTGACCCAGCCCTGCACGGTCTGCCCGTCGGCGACCTGCGGGTCCTTGATCGAGACGCCCGGGGGAAGCGCCGACACGTGCACGAGGCCGTCCACGCCCGGCTCCACCTCGACGAAGATGCCGAAGTCCGCGTGGCGGGCGACGGTGCCAGTGAACGAGGCGCCCGGCGCGAAGCGTTCGGCGAGCGTCGCCCACGGATCGGCCTCGAGCTCCTTGATCGAGAGCGAGATGCGCTTGCCCTCGCCCGCGAGCTTCGTGACCTTGACCGTGACCTCCTGGCCGACGGTGAGGACGTCTTTCGGGTGGGCGACCCGGCGGCGCGAGATCTCCGTGACGTGGACGAGTCCGTCCACGCCGCCGAGGTCCACGAACGCGCCGAAATCGGTGAGCGAGCGGACGCGGCCGGTCATGACGGCGCCGAGCTGGATCTTCTCGCGCGTCTCGGCGGCCTTGGCGTCGTTGTCCACCTTGAGGAGCGCGACGCGCGAGACGACGACGCGGCGGCCGTCCTCGGAGTACTCGATCACGCGGAAGTCGAAGTTCTTGCCGACGAACTCGGCGAGGCCGGCTTCGTCGTGGCGGCCGATGTCGATCTGCGAGACCGGGCAGAATGCGCGGAGGCCGTGCGCCCCGCCGATCAGGACGTCGAACCCGCCCCTGTTGCGGGCCGAGACCTTGCCGGCCACGGGAATCTTCGCTTCGGCGGCGGCCCGGAGCTCGGCCTTCGTCCTGTGCCCGATCGCGAGCTTGCGGCTGAGCCGCACGTCCGGCCCGGCCTTGATGACCACGGCCTCGATGCGGTCGCCGACCTTCTCGCCGTCGAGCTCCTTGAGATCCATGATCGCTTCGGATTTCCCGCCGATCGCGACGAGGACGACGTCGGGCGTGATGCCGGCGATCGTGCCGTTCACGACCTGGCCCTCGACCAGCTTCTTGCGGGGTTGGGCGTCGTCGGCGGCCATGGCGGCTTCGAAGGTCTTGCGATCCGCCGATTCGGCTCCGTCGGCGTGGGGTGCGGCAATCAGGGTCTGAGACACGGGGGAACTCCTCCCCGCGCGCACGCTGCTCCGAATGGAGTCTCCGTGGGGCGGGACCGCGGATTCTAACCGAAGCGGTAAGATGAGACCTCTTCTCCTGCGGGCGCCGCCCGCACGGTGAAATCCCTCGAACCGAGGAGTGGGAAAAGATGGCCGAACCCGGTGTCCTCTCCGTGCCCGTGGCGTCGTCCCCAGCCGCGTCCGTCGCGGCCGTGGCCCCGACGCGCGACGAGCTCAGGAGGTGGTACGCGCTCATGCACCTCGGGCGCATCCTGGACGACAAGGCGCCGAACTACCTGAAGCAGGGCCTCGGCTGGTCGTACCACGCGCCCAGCGCGGGACACGACGGCATTCAAGTCGCTCTCGGCGTCACGTTCCGCCCGAATGTCGACTACCTCTTTCCTTATTACCGCGACCTCACGACGTGCCTCGCGGCGGGGCTCAGCGCGGACGAGATCCTCTTGAACGGCATGTCCAAGCGCGACGACGTCGCCTCGGGCGGCCGCCACATGTCGAACCACTTCGCGAAGCCCGCGATCCACGTCCAGAACGTCTCGTCCTGCGTTTCGAACCACGCGCAGCACGCGGCGGGGCTCGGCCGCGCGATCAAGACGTACGGCGCGGACGCGGTCGTCTTCTGCTCGCAGGGCGAGTCGTCGACGTCCGAGGGCTACTTCTACGAGGCGGTCAACGGCGCCTCGCACGAAAAGCTCCCCGTCGTTTTCGTCGTGCAGGACAACGGCTACGGGATCTCCGTCCCGAAGAGCGACCAGACCGCGAACCGCTTCGCGTCCGACAACTTCGCGGGCTTTCTGAACGTGAAGATCGTCCACTGCGACGGCAAGGACCTCTTCGACTCCCTCCGCGCGATGCGCGAGGCGGTCGCCTACGTGAAGTCCGGCGCCGGGTGCGCGCTCGTCCACGCCGAATGCGTCCGCATCGGATCGCACTCGAACTCCGACCGCCAGGAGCTCTACCGCTCTCCCGAGGAGCTCGCGGCCGCAAAGGCGGCCGACCCGCTCCCGCGCCTCCGCCGGGCGCTCGTGGATGGCGGGGCATTTTCCGAGGAGGAGATCGCCGAAATCGAGGCCTCGAACGTGCGCCTCTACGACGACGCGGCCGACCGCTGCCGCAAGGCGCCGGACCCGGACCCCGCGTCGATCTTCGACCACCTCGTGCCGGAGCCGTGGGTTCCCGCGGGCGACGGCCTCGCCTCCGTTCCCGCAACCCCGGCGGCCGACGGCGCCCCGGAGCTCACGCTCATCCAGTCCCTGAACCTGACGCTCAAGGAGATGTTCCGCGAGAACCCCGACACGTACATCTGGGGACAGGACGTCGCGTACAAGGAAAAGGGCGGCATCTTCAACGTCACGAAGGGCATGCAGCAGGAGTTCGGAATCAAGCGGGTCTTCAACGGCCCGATCGCCGAGGACTTCATCCTCGGGACGGCCGACGGCTTCTCGCGCTTCTCCGAGAAGATCCGCGTCGTCGTCGAGGGCGCCGAGTTCGCGGACTACTTCTGGCCCGCGGCCGAGCAGATGGTCGAGATGTCGCACGAGTTCTGGCGCACGAACGGGCAGTTCGTCCCGAACGTGACCGTGCGGATCGCGTCGGGCGGGTACATCGGCGGCGGCCTCTACCACTCGCAGAACATCGAAGGCTGGCTCACGACGCTCCCGGGAATCCGCGTCGTCGTCCCCGCGTTCGCGGACGACGCGGCCGGCCTCCTGCGCACGGCGATCCGCTCGCGCGGAATCACGGTCTACCTCGAGCCGAAGTACCTCTACAACGCGCGCGAGGCGCGGACGCGCGTCCCCGCGGAGTTCGCGGTACCGTTCGGCAAGGCGCGCCTCCGCCGCGCCGGGCGGGACCTCACGATCGTCGCGTACGGGACGCCCGTCCACTTCGCGCTCGAGGCCGCCGCGGCGCTCGCGGCCGAGGGCAAGAGCGTGGAGGTCCTCGACCTGCGCTCCCTCGTCCCGCTCGACTTCGACGCGATCGCCGCGAGCGTGAAGAAAACGTCGCGCGTCCTCGTCGTCCACGAAGACAAGGTGCACGGCGGCTTCGGCGGCGAGATCGCGGCGCGAATCGGCTCCGAGCTCTTCGAGCACCTCGACGCCCCCGTCGACCGCGTGGGCTCCACGTTCACGCCTGTCGGCTTCAACCGCATCCTCGAGCGCGCGATCCTGCCGAACGCGGCGCGGGTGCTCGAAGCGGCGAAGAAGACGCTCGCGTACTGATACACTGACTCGGTCTCAGCGAAGTCGATCAGTCGAGGAGCCGTAATGCGATCCATCACCGGGAATCGTGGCGTCTTCCGCGCGGGAACCGCTGCGTTCTTTCTCCTCTTCGGATTCGCACCCCGGACCGCCCACGCGCAGTTCGGACCGCGTCAGACAGTTGCTCTTCAATGCACGTTCAACAGCGACTGCGCGATCGGTCTCGTGTGCGCCGGAGGGTACTGCCGGGCGGAGTGCCGGACCGACCGCGACTGCGCCGCCCCGCAGGTCTGCCGCGTCGAGATCTTCGACGACCAGGGCCGCTTCCTGCGGTTCCCCGCCGCGCAGCCCGCGGGCGTGCAGGCGGCCGCTCCCGCGTACAGCCCTAACGTCGCTCCCGGCGAGCACCAGGGGCCCCGCTGCCGCGTCCCCGTGGCACAGGCGTCCGCAGGCGTCATCGGCTCCGCCTTCCGGGCGTCCGACCCCGTCCTCAAGTCCGAGGTCACTCACTCGTCGGCAAAGTGCCCGGCGACGATCCGTTTCGCGGGCGGGATCTCGGCGACGGGCGGCTCCGGGCCGGTGACGTATCGCGTCGTGCGCAGCGACGGCGCATCGGGCCCCGTAAAGACGCTGAAGTTCGGCGCGCCCGGCCACCTCGCCGTCTCCGAGACCTGGACGCTCGGAGAGACGACGAAGGGCTGGATGCGGCTCGACGTTCTCACGCCAAATGCGCTCTCGTCCGCCCAGGCGCCCTTCACGCTCGAGTGCCTGAAGTAGGCACGCGCCCCCGGTCCTGATGCGTCTGCATCGCTGACGCGAAGCGGCTGCGACCCACTATCATTTGACCGCTTTGCGGCGTCGGCCTCCGGCCCGAGCGCCCTTGGCCGGAGACACCATGCAGAAGCTCTTCTCGAACCTCGCCTCGCTCAAGCTGACCGTCATTCTGGTGCTGCTCATCGGCGTCGTCCTGTCGGCCGGCACGATCCTCGAGTCCATGCGCGGAGCCGAGGCCGCCAAGGCCGTCTACGAGGCGTCGTGGTTCTACGCGCTCCTCGCGGTGTTCTCCGTGAACGTCGGCTGCGGGCTCATCGACCGCTGGCCCAAGACCCGCTGGCGGATCGGCTTCGCGATCACGCACCTCTCGATGCTCCTCATCCTCGCCGGCGCTCTCGTGACCCTCGTCGCGAAGGTCGAGGGCCAGATGCCGATCGAGGAAGGCCAGCAGTCGAACACGATCATCCAGGGCAAGTCGGAGAAGGAAGCGAAGCCGCTCGTCCTCCCCTTCGCGATCCACCTCGACGCGTTCGAGCTGGACACCTACCCGGGCACGCAGATGCCCGCGCAGTTCCGCAGCCGCGTCAAGGTGGTCGCCGGCAGCTCCGAGCAGCCCGCGGTGATCGAGATGAACAAGCCGCTCTCGTATGGCGGCTTCCAGTTCTTTCAGAGCAGCTACCACATCGAGCAGGGGAAGAGGACCACGATCCTCGCCGTCTCACGCGACCCCGGCCAGCCGATCGTGTTCGTCGGCTATTTCCTCCTCGTCGCCGGCATGATCGTCGTCTTCGCGACGCGCCTCATCCAGTTCAAGCAGAGCACCGCCCCGCGCGCTCCCGTCCCGCTCACGATCGGCCTCCTCGCGGCCCTCTTCGCGCTCGCCGCACCGGCGCGCGCCGTCGAGGTGCCGGACGCGGCGACCGTCGAGAAGCTGCGCGTCCTGCCCGTCCAGCACGACGGCCGGACGATGCCCCTGGACACGCAGGCGCGCGAGGCGATCCGGTCGGTCACGGGCCGGACCTCCTGGCCCGGCGTCGACCACGTCGCGATGGCCGCCGGCTGGTCGCTCGACCCGCAGGGCTGGCAGAACGCGCCCATCGTGAAGGTCGGCGGGGCCGCCGTCGCGCAGGCGGCCGGGCTTCCTCCCGGCACGCGGTACGCGAGCCTCGCGCAGCTCCTTTCCTCGCCGGGGCTCCGCCAGGCGAGCGCGGCCGCGCACGAGGCCCAGCACGAGCACGAGGGCATGAAACCCTCGGGCCTCGACAAGGACGTCCTCAAGCTCGAGGACCGCCTCGGGACGCTCATCGGGTACCTCAAAGGCGAAGCGATCCACCCTTTCCCGTCTCCCGACGCCAAAGGCGCCTGGCTGCCTGCTCAGGGCCTGCGGTCGGCCGCGGACCTCGCGTCGATTCCCGAGCGCGTGCGCGCCGCGGGCGCGCCGGCCCACTACCCGGACGCGAAGGCGATCTCGCGCGAGATCCTCTACAACCGGATGCGGCCCAGCCGGATCGCGTGGCTCCTGCTCCTGCCCGCCGCGATCCTCGCGGCCCTGACCGTCGGCGACCGCCGCGTGCGCCTCCGCCCGCTCGTCGCGTTCTTCCTGGTCGGCGGCTTCGCCGCGATGACGTGGGGGATCGCCGCGCGCTGGCAGATCGCCGGCCGCGTCCCGGCCTCGAACATGTACGAGTCGATGCTCTTCCTCGGCTGGGGCGTCGGCCTCTTCGGCGTCGTGGCGCTCGCCCTCCGGCAACGCCTCCTCATCTCGAACGCCGCCGGCATGGGCGCGCTCGCGATGATGCTCGTCGACCTCCTGCCGATGGACCCGTTCATCCACCCGATGATGCCGGTCCTCACGGGCACGCCGTGGCTCGCGATCCACGTTCCGATCATCGTCGTGAGCTACTCCGTCCTCGCGATGGCGACCGGCCTCGCACACCTCGTCGTCGGCGTCGAGATCTTCGCGCCCGCGCGCCGCGACCTCGCCGCGCGCTGGAGCCAGCTCCTCTACTGGTACCTCCACGTCGGCTCGATCCTGCTCATCGCCGGCATCCTCACCGGCTCGATCTGGGCCGCCTCGTCGTGGGGCCGGTACTGGGGCTGGGACCCGAAGGAAGTCTGGTCGCTCGTCGCGTTCCTCGCCTACATGGCGATCCTGCACGCGCGATTCGACGAGCAGATCCGGGACTTCGGCGTCGCCGTGTGCTCGATCGCGGCCTTCTGGACGATCCTCATGACGTACCTCGGCGTGAACTACGTCCTCGCCTCGGGCCTCCACTCGTACGGCTTCGGCAGCTCCAGCCTGCTGCAGTCCATGGCGTTCGTCGCCGCCGCCGAGATTGCGTTCCTCGGCGGGGGATGGATGGCGCGGAAGAAGAGGAGCGTGGCGGCGCCGCTCACGCTCCCGGTCGCAAGAAGCTGAGCAGCGCGTCCCACACGGCGCGCTGAATGACGGTCCAGAGCCCGCCGCGTTAACCTCTCCGGCGTGAACGCCCTCGCCGCCGCGCGCGGCGTGCTGCCCGCGTGGCTGCCGTACGTTTCGCTCGTCGCGCTGCCGCTCGGGTTGGCCGCCGGCTGGCTCCTCGCGCGCCTCCTGACGCCGTTCGCCTATCGACGCGTCCTCGCCGCGCGGGACGCCCACTGGACCGAGCGCGCGCGCCTCGCGTGGCCCGCACGCAAGTGGACGGGCCTCGCAAATCTCACGATCTCCGCGGTGCTCGGCGCGCTCCTCGCGCACCTCGGCGGGCCGTTCTCGCTCCTCGGCCCGGCCGCCACGGGCCTCCTGGGCGGCGGGACCGCTCTCATCGGAATGACGCTCGGCTCGTGGCCCGTCGCGAAGCGGCTGCAGGGCGGGCGCGCCGGCAGCGCCGGCCGGTTCCTCGAGAGCGCGATCTCGATG
>JBBQDQ010000141.1:0-8705 GCA_038319835.1 Thermoanaerobaculia bacterium | reverse complement strand
GAGCGCGGACTTCTCCGCGTTCTGCGCCGCCTACGGGCTCCCCGCCGCCGACGTCACGGAGGTCTCCGTCTCGGGAGCGACGAACGACTATCGTGGCCCGACGGGGGACGCCGACGTCGAAGTCGCGCTGGACATGGACTGGGTGCGCGCGGCGGCGCCGGACGCCGAGATGGACCTGTGGTGGGCGCCGAACGTCGACACGGGCTGGGTGGATTTCCTGACGGCGGTCGTCGACGCGCCGGAGGCCCGCCGCCCGAGCGTCGTGTCCATTTCGTGGGGCATGCCCGAGGACGGCTTCTCGACGTCGCGCCGCTACGACCAGACCCGCCAGCTCTTTCAGGCGTGCGCGCTCCTCGGGATCACGTTCGTGTGCGCGTCCGGCGACGCCGGTGCCGCGGACGAGCTGCCGGACGACGCGTGGTACGACGGCCAGCGCCACGTCGATTTCCCGAGCGTCGTCCCCGAGGTCACGTCCGTCGGCGGGACGAAGCTCGTGCCCTCGGGTCGCGCCTTCGCCGAGACCGCGTGGAACGACGGGCCGGGGCGCGGCGCCTCGGGCGGCGGCTTCTCGCGCCTCATCGCGGTGCCGGACTGGCAGAAGGCTTCCGTGGCGGGCCGCAAGGGCGTGACGGGCCGCGGCATCCCCGACGTCGCCGCCGTCGCGTCTCCGGACCCGGGCCTTTCGATCTTCGTCCGCGGGAAGTGGACGGCGGCCGGCGGCACGAGCGTCGC
The DNA here is from genome assembly GCA_038319835.1 of Thermoanaerobaculia bacterium. Classification (GTDB taxonomy): domain Bacteria; phylum Acidobacteriota; class Thermoanaerobaculia; order UBA5066; family UBA5066; genus Fen-183. The sequence goes on along the minus strand of JBBQDQ010000141.1, from coordinate 7,973 downwards.
GGCGCCGATCTGGGCCGGATTCCTCGCGCGGGCCAACGCCGCGCGCGTCGCTGCGGGGAAGCCGCGCCTCGGGGCCGCGAACGCGGCCCTTTACGCCGTGGGCCGATCCGCCTCCGGCCCGTTCCAGGACGTCGTCCGGGGCGACAACGCCTACGCCGGGGTCTCCGGCTTCACCGCGGGCAAGGGCTGGGACCCCGTCACGGGGCTCGGATCTCCCGCCGTAGAGCGCCTCGTCCGTTCCCTGGTGCGCTGAGCTGAAGGCCGGATGTTCATCGGTCACGCCGCCGTGGGATTTGCGAGCAAGGCCGGCGCGCCGCGGGCGTCCCTCGGCTGGCTCCTCACGGCCCCGTTCCTCCTGGATCTCCTCTGGCCCGTATTCCTCCTCCTCGGAATCGAGAGGGCGACGATCGAGCCGGGGCCCAATTCGTTCCTGAACTTCTCGTTCGACTCGTATCCCTGGTCTCACAGCCTCGCGATGGCGATCGTCTGGGCGCTCGTTTATGGGGCGCTCGCGCACTTTTTCACGAAGAGCGCGGCTATCGGCTGCGTCGCGTCCCTCGGCGTCGTGAGCCACTGGATCTGCGACGCGATCGTGCACCGTCCCGACCTCCCGCTCTGGCCGGGCAGCTCGATCTTCGTCGGCATGGGCCTGTGGAACTCGGTGCCGGGCACGCTCGCCGTCGAGCTCCCGATGTTCGGCGTGGGCGTCTGGCTCTACACGCGCGCGACGCGCCCGAAGGACGCGGTGGGGCGCTGGGCCCTCGCGGCGCTCGTCGCCCTGCTGCTCTTCTTTTACGCGGGTGCCGCATTCGGGCCGCCGCCGCCGAACATCACGGCGGTCGCGGTCGGGACGCTCGCGCTCGTCGTCCTTGTCCCGTGGGCGATCTGGATCGACCGTCACCGCTTGGCCGAGGACGACGAGGCCTAGTCCTCGCCAGTCGCGCTACTGCTTCGGAGCAGGAGCCGGGGCGCCGCAGGGCGCCTTGAGGACGTAGAGGATCCTGAGGCGATTGTTGTCCTTGCGGGACTCGGCGACGTTCGACTCGTCGTCGAGCGAGAGATCGATCGAGTGGCTCCCGGCCGGGAGCGACGGCGACGTCGAGATGCTCTTCGTCTCGCGGGCGGCGAGCGCGAGGCCCGAGCTCGTCGCGGCGACGAGGGCGCCGTCCACGCGCAGCCGGTTCGTGAAAGGCGCTCCCGTCGCGACGCCGCCAAGGTTCGTCATTTCGTAGGTTGCCTGGAACGCACACGCCTGGGGGCCGGATGGGGCGGCGTCGGAGGACTTGAGCTCGACGGGCGCCGTGTTTCCCCAGGGGACGAGGACGGTCCCGATCCGGAGACCTGCGCGGCTCGTGATGTCGGGCTTCTCGGTGCCCGTCGCTTCCGGCGGGAGCGCGTAGGCCGCGACGGCGGCTACGGCGGCGGCGGCGAGAAGGCCGGTCAGTCGGGTCATGGCGTCTCCTTGCAACCGGAAGATGCGCCTGCGGGCGGACCGCCGCAAGCATTCCCGATGGTCCCGGTGCGTTGATCGCATGCCCCGGTGCGCCAGACCGGCTTCTGGCGCTCCGGAGCCACGCCGGGAGTGAGGGCCGTCACCTGCCGGGGGCTCGGCTAGACTCGGCGCATCCTGAATCGACCTCTTGCCTTGCTCCTCGCTGCCGGACTCGCGGCCGTCGCTGCCGCTGCAGGGGACAAGACCGTCCGTCCCGGGGAGAAGCTGCTGATTCCGTTTCTCGAGCGTCCGTCGCCGGTGGACGGCAACCTCGGGCCATGGTCGTCGGTGGCCCCGACGTCGTTCGCCGTCGGGGGCACGCCCGCGACGTTGCGTCTCGCCTGGGACGAGACGGCCCTGCGCATGCTCTGCGAGGTCGGGGACGCGACGCCCGTGATGCTCGGGCAGCAGGACGAGGACCCGGACCTCGGCCGCAAGTCCGATTCGGTCGAGCTCTTCCTCGACGTCCACGGCGAAGCGACGCCTCGGATGGACACGAACGACTACCAGTTCACTGTCTCGCGCGACGGCCGCCGGACGACGTTCAAGGGCTCGGCCGCGCTGTCGGGGACCGTGCGCCCGGAGCCGGAGGCCGACGCGGCTCCGCAGCCCAAGGACTGGGGCATGAACGTCCCGATCGAGGTCGCCGTCGCGGACGGCCCCGAGGCTGGACCGGGGCAGAGGGCGGGCTACCGGGTCGAGGTCGCCGTACCCTGGGCCGCCGTCGGCGGCAAGCCGGCGCCGCGTGCGACGTTCGGCGTCTCGGCGGCGGTGAACGACCTCTCGATGCGCGGAAGCGATCCCGTGCCGGTGCGCGCTTCGATCGACTTCCGCGGGAGGGCCTCCTTCGAGTCGCCCGCGGTATGGGCCGCCGCGACCCTCCAGGCGCCGGGGCTCTCCACGCGGCTCGCGCGCAACGCACGGCCGTGGACCGCCGTCGCGCTCGGCATGCTCGCGGTCTTCGTCGCGGTGGGCTGGCGCGTGCGCAAGGCCGTCGTCCAGCGCGCCAAGGTGCCGGCGCCGGTCCTCCCCGCGGGCGAGACGCCCGTCTCCGGCGACGACCCGATCGAGCGGCTCAAGCGGAACCTACCGGCCCGCCTGCGGGAAGATCTCACGGCCGAGACCCTCGCGGAGATCGCGGGCGTGTCCCTGCGCACGCTCCAGCGGATCTTCCGCGAGCGCTTCGACACGTCCCCGATGAGCTGGCTCATGGAGGCGCGCCTTCTCGAGGCCGGCCGCGTCATCCGCGCGGGCGACGACCCCGTCACGAAGATCGCCTATCGGGTCGGATTCAAGGACCCGTCGCACTTCACGCGCCGCTTCAAGGCGCGCTTCGGTGTGTCGCCGAACGAATACCGCCGGGGCGCCGAACGGACCCCGGCCACACCCGCCGACGAACCCGGGGAGGCCGAGTGAGGGCCGCCGATCTGTCGCGCCGGAGCCAGAACGCGCTTCTGGCGCGCCGGGACGCCCGATTAGCGCGTCCGGACCACGGGACGCAGTGGACGATTGCCGGGGAAAGGCGCACCTTGAACGCAGGAGACCTGATGCGGAATCCCCTTCGCCCGCTTTCGACAATCTTCACGGCCCTCGCGGCGGTTCTGATTCTCGTCCCCGCCGCCGCACCCGCTCCCGCCGTCGCGCAGGCGCCGAACGTCGGCGTCCTCGAGATCAGCGTGGACCCGGCGTTCCCTGCGGCATTCGGCCAGGAGCTGAAGCTTCGGGTCCGCGTCTCGAACCGGGGCACGTCGGCCGCGAAGGGCGTCGCCCTCGACGCGAAGGCCGGCGCGACTCCGGTCGGGCACGTGGACGTCGGGCCGATGGGGCCCGGTGAGATGCGGACGATCACGCTCGCGACCCGGTTCAAACCGTCCGGCGCCGAGTGCGTCTCCGTCGTGCCGGTGGTCGCGCCCGATTCGCCGGTGAAGGCCGGCCCGAGCCGACTGGCGTGCCTGACGCCGGGGTGCTACGCGCTTTCCGAGCGCCCGGCCAACTGACGCTGCGCCCTTGGAATTCCCGGGGTGACGATCAACGCGTTCTGGCTCGTCCTCGGCGCGCTCGGCGTCTACGCGGTCTTCTACCGTTACTACAGCGCCTTCCTCGCGACGAAGGTCCTCGTCCTGGACGATTCACGGCCGACGCCGGCGCACACCCGGCGGGACGGCCAGAACTTCCACCCGACGAACCGGTGGGTGCTCTGGGGACACCATTTCGCGGCGATCTCCGGAGCGGGCCCCCTGATCGGCCCGGTCCTCGCCGCGCAGTTCGGCTGGCTGCCGGGATTCCTCTGGCTCGTCTTCGGCGTCTGCCTCGCGGGCGCCGTGCAGGATTTCGTGATCCTCGTGGCGTCGATCCGGCGCGGCGGACGGTCGCTCGCGGAGATCGCGCGGGACGAGATCAGCCCGGTGAGCGGAATGGTCGCGATGATCGCGATCCTCTTCATCATCGTCGTCGCCATGGCCGTCCTGCTCTTCCCGTTCGTCTTCGTGACGATCGCGTGCGGGGCGATCTCGGGGTTCCACGCGCTCGTGTCCTCAGGCACGACGCCGAAGATGATCGACCGGGAGCGGGACGCCCGGCCGATCGGTTACGGCGCGATGCTGATGGAAAGCCTCGTCGGCGTCACGGCGCTCGTCGCCGCCTGCTCGCTCTTCCCGGCGGACTACTTCCGGATCAACCTGTCGCCGCCCGCATTCCAGGCCCTCGTCCTGAAGACCGGCCTCGACGGAGGCCGGCTTTCGGAGCTCGCGGCGCTCGTGGGCGAGCCTCGCCTCGAGGGGCGGACGGGCGGCGGCGTCTCGCTCGCCGTGGGGATCGCGCAGATCTTCGGCGACCTGCCGGGCGCCCGCGCGTTCATGTCGTACTTCTACCACTTCGTGATCATGTTCGAGGCCCTCTTCGTCCTGACGACGATCGACACCGGCACGCGCATCGGCCGGTTCCTCGTGCAGGAGCTCCTCGGGCGCGTCTCGCCGCGCTTCGGGCGGGCGGACTGGCTGCCCGGGAGCGTCCTCGCGACCGCGCTCGTCGTGGGTGGCTGGAGCTGGTTCATCTTCACGGGCTCGATCCAGACTCTGTGGCCGATGTTCGGGGTCGCGAACCAGCTCCTCGCCGTGGTCGCCCTGACGGTCGCGACGAGCGTGCTCGTCAACGAGGGCAAGGGCCGCTACACGTGGACGACGGCCGCGCCGCTCGCGTTCCTCGGGACGACGACGCTCGCGGGCGGCGCGCTCTCGATCCGCGACATCTTCCTGCCGCTCGCCCGATCGGCGAAGCCCGCCGAGGCGTTCAAGGGCGCGCTGAACGCGGGGCTGACGGGGGTCATGATGGTGTGTGTGCTGCTCGTGCTCTTCGACGCTCTGCCCCGCTGGTGGAAACGCGGCGCACGCTTGCGGCAGGGCCTCGTGGCGGGGGGGATCGTCCTTCTCGCGTCGGCTCGGCCGGCCGATGCCCAGAGCCTGACCGTCTACGACGACGCCCTCCAGAATGGCTTTCTGGACTACTCGTACGGCGGCGGCGCCAACTTCCTCAGCGCGACCCAGGTCCACGGCGGGGCGAGAGCGATCGCCTTCACGGGGAACAACTTCAATGCGGTGTCCTTCGCCCATCCGTCGCAGGCGTTTACGACGTCGCAATATCCGACGCTCCACTTCTGGGTGCACGGAGGAGCGTCGGGCGGGCAGCAGCTGCGCGTGGACCTGCAGCTCGGGGCGAGCGAAGTTGCGAACGCGCCGCTCGGGACCTACATCGCGGGCGGGGCGATCGCAGCCGGGGCGTGGCGCGAGGTCACGGTGACCCTGGGAACGGCGCCTCTCTCCTACTCGGGCTCCTTCGACCGCATCGACCTCCAGAGCGACGTCGCGGGCGCGCAGCCGGTCCTCTACGTCGACGACGTGACGCTCGTCGCGGGAGGCGCGGGTCCTCCCGCTCCGGCGCTGCAGATCGACCGCGACGTGAGCGTCTCCGCGCTACTGAGCGACCGGTTCACATGGAACGACGGGGCCGGCAAGCCGCGAGCCGCCGTCCTCGCGCAGACAACGGGCGCCCTGCGCGAGTTCCGCTACCAGATGCCGGCCGGCAGCCAGAGAATTGCGGGCGTCACGACCTACGGCAACGGAGGGAACGGCGGGTTCGGCTACGTCGTGTCCCACCGCGGCGACGGCACAGCGGGCATCGCGGCGGACGACTCGCCGCTCGGGTTCGGGTTCCCGGGATCGTTCGTGCGTGTCTTCGAAGGCCGCCACCACGCGATCTTCCGGTTCACGCAGTCCTACCCTCGCTATTCGTCGACGACAGCGGCGACGCCGAACCACCAATACAACGTGCCCGTCACGATCGACTGGATGATCTCGACGGGGCGCGACAACCCCGTCTGGGCCGTGACCTGGGACCTTTCGGGCGTGCCCGCGAACGCGCTGAACGACGACTCACGCGCCCCATACGGAGAGCTGAACATCGACGGGGTCGGCTTCACGGACATCGACGGCGTCGCGTGGGGAGACCGGTACAAGTTCTTCAGCACGACGGCGCCCGTCACGCTCTCGAGCGCGTGGAGCTGGACCCAGCCGAACACCGTGCCGTACGTGAAGCTGTGGATCGCCGGGACCGACGCCACGATGGGAACCGTCCAGACCCAGACGCTCGCGCAGCAGGACGCGGGGGCCGGGCGCGACCCCTCCTACCACGACCTCCGGGGCAACTGGGGTTTCACGTCCGCGCACGGCAATGCAGGCGAAGACGTGATGCCTTGGCAGGACAGCTGGCCGTACCAGGCGAACTCGTTCTCGATCGGCTCGTCGCCGAACTCGAACAACAACGCGCGCCTCACGTGGGGAACGATGTACGGCTTCCTCGGCCAGTCGAGCTACACGACGAACAACGGTCTCGTTGCGAACGCACCGGGGTGGCCGCGGAAGAGCTATTCCGTGTACGTCGTCCTCGGACCCCACTCGGCGGCCCCGGTCGAAGCGCAGGTCATGCAGGTTGAGACCGTGCAGTCGCTGACGCTCAGCGCGACGATCGGGAGCATCGTGACGTCGGGCGCGGCCGGCGTCGTGCGCCCGGACAACGTGACGTACGCACCCGCCGGGTACAACGCGGTCTACGGCGTCCTGGCGTTCAAGGCGGCCGGCAACCAGCTGGATGCGAACGTCGCCGTCGGGTCGGGCGTGCTCAAGCGTCCGCTCCTCGTCCTCGGCAGCTACACGTTGGGCGCGTATCCGGGGGCCGTGAAGCTCGGCGGCGTGCCGCTCATCGCGGACGTCGACTACTTCGCGTCGCTCCGGCCGGCCGCGAGCGAGCTCTGGATCACGCTGAACCGCGACCTGACGGGCGCGACGAATCATCTCGAGATCCTCACGTCCGCCTGCGCCCCGGTGCCGGCGACCCCGGTGATCGGCGCCCCGGCCAGCGCGACGGCGGGGCAGGCCGGCCTGACGGCGAGCGTCACGAGCCGCGCCGGGAGCACCTACGCCTGGTCGATCACGAACGGCTCGATCACGGCCGGAAACGGCACGAACCAGATCACGTTCACGGCGGGAGCGGCGGGGACGCTGGGACTCTCGGTCGTCGAGACGAATTCGACGGGCTGCGCGTCGGTGCCGGGCACGGCGTCCGTGAGCGTCGCCGCGGCGCCCCCCGCCGGGCTCGCGCTCCACACGATGACGCCGTGCCGTCTCTTCGACACGCGCAATGCGTCCGGGCCGGACGCCGCGACGCCCGCGCTGGCGGCGCTCGCGACGCGGACCATCGCCATCGGAGGCCGCTGCGGCCTTCCCGCGTCGGCGCGGGCGCTCTCCGTCAACGTCACGATCACAGGCGCCTCCGCGGCGGGCGGCCTCCTTCTCTATCCGGCCGACCTTTCCGTTGCGCCCGTCGCGACCAGCCTCTCGTTCCGGGCCGGCCAGACGCGCGCGAACAACGAGCTGTTGTCCCTGGCCGGCGACGGAACCGGCTTCAAGATCCTGAACGGCGCCGCAGGCACCGTCCATTTCATCCTCGACGTGAACGGCTGGTTCGAGTGAACGCGTCGTGAGCGGGCATCCGGATCGGTCGCGGAGCCGGGTGGCCGGGCTTACGGCGCTCGGGGCTCTCGCCGTCCTCCTCGCGACGGTCGACGCGCGTTCGTACGGGCTGATCCCGGACGGCAAGGAGATGCTCTCGGCAGGCGCCGCCGTGGCACGGTTCCTCGAGATCGGCGTCTCGCGCGACTGGGTGAACGCGCCGCGGCGGCCCGGTGGCGACGCCGTGTCGCGTTACGGGATGGGCCTGTCCCTCGTGGAGGCCGTCCCGTCCGTTTTCGCTCGCGCGACCGGCGCCGTCCGGACGGCGCCGCTCTTCGTCCTTGTCCCGATCCTCTGCCTCGCGGGCTGCGCGTGGGCGGCCGCGCGGGCGCTCGGCCGGCTCGGCGCCGCGCGGGTTCCCGCCGCCGCGTTCGGTGCGGCCCTCGTCTTCGCGACGCCGCTCTGGGGTTACGCGGGCA
>JBBQDQ010000140.1:0-8808 GCA_038319835.1 Thermoanaerobaculia bacterium | reverse complement strand
CACGGACCACAACGTGCGCGACACGCTCGCGATCGTGAACCGCGGCTACATCATCCATTCCGGCACGATCTTCCGGACCGGGTCGCCCGAGACGCTTTCGGAGGATCCGGAGGTCCGGAGGGTGTATCTCGGCGAGACCTTCAGACTGGACTGAGTCCGGACGGGTCGGATCCGCCCTTGCGAGCTAGAATCGTGCCAAGGTTGGTCCAGACACCCGGGCCGCCGAATTTCAAATGGGACTCGAACAGAAACTCTCGCTGAGACTCTCGCAGCGTCTCGTCATGACGCCGACGCTGCAGCAGGCGATCAAGCTCCTGCAAATGACGCGCCTGGAGCTCCAGGACGTGGTGAACCAGGAGCTCGTCTCGAACCCGGTCCTCGACGAGGAAGACCCGTCGAACGGCGCGACGCCTGACGAGGAGCCGGGCGCCGCGGAGACCCGCGAGATGGAGATTTCGTCCTCGGCCGAGGCGCCGGACGCCGCCCTCGAAGCCGCTGTCGCCGACGACCGCGAATTCGCCGCCGCAGCGACCGACGCCGACGCGCGCGCGGAATCCGCCGAAGCGCTTCCGGCGCAAACGTCCGACATGACGACTCCCGAGCCGGTCGTCGACTCCTCGACGGGCGCCACGGACGAGCCGTTCTCCGACCTGGACCTCGAGGCGTACTTCGGCGACTACATGGAGGGAACCGCCACGGCGCCCCGAATGACCGAAGAGGCCGAGGAGTTCTCGCTCGAAAACCGTGCGGACTCGCCCCCGGGGCTCGAGCCGCACCTCACGGAGCAGCTGGGGGTGTCGGACGCGCCTCCGGACGTGCGCGAGGCGTGCGGGTTCCTGATCGGCAACGTGGACCCGGACGGCTGCCTGCGCGTGACGCTCGAAGAGGTCGCCCGGGCCGTCCCGTGCCCGATCGAGACCGTCGAGAAGGCGCTCGCGCTCCTCCAGTCGTTCGACCCCGTGGGCGTCGGCGGCCGGGACCTCGCCGAGATCCTCCTGATCCAGGCGCGCGCCGCGAACGTCGCGACGCCGCTCCTCGTCGAGCTCGTCACGCACCGGTTCACGGAGCTCGGGTCGAAGCCGCCGGCGCTCCTCGCGCGCCAGATGGGACTGCCGGTCGAGGAGATCCAGCAGGCCCTCGAGTGGATCAGGAAGCTCGACCCGAAGCCCGGCCGGCGCTACGACTCGTCGCGCACGATCTACGTCGAGCCCGACGTGGCCGTCGTGAAGGTCGAGGACGAGTACATCGTCGTGTTCAACGACGACGGCCTCCCGAGGCTGAAGGTCTCGTCGCTCTACCGCCGCATGCTCCTCTCGCACGACGGGAACCTCGACGGCGAGGGCAAGAGCTACCTGCGCGAGAAGATGCGCGCGGCGCAGTGGCTTCTGAAGAGCCTCGACCAGAGGAAGCGCACGATCGTGAGGGTCGCCGAGTCGATCGTGAAGAAACAGCACGACTTCCTCGACTACGGCGTCGCGCACCTCAAGCCGCTCGTCCTGCGCGACGTCGCCGAGGACATCGGAATGCACGAGAGCACGGTCTCGCGCGTCGTCTCGAACAAGTGGATGGCGACGCCTCGCGGCCTCGTGCCGATGAAGTTCTTCTTCCACTCCGCGATCGCGTCGTCGGGGGGGGAGGACGTCTCGTCCCTCGCCGTGAAGAACAAGATCCGCGGCCTCATCGAGGCCGAGGACGCCGCGCACCCCCTCTCGGACGCCCGGCTCGCCGAGCTGCTCGCCCGCGAGGGGATCCAGATCGCCCGACGGACCGTCGCGAAGTACCGCGAGGAGCTCCGCATTCCCGCCAGCTCGATCCGCCGCACCGGCGCCCCGGCGCCGCTCCCGGCCCATCTCGTCGCCGCGGACCTCGCCGCGGCCGGCGACGGGCCCGGGCCCGCGGAAGCCTCCGGGGAGCCTTCGGAAGAGGAGGAACCATGAGGACCGACTACACCGCGCGCCACATCCGGATCCACTCCGCAGTCCGCGAGGTCGTCGAGACGAAGCTGGCACGCCTCGAGCGTGTCCTCCCGCCCCGCGCGGAAGCGCGCGTCGTCGTGACCTCCGGCAAGAAGGACGTCGAGGTCGAGGTGACCGTGGCGGGCAAGACCCGCTCGATCACGGCGGCGGCCCGCGGTGCCGACCAGCGGACGGCCGCCCAGGCCGCGATGGAGCGGCTTGCCGGCCTGGTCCGCAAATCCAAGGCGATCGCGAAGGAAACCAAGAAACACCGACCCTCCGGCGTGCGCGGGGAAGCGGGCCTTGCCGCTGCCGCGGCCGAACCCGGTCGGCCGTCGACTCCCGGGCCGAAGCGCGAGTCCGTCAGCCCTCGGGCCATGTTCGAGGAAGACGCCCTGACGCACTTCGCGGCCTCGAAGCGCGAGTTCATGGTGTTCCGCGACGCCGGCTCCGGCCACCAGATCCGGTTCCTCTACCGGAGGCGCGACGGGGGCTTCCACCTCGTCGTGCCCGAGTAGCCCATGCGCGACCCGTCCGAGCCGAAGGCGCCGTCGGTCCGGGCCATCGACCTCAGGTCGCCCACCCTCGCCTCGCTGAACCTCAAGCTGGTCGCGGGGCACAAGGGTCTCGACCGGGCGATCGACTGGCCGCGTGTCCAGAAGCCGGGGCTCACGATCGCGGGGTTCCTCGACTACGTGAAGGAGAACCGCGTCCAGATCCTCGGCGCGTCCGAGTTCAACTACCTCCAGACGCTGCCGCCCTCCGTCGCGCGCGAGCGTCTCGACGCGTTCACGAAGCTCCCGTTGTCGGCCGTCGTCGTGACGAAGGGGATCCACCCCGGACCCGTCCTGACGGGCTTCTGCCGCCGGCGGCACATCCCGCTCTTCACGACCGAGCGCCTCACGAGCTCCGTGATCGAGGGCCTGACGGCCTTCCTCGAGGAGTCCCTCGCGCCCCGCGCGACGCTTCACGGCGTCCTGATGGAGGTCGGTGGGCTGGGCACGCTCCTCCTCGGCGACTCGGGCGTCGGCAAGAGCGAGTGCGCGCTCTCGCTCGTCCAGCGCGGGCATCGCCTCGTCGCGGACGACCTCGTCGTCGTCCAGCGCTATCCGAACGACGTCCTGATCGGGTCGTCGTCCGGCCTCATCCGCCACCACATGGAGCTCCGGGGGCTCGGCATCGTGAACGTCCCGATGCTCTTCGGGGTCGCGGCCGTCCTCGAGCGCCATACGGTCGAGTTCGTCATCCAGCTCAAGGACTGGGACGAGCAGACCGAAGTCGACCGCCTCGGCCTCGACGAGGAGTTCGAGGAGATCCTCGGCGTCAAGGTCCCGCGTGTGCGGATGCCCGTCGCAATTGGCCGCGACGTCGCGCTCCTCGTCGAGATCGCGGCGCGCACCCAGCTCCTGAAGCGCCGCGGATTCCACGCGGCCCGCGAGATCGCCCAGAAGGTCCACGACGAGATCGTCAAGCGCGCCGCCGCGGACCACGTGGCCCGCCGGACGAAGCGCAAGCTCATCGTCCGGGAGCGCGAACGTTGAGTGACGTCCGGCGTCTCGTCATCGCGACGGGGCTATCCGGGTCGGGGAAGAGCTACGTCGCGCACGCGCTCGAGGACATCGGGTACGCGACGGTCGACAACCTCCCGCTCTCGCTCCTGGAGGAATACGTCGCAGAGCTCGCCGCCGACCGGACCCCCCGGAAACGAAACGCGGTCGTCCTCGACGTCCGGAACCCTGATTTCGCGACACGCTTTCCCGAGCTCCTCGAGACGCTGCGCGCGCGCGTCCCGATCACCGTCCTGTTCCTCGACTGCGAGGAGAAGGCTCTCCTGAACCGTTTCTCGGAGACCCGTCGGCCGCACCCTCTCGGCGAGCGTCGCTCCGTCGCCGAAGCGGTCGCGTTCGAGCGGCGCCTGCTCGCCGACGTGAAGTCCAGGTCCGACCTCGTGATCGACACGACGGTGATGACCGTTCACGAGCTTCGCGCCGCGGTCGCAGAGCACTTCCGCGAGCCGGGGGATCCCGGAGTCCTCGCGGTGTCTCTCGTCTCGTTCGGGTTCAAGCACGGCCTGCCGGCCGCTCTCGACCTCTGCTTCGACGTGCGGTTCCTCGCGAACCCGCATTTCGACGCCCGCCTGAGGCCACGCACCGGGAAGGACCCCGAGGTCGCGCGGTTCATCGAAGCCGGCGACCAGACCGAGCCGTTCTACCGGCAGCTCCACGGATTCCTGGCCTACTGCCTTCCGAATTACCGGCGCGAGAACCGCGCGTACCTCACGATCGGGATCGGCTGCACGGGAGGGCGACACCGCTCCGTCTACGTGGCCGAGCGCCTTGCGCGCGACCTGACCGCGCTCGGGTACCCCGTGCGGGTCTCGCACCGTGACGAGGCGCTCGACTGACATGACCGCACCCGCCGGCCCGGCCGTGGGCCTCCTCCTCCTCTCGCACGGACCGCTCGCGAACGCCCTGCGTGAAACCGTCCACATGCTCGAGCCGGAGGAGCCCGACGACATCGGCGCCCTCTCCCTCGCGTGGGACGAGGCCACCGAAGGCGCGACCCGCCGCCTCGAGAAGGCGATCGCGGAGCACGACAAGGGCAAGGGCGTCGTGATCCTGACGGACATGTTCGGCGGCACGCCGTCGAACCTGGCGCTCGCGTTCCTGGAGCCGGGAACGGTCGAGATCGTCTCGGGGATCAACCTCCCGATGGTCGTGAAGGCGCGGGCGCTCGCCCGCGAGGGCCGGACCGCCCGCGAGATCGCGCACATCCTCGTGGACCGGGGCCGCCGCGCGATCGTCGCGGCGGCCGAGCTCGTGGACGGCGCCTCGAAAGGGAAGCCGTGAGGGAGGAGGTCCTGACGCTCCGGAACCGCCTCGGCCTCCACGCCCGGGCGGCCGCCAAGTTCGTGCACGCCGCGGCCAACTTCGAGTCGAAGATCACGATCACGAAGGATGGAGACGAGGTGGACGGCAAGAGCATTCTCGGCCTCCTCCTGCTCGCCGCGGGAAAGGGTACGCCGCTGCTCGTCCGGGTCGACGGTCCCGACGAAGAGCAGGCTCTCTCGGCTCTGCGCGACCTCGTGAACCGGAAGTTCGACGAAGCCGAATAGGCCCCCGCTACAATAGGAAAGTGAAGCGACCCCTTTCCCTCACCGGCATCGCGGTCTCCCCCGGCGTGGCCGTAGGGCGGGCCGTGCTCTGGGTCTCGCGCGAGGACACGTCCCCGCGCCGCACGCTCGAGCCCGAGGAGGTCCCCGGCGAGATCGAGCGTTTCCGGCGCGCGGCGCAGGCCGCCGTCGCCGAGATCGAGGAGACCGCGCGTCACGTCAAGGAGCGCCTCGGCTCCGAGTACTCCGGCATCTTCCACGCCCACGCGCTCTTCCTGCAGGACAAGGCGTTCGTCGGCCCCGTCGAGCGGCGCATCGCACACGACGCCGCCAACGCGGAGTGGGCCGTCGCGCAGACCACGGAAGACCTCGTCGCGCGTTTCCGGAGCCTCCCGGACGAGAGCCTGCGGGACCGCGCCGCCGACCTGGACGACGTCTCGCGGGTGCTCAGGCGCCACCTCGGCGGCGAGGAGCAGTCGCGACTCAAGATGAGCGACCTGGCGGGGGAAGCGATCGTCCTCGTCGCGGACGAGCTCACCCCTTCGGACGCCGTGCGTATCCCGCGCGACCGCGTCATCGCGTTCGTCACGGAGCGGGGCGGCAAGACGTCCCACGCCGCGATCCTCGCGCGCTCCTTCGGGCTTCCGGCGGTGGTCGCCGTCCACGGGCTCCTGACCGCCGTGGGGGACGGCGACCGCGTGGTCGTCGACGGGCGCGACGGAGTCGTCTGGCGAGAGCCCTCGGAAGAGATCGTGTCGCTCTTCCGCGAGCGGCGCGACTCCGAGGCTCGCCACGAGGTCTCGCTGAAGGCGCGCGCCGTTTCGGGCCCCGCGCACTCGGCCGACGGCACGCCGATCGAGATCCGCGCGAACATCGAGCTCACGAGCGAGGTCCCGGACGTCGTTGGCTACGGCGCGGATGGCGTCGGTCTCTTCCGCTCGGAATTCCTCTACCTCTCGAAGGAGGGCGTCGAGTTCCCGAGCGAGGAGGAGCAGGCGGCCGTCTACCGCGAGGTCGTCGCGGGGCTCGCGCCGCGGCCCGTCGTGATCCGGACGTACGACCTCGGCGGCAAGAAGGGCGCACGCCACCTCGTCGGAGCCGACGAGATCAACCCCGTGCTCGGACTTCGGGGCGTTCGGCTCTGCTTCGCGCGGCCCGAGATGTTCATGACCCAGCTCCGGGCGCTCCTCTCGGCCGCGAACGCCGGCGATCTGAGGATCCTCGTTCCGATGGTTTCGAGCGTCGAGGAGTTTCGCCGGGTCCGCCAGCTCGTCAAGCAGGCCCGCGAGGAGGTCCTCGCGAAGGGGATCGAGGTACCCGACGACATCCCGGTCGGCGCGATGATCGAGGTGCCCTCGGCGGCGATCACGGCCGACCTCCTCGCGCCCGAGACCGACTTCCTCGCGCTCGGGACGAACGACCTGATCCAGTACACGCTCGCGGTGGACCGCGCGAACGAAACCGTTTCCGATCTCTTCCGGCCGACGCACCCCGCGGTTCTGCGCCTCGTCGCCCAGGTCGCCGCGGCCGCGCAGGCTGCGCGCAAGCCTCTGTCGGTCTGCGGCGAGATGGCCGCCGACCCCGCCCTCATGCTTCTCTTCCTCGGCTTCGGAATCCGCGAGTTTTCGATGGGCCCGCGGTCCGTTCCCGTTCTCAAGGAGTTCGTGCGGAGCGTGAACCTCGCCGACGCGGTCCGCGTCGCGAAAGCGGCGCTTTCCCTTTCAACCGCCGACGAGGTGTCCTCCCTGCTGGCACAGGAGCTGCGCGGCATGTCCACGGGGGAGTTTCCCCGCCGGCTGGAGGTGACCGCGTGAGCCTCGGGACCAGCCGCCCCCGCATCGTGACCAAGCCGTGGGGAGAGGAGCGGATCTTCGCGGAGACCGCGCGCTACGCGGGCAAGCTGCTCGTGATCCGGAAGGGCGAAACCCTCTCGTACCAGTACCACGTCCGCAAGGAGGAGACGATCCACGTGCTCGAGGGCGTCCTCGGCCTCCAGCTCGAGCGCGACGGCGAGGCGGCCGACCTGCGCGTGCCTCCCGGCGAGACCGTCCACGTCACTCCCGGCACCCGGCATCGAATGTACGCTCCCGAGGGCGACTGTCTGCTCGTCGAGGTGTCGACGCCGGATCTCGACGACGTCGTGCGCCTGACGGACCGCTACGGGCGCGCGGGGACCTCCGCTCCATGATGTCGCGACGCGGAGCCCTCGCGCTCGTCGTACTCGCGGCCGCGTCCGCCTCCGCGCAGACGCCCGCCCTCTCCGGGCTTTCGCCGACGCCGACGCCCCCGGCGGCGACGAGCGTGGAGGCCGAGCCGACACCAACGCCGGCCCCTAAGCTCAAGGGCGTCAGCGGTCCCGCTTCCGAGACGGGCCACTCCGGCCGCTCGCTCGCGGACGTGGTGCGGAAGTCGAAGGAGGCGCGCAAGGGGCAGACGACGAAGAAGTCCCTCGGCACGATCTCCAACGACAACGTGACCAAGGGTGTGCCGAGTCCGGCCGCCGGCGCGAAGGGCACCCCAAAAGCGGCGGGCGTCCGCGGCGAGCCGACGCCTGCGCCGACGTACGACGTGCCGCGCGACGACCAGGGACGCAGCGAGGTCCAGTGGCGCAGGATCATGGATTCCGCGCAAGCCCTCGTCGCCGACGGCGAGCGGCGGGTGAAGGACCTCGAGATCAAGAGCAAGCAGCTCGAGAACGATTTCTACGCGCAGAGCGACGGCTTCCGGCGCGACGGCGTCATCAAGCCCGCGTGGGACAAGTCCCGGGACGAGCTCGCCCAGGCCCGCGCGAATCTGGAGGCGGCGCGCAAGTCCCTCGACGACCTTTCCGAAGACGCACGGCGCTCGAACACGCCTCCCGGCTGGCTGCGCTGACGGCCTGCTAATCTTCGCCCCGTGAGCGTGAATCCCGGTCTCAAGGCTGGTCGCCGTGTCTTCGTCGAGACGTGGGGCTGCCAGATGAACGTCCTCGACGGGCGCCGGTTCGCGGGGCTTCTCGCACGCGACGGCTACGCCGAGACGTTCGACGAGGCCGACGCCGACGTGTTCATCCTCAACACCTGCTCGGTGCGCGACAAGGCCGAGCAGAAGGTCTACGACCGCGTCGGACGCCTCGCGAAGCTCAAGCGCCAGAACCCGGAACTCGTGGTCGGGGTCTGCGGCTGCGTGGCCCAGCAGGAGGGCGAATCGCTCCTGGAACGGCTTCCGGCCGTCGACTTCGTCCTCGGGACGGGCCGGATCGAGACGCTCCCCTCCGTCCTCAGGCGCGTGCGCGAGGAGGGCGACCGGCCCTGCGACACCGGTTTCGACACGGACGAAGTCGTCTACACGCCGGGGGCGATCGCGCGGCTCGTGCGCCACCGGGCATCGATTACGGTCATCGAGGGCTGCAACAAGAACTGCACCTTCTGCGTCGTCCCGCGCACGCGCGGGCGCGAGCGCAACCGCCGGCTCGCCGCCGTCGTCGAGGAGAGCCGCCGGCTCCTCGACGACGGCGTCGTCGAGATCGAGCTCCTCGGCCAGACCGTGAACGCCTTTCGCGATCCCGTCACGGGGGAGGACTTCGCCGATCTCGTCCGTGCGGTCGGCGCGCTTCCCGGGCTCCGCCGCCTGCGCTTCGTGACGTCGCACCCGAAGAACTTCGACCAGAAGCTGATCAACGCGATGGCCGGGACGCCCGCCGTCATGCCCTACCTCCACCTCCCCGTCCAGTCGGGCTCCGACGCGGTGCTGAGGCGCATG
>JBBQDQ010000139.1:0-8840 GCA_038319835.1 Thermoanaerobaculia bacterium | reverse complement strand
CGCGCTCTCGCTCGCGGGCGGTTCCGTCGGGATCGCCCTGGGGATCGGGATCCAGCGCTTCGTCGCGAAGGTCGCGGGCTGGCCCGTCGCCCTCTCGCCCACCGCGATCGGTCTCGCGTTCGCGTTCTCGGCCGTCGTCGGGATCACGTTCGGGTTCTACCCGGCGCTGAAGGCGAGCCGCCTCGACCCGATCGAGGCCCTCCGCTACGAGTAGCGTTAACCTCTCCGGATGAGCGCCGGAGAACCCGCCAGCGAGGATTCGGGCGGAGTGTTGGTCCGCCGGGACTCGCCCGGCGGCTGGCGCGACGCGTGGGATCCCCGCCGGTCGCTCGGCGCCCGGCTCGTTCTCTGGCTTCTACCGGTCGCCGTCGTCCCTGCGCTGGTGTACTGGCTGCTCGTCGACCGCGAGACGGGTCGCAGCGAACAGAAGCTCCTCGAGACGCTGCTCGCGGATGCGCACCGGCAGGAGGCGCAGTCCCTCCGCGACGACGCGGACGACGAGGCCCGTGTCATCAGCGACGCCACGCGGAAGCTCGCGACCATCGTGCGGCGGGCGGGCGTCGAGACGGCGCGCGCCCTCGAGGCGGGACCGGATCCGGAGCGGCCGGCCGAGGAGCTCGTCGACGAGAGCGGCGGGCCGCTCCGGTCGGCGCGCTCGGGCGTCAGCATCGCGATGGTCAGCCGGAAGACGGGCCTCACGGCGCAGGCGCGGCGCGATCTCGCCGCGACACGCCGGCTCGAGTCGCCGTTCGTCGCTCTCGGCCTCGGGCCGGTCGACATATCGGCGATCGCCGTCCGGACGGCTTCGGGTGTCATGCGCGCGGTGCCGGGCCGGCCCCTCCAGGTGGGCGGCACCAACGTGGTCGAGCCCGACTTCACGTTCCCTTCGGACGACACGCGCGCGCTCGCCGTGCTGCCGGCTCCGGACGGCCCCGCGCCTGTCGCGTGGTCGGCCGTTTACGACGACCTCTTCTCGCAGGCCGGAAAGATCGTCACCGCGGCGACGGTCGTGCGCGGAGGCGACGGCCGGCCCGTGGCGGAGGTGGGCGTGGACTGGGTCTTCACGCGTCTCTTCGAGACGCCGGCAGACCCGGCGCGGCCCGACGACGTGGAGCTCCTCGCGTCGGAGGATGGCCTGCTGCTCCTCGCGGCGCCGCCGGGCCGTTTTGCGGACGCGGACCTCCGGACGCTCGCGGCGGCCGTCGCGCGGAAGGGAGCGGGGGACCTCGAGACGGAGCTCCTGGGCCGCCGGTTCCTCGTCGCGGTCCGGCGCATCCCCGACGTGCGCTGGGTCTACGCGAAGATGTCGCCGCACGCGGCGCTGGAAAAGAAGGTGGGCGCCCAGCTGGACCCGATCTTCGCCGCGGACCGCCGGCGCCGGGCCGAGCTGCGCCTCCTCTACCTCGCTGTGATCCTCGCGCTGTCGACCGCCCTCGTCGCCGTCACGAGCCGCGCGCTCGCGCCGGTGCGCCGCGTCGCGCGGGCGGCCGACCTGCTCGCGGCCGGCAAGCCGATGGAGGACGTCGCCGTGCGCGACCGGGCGGACGAGGTGGGCCGGCTGTTCCGCGCGCTCCGGAACGTCGAGAGGCGCATGCGCTGGAGGATGGCCTCGATGGAGGGCGTCCACCGCCTCGCGCAGACGGCGGCGCTCATGACGCGCCCCGACGAGACGCTCGCCCAGCTCGCGCGCCAGATCGCGCAGCTCGTCGGTGCGACGAAGGCGTGGCTCGCCCTGTGGGACCCGGAGACGCGGTCCCTCGTCGGGGCCCCACCCGGCTACGGCATCCCGGAGGATTCGCTCCGCGGCATGCGGATCGGCCTCGAGGACACGAGCCTCACGATGTTCGTCTACCGGACGGGGGAGACGGCGGTCCGCAACGACACGAACGACCCGCGCCTGTCGCGCCCTCTCATCGAGCGTCTCGGCGTCCGGCAGAATTTCGTCTTCGCGCCGCTCAAGGCCGAGTCCGGAACCCTCGGCGTCCTCGGCGTCGCGGACAAGCCCGGCGGCTTCGACGCCGAGGACCAGGCCGCAATCGAGGGCTACGCGGACCAGGCCGCACTTCTCCTGCGCAACGCGCGGCTCTACGAGGAGCTCCAGAAGAGCTACGAGCGCCTGCGCGACGCGCAGCGCAACCGCGACTACTTCCTTCAGAACGTGAACCATGAGCTCCGGACGCCGCTCACCGCCATCCTCGGTTGGAGCGAAGTCCTTGCGGAGGACAGGCCCGACAAGGAGACGGTCAAGATCGCGGTCGACCAGATCAACCGGTCCGCGCAGTTCCTGCTCGCGCTCATCTCGGACCTCCTCGATCTTTCGCGCTTCGAGGAGGGCCGCACGCGCCTCGAGCCGGAGGAGGTCGACCTTGGGCCGCTTGTCGCGGGCGCGGTCGAACCCGTGTCCGTCATGGCCGACGCCAAGGGGATCGCGATGATCGTCGAGACGCCTTCGGCTCCGACGCCTGTGCGCCTCGACCCGATGCGGATGCGGCAGGTCCTCTGGAATCTCGTCCACAATGCGGTGAAGTTCACGCCGAAGGGCGGGCGCATCCGCGTGGCCGCGTCCGCCGACGACGCCGGCGTCGCGTTCTCGGTCGTCGACAACGGGGTCGGCGTCGACGCGAAGGACCTGCCGTTCATCTTCGAGCGCTTCCGGCAGGCGGACGGTTCGTCGACGCGCGCGTATCGCGGCATGGGGATCGGCCTCGCGCTCGCGAAGGCCTACGTCGAGCTCCACGGCGGCACGATCACGGTGGAGAGCCAGCCGGGGAAGGGAACGGCGTTCCACGTCCGGATCCCGGGAACGACCTCGACGGGGACCTCCGGTATCCAGCGCGCCATCCCGTTCTGAGCGCCCCTTGAGGTGATCTGAGACGAGTTCTCGCATTCCCCAGCACGGAGGGCCCGTGCCGGCCCCGGAGGCTCCATGCGAAACCGTCTTTCGTCCGCCGTTCTCCTTACGGCCGCACTGTACGGTCCGGTCGCCTTGGCGCAGACCCGGCCTTCGGTCACGCTGGTACCGGGCACGGTGAACGCCGGGGGGCTCAACGGCACCCGCTTCGTCTCGGACCTCGCGATCACGAACCCGTCGCCCGTGCCCGTGTCGGTGATCCTGACGCTCGTTCCGGCCAACGGCACGAGTCTCGCGTTCGCCAGCGTGAATCCCGGGGAGACGGTCGTCTATCGCAACGTCCTCGACAGCCTCTGGGGCGCGCAGG
This sequence comes from Thermoanaerobaculia bacterium, assembly GCA_038319835.1. Classification (GTDB taxonomy): domain Bacteria; phylum Acidobacteriota; class Thermoanaerobaculia; order UBA5066; family UBA5066; genus Fen-183. The sequence continues at coordinate 5,622 of JBBQDQ010000139.1, read as the reverse complement.
GCGCCGGGGCGACGCAGGTCGTCGGCACGGGTCCGCTCCTCGTTCGCGGCCGGACATACAACACGGCGTCGTCGGGCACCTACGGCGTCGCGCTTCCCGTTTTCCCGCTCGAGCGGCTGCTCGTGCCTGGCGACGCGGCCGACAGCCTCTGGATCAGCCAGTCGGCGGATGGGTCGTCGGGCTACCGCACGAACATCGCGGTCGTCTTTCCGGACGCCGGGGGCGGTTCGGCCCTCGTGAGCGTCTACGACGCCGACGGGAACCTCACGGGAACGCAGGCGTTCGACCTCGGCGAGCCCGGCTTCCAGCAGTTTTCTGTGGCGAGCTTCGCGGGGGCGGTCCCCGTGGGGCGCGCGCAGATCCAGGTGATGGGTGGGCACGCGGCGGGGTACGCCGTCGTCGTCGACAACGTCACGGGCGACAGTTCGCTCTTCGCGTTCGAGGATCTGCCTGCGGGTACGCAGGACGTCCTCGTCAACGGAGTGGCCCGTGCGAACGGCAGAAACAACACGTTCTTCCGGACGGACGGCCGCTTCTACAACCAGGGGTCGACGGACGCGACGGTGACCGTTGCCTTCCACGCCAACCAGAACAGCAATCCGGCACCACTCGCGAGGACGTTCACCGTTCCCGCAGGGAAGATCCGCGACGTCGTGGACGTGCTCGATTCGCTGCTCGGTCTTCCCGTGGGCTCGGCCGGGGCGCTGCGTTTCACGTCCGACGCACCCGTGGCGATTCTCTGCCGCACGAGCAACGTGGATCCGGCCGGGATCAAGCCCGGCACATTCGGCGCGCAGCAGAAACCCACGCCGCTCCTTTCGTTCCTCATGTCGGCCGATGCGGGAGCGGTCGTCACCGGCATCCGGCAGAACGCGACGTTCCGGACGAACGTCGGATTCGCTGCGGGGCCAGACGGCGCCGCGTACACGCTGACCTTGAAGGACGCGTCAGGTGCCCCGGTCGCGACGGCGACCGGCTCGCTCGGTCCATTCGGCTGGACGCAACCGAACGTCCAGCTGGACCTCTTCCCGGGCACGCCGATTCCCGAAGACGCCACACTTCTCGTGCAGGCCACCTCGGGCAGCGTCGACGTCTTCGATTCCTCGATCGACAACGCCTCCGGCGACCCCGTCGTCACCCCGATCATGCCGCTGCCCGCGGACATCGCATCCGCGGCGACGATCGGACCGGCCGGCGGCTCGGTTCGCTCGAGCGACGGCCGGATCACGCTGAAGATCCCATCGGGAGCGCTCTCGATTCCGGCGGACGTCTCCTTCGCTCCATCGTCCGCCGTCGCTCCGAACGGGGTCGGGACCGGATATGACCTGACGGTCCCGCCGGAGGTCGCTGGGCGGGCGCTTCTCGTCCTCGCTTACGGGGCAAACGAGGTCGCGGGCTCCGGATCCGAAGGGCTCTCGATCGCCTTCAAGGGCGGCGACGGGTGGTACATCGGAATGGGCGGAACCCTGGACCCGGCGGCTCGAACGCTTTCGCTCCCGCTGGTGTCGCTCTCTCCACCCGCCAGCCCGGCAGCGCGTGTCGGAGGTTTCGGGACCGAGGCCAGGAAAATCACACTGGCCGTCCTCGAGGCCTGGCAGATCATTCCCGAGAAGGTGGTCGTGCCGACGAAAGGACAGGTGAGTTTCAAGGCGTACAGCGTCGGGCCGCCCACGGCCTCGGTTCCCCCGTTTCCGCTGTTCCCGAACCAGAACAGGCCGTTCTACGAGAAAGCGTCCGATCCGCAGAACGTGAACGTCTCGTGGAGCGTTCTTGGGCTGCCGGGGAACGGCACGATCACGCCGTCCGGAACGGCTGCGACCTACACAGCGCCCTGCAAGCTTCCGCCCAGGAACCCGGTCTCGGTGAAGTACGACATCTCGGATGCCCGGCTCGTGTACTCACCCCACGTTCCTCACTACGCGAACGTTTTTGTCCTGCCGAGGTACTGGGTCGGCGAGGTGGACCTGCACGTGAACTGGTGCGGCCAGTCAGGAGGGGGCGTCTACGACTACAAGAAGGCTTCGATCAGCTTCGTGCTCGACGACAACCTGAACGTGACCGACGTCGTCGCTGCGGCCGGCGTCGCGCCGGCCATCGTCCTCTGCGCCAGCAGTAGCGGCGATCCCTGCACGTACACGCCGGGACCCGCGCCCCCCGCCCGGCTCTTCATCCCGGACGTGCGGGCGAAGGACCTCCAGACGTCGTACGGCACTCCGCAGCTCTCCCTCATGGTCCGCTATCCCCTCACGCCGGAGGTGACCCAGTTCTGCTTCGGCTCGGGCAATAGGGTGATTCCAGGCCAGGGCCAGAGTCCGGCGGTCGAGACTTCGGCCGGCCTCCCGCACGCGCCCAGCTTCAGCTCCACGGACCCTCTGGGGTCGGCGGGGATCACGACACGGCTCAAGGCGCAGCCGGATCCCGACTGCCCGTAAGACTCAGGGACCCGACTGGCCCGCGAAGGCGCGGTGCGCCCTTGCCGCATCGGCGTGCCCGAGGCGCTCCTCGATTTCGGCGAGGCGCGCGCGCGCGCGGGCGACGCCTCTCTGCGCCCACGCGTTCGCGGGATCCGCGGCCGCCACGGCCTCGCGCAGACCGAGCGCGCGCGTGTAGAGGGTTCTGCTGGCCCCGAGGTCTCCCTGATCGAGGCGCAGGGAGGCGAGGGCCCCGAGGCTGAAGGAGAGATCCATCCGAGCGAGCGCGGAGGCGGGATTTGCGACGACGCGGGCCTCGTCGAGCGCGATCGCCTCGACGTAGAGCGGGAGCGCCTCCGCCGCGCGGCCGCTGTACTCGAGGACGGCACCTAGTGTCTTGTCGGAAAGAGCGAGGTTGCGGCGGTCGTCGTCCGTTGCGGCAGGTTCCCCGGCGATCTTCCGAAAGAGATCGCGTTGTCTTTCCCGGAAGGCGACCGCCTCCGGCCACTCCTTGCGGTACGAGTGGAAATCCGCGACCGCGCTGCAGCTTCGCGCCAGCGCCCGCTGCGCGTCCCTCGAGCCTGGATCGCCGTCGAAGATCGCCTGGCGGAGAGCGAGGCCGCGCGTGTGCATCGGCAGGGCGCCGGGGTCGGCCGGACCGAGGAGCCCTGCGGCGGCTTGGAGCTCGGCGGCGAGGGCGTCGCGGTCCGCGACGGTGGGCGCGGGAGCGCCCGCAAGCGGCTCGAGGAGGTGGATGGCCGCCTGGTGGCTCCGCAGGGCGGCGCCCCGATCGCCGAGCGTCGCGTTGTTCCCGCCCTGGACGAGCCCGAGCCGTGCGTACCCGGCGGCGACGTCGCGGGCGAGGGCCGGATCGCTTCCGGCACTCGCGGCGAGGGAATCGAGGTAGCGCAGGGCCGTCGAGACGAGCACCTCGCGCGCTTTGGTGGAGCCGGGGAGCGGTGCGATCTCGTCGTGCAGCTCGAAGAGCAGGGTCTTCGCGAGGGACCGGACCTCCTCGAAGCGCTTGCGCGCGACCTCCTCGCTCGCGCGGGCGCGAGCCGCCTGCCAGAGTGCGAGGCCAGCTCCGGCGGCCACCGAGACGAAGACTGCGGCTGCGGCCGCGGCGCCGAGGCGGTGGCGGCACAGAAACTTCCCGGCGCGATACGAAAACGAATCGCCGCGCGCGAGTACGGGCCGCCCGTCGAGGTGACGCCTGACGTCTTCCGCGAATTCCTGCACGGTCTGGTATCGCCTCTCGGGCTCCTTCGCGAGGGCCTTGCGGAGGACCGTGTCGAGGTCCGCGCCGAGGACAGGCTTCGTGGACTTCGGGGGCTGGTCCACGACCGCGCGCTCGAGTTCGCCACTCGACCCCGTGTTCGTGCGGTAGGGGAGCGCGCCGGTCAGGAGACGGTAGAGGACGACGCCGAGCGAGTAGACATCCGTGGCCGTCGTGACCTTCTCGCCGCGCACCTGCTCGGGGCTTGCGTACTCGGGCGTGAGGAGGCGGTGCTCCGTCGCAGTGCGCTCGTCGGACGGGACGTCGAGGAGCTTCGCGAGGCCGAAGTCGAGGAGCTTCGGCGTCCCGTCCGGCATGACGAGGATGTTCCCGGGCTTGAGGTCGCGGTGCACGACGAGGCTCTGGTGGGCGAACTGCACGGCCGCGGCGACGTCGAGGAAGATCCTGATCCGCGCCTCGCGCGTGAGGCCGCGGTTCTCGGCGAACTCGAGGAGGTGCTCGCCCTCGACGACCTCCATCGCGAACCAGGGAAGGCCGTCCTCCGTCGTCCCACCGTCGTAAAGGCGGGCGATGTTCGGATGGTCGAGGGCGGAGAGGATCTGTCTCTCGATCTGGAAGCGCGCGAGGAGGAGCTCCGAGTCGAGCTCCCTGCGGACGACCTTGATCGCCGCGCGGCGCTCGAACCCCTCTCCGCGCCGGACGCCGAGGTAGACGGCGCCCATCCCTCCGCGCCCGAGCGTGCCGAGGACGTCGTACGGTCCGATCCGGGTGGGCGCCGGCAGGCGCGCGGGAGGCTCCTCGAGGCGGGTGACCGCCGCGAGGACGGCCCCTTCGAGGCCGCCGGGCCCGGAGTGGGGGAGGAGAGACTCGACCTCGCGCCGGAGCTCCGTGTCGGCGCCGCAGGAGGCCGAGACGAAAGCGGCCCGCTCGGCCCCGGTCCTCTCGAGTGCTTCCGCGAAGATCCGCTTTGCGGCCTGGAAGCGTTCGGGCGTCACGGCCGGCCCGCGATCTCCCGCTGGAGCCAGGCCTCGGCGTGTTTCCACTCGCGGCTGACCGTCGCGTGCGAGATCTGCAGTACTTCGGCCGATTCATCGATCGTGAGGCCCGCGAAGAGCCGCAGCTCCACGAGCCGCGACTGGCGCGCGTCGAGGGACGCGAGCTTCGAGAGCGCACGGTCCAGATCGAGGAGGTCGAGGCTCTTGGGTGCCGTCGCGGCCGCAACGGCAGAAGCACCTTCGAGACCGACGAGAATCTGGCCCGATCCGCGCTTCTCGGCGTTGCGCGCCCGCGCGTGATCGACGAGGACCTGGCGCATCGCGCGCGCGGCGACGCCGAAGAAATGGGCGCGATCCTTCCAGTCGACAGACGATCTTCCCACCAGCTTCAGGTAGGCCTCGTGGACGAGAGCAGTGGGCTGGAGCGTGTGGCCGGCGCGCTCGGAGCGCAGCACGGCGCCCGCCCGGCGGCGGAGCTCGTCGTAAACGAGGGGCAGGAGCCTATCGAGCGCTTCGCGGTCCCCGGCGCTCCAGTCGTGGAGGAGCTTCGTGACCTCTCCGGCCGGGGCGGCGAGCGGGGGCTCTTCCATGAGGGGATCCGAGACCGATTCTCGCATTCCTTGGCGGGGAGGCCTGGGGCTCCTCCGGAGGGCCCATGCGAAACCGGCTCACGCTCGTCGCCGCCGTGGCGCTGTTCACGCTGCCGCTGTCCGTCCCGGGCCTCGCCGGTCAGCCGGGAACCGACTCGGCGACCGGAACGCCGGCGAGCGTCGCCTGGGGAAACGTCCCGCTCTCCTTCGAAGGGAATCTGGGACAGACGGACGCCCGGGTGGGGTTTCTCGCTCGCGGCGTCGGCTACACGCTCTTTCTGACTCCGACCAGCGCGGTCCTTTCCCTGGAGTCGCGCTGCCGGACGTGCACGAAGCAGGGACGGGCGCCGCGCGTCGCGAACGTCCTGAGGATGGACCTCGTGGGCTCC
>JBBQDQ010000138.1:0-8855 GCA_038319835.1 Thermoanaerobaculia bacterium | reverse complement strand
GGCGAACTGGGAGATCGTGACGGTCAGCGGCAAGAAGGGCGGCGTGCTCCCCGGCGACGCGAAGGCCGACTACCTCAAGATCCCCGCCGTCGCGATGCTCGCGGCCGCCCCCGTTCTCGGCGCCGCGTTCGTGGTCTTCCTTCCCGTCATCGGCTTCGCGCTCCTCGCCACGGCCGCCTTCAAGAAGGCCACCCGGCCCGTCGCGACGCCGACCGCGGCGCATGTCCGTCACGGCGACTGACGCGTCAGACGCGGCCGGATGCCTCGCGCATGACGGCGCCGATCCGGTCGAACGCGGCGCGCCAGGCGCCCGCGTGCGCCTCGGTGAAGCCGGCGCCAAGCTGGGCCTTCAGCGTCCGGACGAGCGCCTCACGGAAGGTCGCGAAGTGCGCGCCCGTCACGCCGTACGCCGCGTGGCGCTGTCCGAGGTCGCGCAGCAGCCGCTCTCCCGTGTGCGCGTCGTCGAGCCCCGCGACGGCAAGGCCGAGCGCGCTCACGAACATCGCCCCCTGCGCGTCGAGATCCCCCTTGAACAGGGCCTTCAGCGATGGGTCGAGAGCGAAGAGAATCTCGTAGAACGACCGCCCGATGCCCCTCGGGATCGGGCGAAGGCTCTCGAAACTCTCCCGGACGAGGGCGATCTCTTCGCGGGTCATCGCACCGATCATGCCACGGGGCGCCGCGTTAGACTGAGAACCGGCGCCGGAGATGCGCCCGCATGACGCTGCCTCGACTCATCCTCACCGGCGCCTCCGGTTTCGTCGGGCGGCACCTCCTCGAAACGCTCTGCGACGACTGGATCGTCTACGGAATCGCGCGCCGCTCGCAGGCGCGCTGCGGCGCGCCCGTCCATCCGAACCTCACGTGGTTCCAGGTCGACATCGGCGACCGCGAGGCGCTCGCGGACGTCTTCCGGAGGATCCGGGGGCAGGGCGGCGCGGACGTCGTCGTCCACCTCGCGGCGCACTACGACTTCACGGGCGAGGACCACCCCGAGTACTTCCGGACGAACGTGGACGGCCTGAGAAACACGCTCGACCTCTCCGCCGACCTCGGCGTGAAGCAGTTCTTCTTCTCGAGCTCGGTCGCGGCCTGCGAGCTCCCGCCGCCCGGAAAGACCCTCGACGAGACGAATCCGCCCGACGGCCGCCACATCTACGCCCAGACCAAGCGCATCGGCGAGACGATGGTCGGCGGCTACAAGGACCGCTTCACGCCGGTCATCGTGCGCTTCGCCGCGATGTTCTCGGACTGGTGCGAATACCCGCCTCTTTTCATGTTCTTCGAGACGTGGCTCTCGAAGGCGTGGAACCGCCACGTCCTTGGCGGCCGGGGCGAGAGCGCAATTCCGTACCTCCACGTGTCGGACGCCGTCGCGTTCCTTCTCCGCCTCCTCGAGCGACGGCAGGACTGGAAGCCGAAGGAGATATTGATTGCGAGCCCGGACGGCGCGACGAGCCACAACGCGCTCTTCGCCGCGACCATGTCCCACGAGAGCAAGGAGCCCGTCACCCCCGTTCGCGTGCCGAAGGTCCTCTGCGGGCCCGGCATGCTGGCGCGCGACCTCGCGGGCCGCGTCCTCGGAAGCCGTCCCTTCGAGCGGCCGTGGATGGCCGAGTACATCGACACCGTCATGGCGATCGACGCGTCGAAGACGCGCGCACGCATGGGCTGGGCGCCGCGGGATCGCCTCGAGATCCTCCGGAGGCTCCCGTTCCTCCTCGAGAACCGGAGCATGTACCCGCTGGACTGGCACCGGCTGAACCGTGCGGCGATGAAGGAGGTCCGCGTCCCGCAGTACCTCCGTCTCTATCAGCTGCTCGAGAGACACCAGGCGGAGCTCGTCGAGGAGTACACGAAGGCGCTTCAGGACGCCCGCTTCCCGTCCTACCAGCGCGTCAGCGAGGAAGACCACGAGTGGCACCACAAGATGATCCTGCGGCAGCTCCTGAACGCCGTCCGGACGGAGGACCGGCACGTCCTCGCCGCCTACTGCCGCGACCTCGCCGAGCGCCGGTACCGCCAGGGCTACAAGGTCGAGGAGCTCTGTGGGGCCGTCGAGGCCCTCGACGGCGTCTGCGCGACCGTTCTCGCGCGCGACCCCGAGTCCACGACGCTCGCGCACGAAATCTTCGACAACGTCACGACGCCGCTCAAATGGGGCGTCGACCGGATCCAGGAATCCTACGAGACCCTTGCGGCCGCCGACGCACGTCGCGCGCGGGCCGCAGGGAGTGACTCCGCCTCAGCCTCGGGGCGCTGACGCCGCCGCCCGCTCCGCGCCCGTGCGGCGGTGCAGGACCCAGATCACGGCGCCCATGAGGGCGTCCCCTGCCGCCGACACGGGCACCATCCAGGGCCCGCCGTCGACCACGGTCATCGTGAGGAGGAACACGACCGCGATCGACTTCGTCGTGAGGAGGAACGTCACGCCGCCCGACCGGTGGTACTCGAGGAGATATCCCGCGACGACGACGAAATGGAAGACCCCGGCCTGCCGCGCGAAAAAGAGCGGCGCCACGTCGGGCCAGCCGCCGAACGCGGCCCCCCAGCGGGTCAGGAAGATCAGGCCCAGCCCGACGGCGACGCTGTGCAGCGCGACGAGGTGGACGGCCAGGCGCTCGAGGCGCGTTGCGCTCACACGACGGACGGTTCGGGAGTCGGTTCGACGACCGGCGTCTCCCACCACGGGAGCGGTACGGCCACGGCGTCCGGCGCGCGGCGGCGGACGTCGAAGCCGCGCGCGAGGAGCTCGACGACGATCTCGTCGGCCGCGCGCGTGACGGCCTCCTGCACCTTCGGCGTCATGCCGACGCCCGTCGCGACGGCCTCCGGCACGACGCCGATGAGCGTCACGAAGGCCGGGCCCTCGCCCGCCATCTCGACGGCGAGGATCGCCTCCGTGACGCCCGGGTCGTGCGGCGAGAGCCGCGGCTGCGGCGCGCTCCTGACGAGCGCGTCGCGGTCGTAGATCCGGATCGTGCCCGGCTCGGCCCCTTTCGAATGAACGGTGTCGACGAGGATGATTCCGCACGGGCCCGCGACGTACGGGACGAGGTCGAGCCCCGGCGTCCCGACGTCGATGACCTCGACCTCGGGCGGGAACACGTACGTGGACTCGAGGCGGTGGATGACCCAGGGACCGAGCGCGTCGTCGCCCATGAGGACGTTTCCGAGGCCGAGGACACGGACGAGCGGCGCGCCGGTCTCCATGACGGAGACCTAGAGGGCCTTCACGCGGGCGATCTCGTTGCCCTCGGGATCGAGGGTGTGAACCGCGCACGCGATGCACGGGTCGAACGAATGGATCGTGCGCAGGACCTCGAGCGGCTGCTCGGGATTCGCGACGGGATTGCCCATGAGCGAGGCCTCGTACGGCCCCATCTGGCCCTTCTCGTCGCGGGGGCCGGCGTTCCACGTCGACGGGACGACGGCCTGGTAGTTCTCGATCTTCCCGTCCCGGATGACGACGAAGTGCGAGAGGACGCCGCGCGGCGCCTCGTGGAAGCCGAAGCCGCGCTGCTCGCCCTTCGGGAACACGGGCTCGTTGAAGATCGTCGTGTCGCCCTTCGAGATGTTCTCGACGAGCATCTTCCAGTGCTTGAGGCCGAGCTCGGCGAGGACGTTCGCGCGGATCATCCGGGCCGCGTGGCGGCCGAGCGTCCCGTGCAGGATCGCCGGCGAGAGCTTCGTCTTCGCGATCGAGCCTGCCGTCTCGAGCGTCTTGGACGCCCAGCGGACCGTGGGCTCGTGCTTGAGCGCGAACCCGGCGAGAACCTGCGCGAGCGGCCCGACCTGCATGACCTTGCCGCCGAAGCGCGGGGCCTTGATCCACGAGTACTTCCCGTTGTCGTCCCACTTCGTGTACTTCGGGACGGTCTCTTCCTCGTAGGGGTGCTTCGTCCACGCGCCGTCGTACCAGGCGTGCGCGATCGACTCCGTGACGTTGTCGCGGAAGTACGGGTCGCCGAAGGTCTTGATCTCCTTCACGCCGGCGAGGTCGCCGTCCATGATCGTGCCGCCCGGCATGTCGAACTTCGTGCCCTTCGTGTCGAGCGGGAGATCCGGCACGGCGAGGTAGTTCTTGACGCCGCCGCCGTAGGGCAGCCAGTCCGCATAGAGGGCGCCGACCGCGCAGACGTCCGGAAAGTAGACCTGCTGGACGAAGGCCGTGATCTCGTCGAAGAGGCTCTTGACCATGAACAGCTTGTTCATGTTCAACGTCGCCTCGTTGTCGAGGTTGATCGCGTTCGCGACGCCGCCGACCGCGAGGTTCTGGATGTTCGGCGTCTTCGACCCGAGGATCGAGACGACCTTGTTGATCCGCCGCTGGTAGTCGAGCGCCTCGAGGTAGTGGGAGACGGCGAGGAGGTTCACCTCGGGCGGGAGCTTCATCGCCGGGTGGCCCCAGTAGCCGTTCTGGAAGATGCCAAGCTGGCCCGCCTCGACGAAGCCCTTGAGCTTCGCCTGGACGGCCGCGAGCTTCTTCGTGTTGTTGTTCGGCCACGAGGAGAGGCTCTCGGCGAGGGCGGAGGCCTTCGCGGGGTCGGCCTTGAGCGCCGAGACGACGTCGACCCAGTCGAGCGCTGAGAGGTGGTAGAAGTGGACGATGTGGTCGTGCAGCGCGTGCGCGATCACGATCAGTTGCGGATGAGCTGGGCGTTCAGCGGGATCTCGAGGCCGAGCGCGTTCTCGACGGTGCGCACGGAGGCGATCGCGTGGACCGTCGTGCAGACGCCGCAGAACCGCTGCGTGAAGAGCCACGCCTCGCGCGGGTCGCGCCCCTTCAGGATCGTCTCGATCCCCCGGAACATCTGGCCCGAGGACCACGCGTTCGTGACCTTGCCGCCGTTGACCTCCACGTCGATGCGGAGGTGGCCCTCGATGCGGGTGATCGGGTCGACGACGATTCTCGTCATGTGGAACCTCTACTGGGACGCGGCGGCCGCGTGGGCCGGAACCGCTCCCGTCAGAATGGGGAATCTCTTGACGAAGAAGACGTAGACGAGGATCTCGATCGCGACGAGTCCGGTCGTCGCGAGGATCTCGGCCAGGCTCGGGAAGTAGGCGTACTGCGCGCCGGGGCGGAACGCGACGATGAAGGTGTCGATCCGATAAGACGTGCCCGCGAGGATCATGAGCATCGCCGCCTTGAAGAGAGAGCCCGGGTTCGCGCGCCGCGCGGGCGAGGCGAGCATCACGGCGGGCACGACGATCAGCGCCATCTCGGCGAGGAAGAGGAGGACGTACCCGTCGAACGCCGCGAGGAGCCCGAGCTTTCCGCGCAGCGCGATGTCGACGAGGCGGATGCCGGCCCACACCCAGAGGAACGGGACGACGGCCTTGCCGAGGCCCGCGAGCATCCGGCTCTCGCGCGGCCGCTTGAAGGCGACGCTCGAGAGCGTGGACTCGAAAACGACGACCGCGTAGCCCATCGCGAGGGAGGAGATCAGGAAGAGGAGCGGCAGGAGCGGCGTCGACCAGAGCGGGTGCAGCTTCTTGCCCGAGAGGAGCATGAGCGTCCCGAGGGACGACTGGTGCATCGTCGGAAGAAGGAGCCCGAGCGCGATGACGAACGGGAGCGCCTTCTCGATCACGGGCAGGAAGTTGTCGCCGAGGCTCTTCTGGAGCCCGGGAGGGCCCTGCCGCCAGCGCTCGAGGAACGCGGGCGAGACCTCGATCCAGAGGACCGCCACGTACGCCATGACGCACAGCGCAACCTCGAAAAGCGCCGAGTTGTAATTCCAGTGGCTCACGTAGAGCGGCACGCGGTGAAGGAGCCACGGCCGGCCGACGTCGAGGAGGATCGAGACCGCCGCCATCGAGTAGCCGAGCGCGCTCGTGAGGAGCGCGGGCCGCACGAGCGGGTGGAACTCGCCCTTGTTCAGGACGTAGACGAGGAGGGCGACCGCGTAGCCGCCGCAGCCGAGCGCCGTGCCCGTCACGACGTCGAACGCGATCCAGAGGCCCCACGGGTAGCCGTCGTTCAGGGCCGTCGCGCCGCCGAGGCCGGCGGCGAAACGGTAGATCATCGCGGCGACGCCGAGCGCGGCGAAGACGACGAGCGCCCGCGTCCCTTTCGTGAGGACCGGACCGCCGAGCGGGGCGGGGCGATGGAGGACGGCGCTCACGCGGCACCTCCGTCCTTGTCCTGGGCGCGCTTGTTGCGGAACACCACGGCGCCAAGCACCGCGTAGAGCGCGAGCGGCGCGATGAAGCCCTGGTAGACGCCATGCTGGATCGAGCGCGGCACGCCCGCGTGCGAGGTCTCCTCGAGATCCGGCAGGCCGAGCTTCTCGTACGGGACGTGCGACAGGACGAGGCACTGCGTGCCGCCTCCGTCCGTCTCGCCGAAGACGCGCGGCGGATCGCCATCCTTGTAGCCGCGGTAGCGGTCCGGGTGGTCGGCGATGCGCTTCTTCGCCTCGGCGAGGAGCGCCTCACGCGTGCCGTAGATCACGGCGTGGCGCGGGCAGACCTCGACGCAACCGGGGAGCTTGCCCTCGGCGAGCCGGTGGTTGCAGAGCTCGCACTTGACCATGAGGGGCGCCTTCGACGACCACTCGAATTTCGGGATTTCGAAGGGGCAAGCGACCTGGCAGTACCGGCAGCCCGAGCAGTACTCCTGCTTGTACGTCACGATCCCTTTTTCGCGCTTCTGGAGGGCACCGATCATGCACGCGCCGACGCACGCGGGGTCGACACAGTGCATGCACTGGGACTTGAAGTACGACCGCACGGGCGAGTCGGGGTCCTTGTAGAGCTTGATGATGTTCTTCGTCTGGCCGTTGAGGTCCAGCGGGGCGTCCCAGAGCCCGTTGGAGTTCGACGTGTCGGGCTTCTTGTCGTTCGCCTCGCGGCAGGCCACGACGCACGTCTTGCAGCCGATGCAGAGCGTCGTGTCGTACAGGAGCCCGACGGCGTCCGGAGGCGCCGTCTTCACCGAGGCCTCGGCCGGAACCGTCGCGGCCGTCACGGCCGCGGCCGCGGTCGCGGCGGCTCCCGTCAGGAGGCTGCGTCGATCGAGGGTCATCTCAGGCCTCCTTCCGGGGTTCCTTCGAAGCCTGTTCCTCGGTCGTCCCGAGCTTCTTCGAGGCCGCCCAGCCCGCGCCGACCAGCGCGCCGACGACGAGGCCGCCGACTCCCGCGGCGACCGGGGCGGCCTTGCCCATCGGGGCGTGGAGCGGGGCGTACGTGTCGGGCGGCGTCGCCCGGTCGATGTCGACCGTCGTGTGGAGCGGCACGCGGAAGGCGAGAGCCTGCTCCGTGCAGCCGAAGCAGGGATGCCCAACGCCGATCGGCCACGCGTCCGGGACCTCGCCGAAGTGCTGGACCGAGCAGTTCGCGTGCGTCGCGGGGCCCTTGCATCCCGTCTTGTAGAGGCACCAGCCCTGCCGGTGTCCCTCGTCGCCGAACTTCTGGACGAAGCGGCCGGCATCGAAGTGCGCGCGGCGCGGGCAGTGCTCGTGGATCGTCCGGCCGTACGCGAACTTCGGGCGGCCTTTCTCGTCGAGCGCCGGGAGCGTCCCGAGCGTCGCGAACTGCAGGACCGTACCGAGGAGGTTGTACGGGTTCGCGGGACAGCCCGGGATCGTCACGACCGTCTTGCCCTTGAGGATCATCGGAGCGCCCGTCGCGCCGGTCGGGTTCGGGTCGGCGGACGGGATGCCGCCCCACGACGCGCACGAGCCGATCGCGATGATCGCGCCGGCCTTCCCTGCGACGTCGTTGAGGATGTCGACGGCCGTGCGGCCGGCGATCTGGCAGTAGATCCCGTTCTCCTTCGTCGGGATCGCGCCCTCGACGACGAGCACGTACTTGCCCTCGTGCTCCTTCATCGCCTTCTTCAGCGCGTCCTCGGCCTGGTGGCCGGCGGCGGCGAACAGGGTCTCGTGATAATCGAGGGAGATGAGGTCGAGGATCAGCTCCGCGACGTCCGGGTGCGAGGTGCGCAGGAGCGACTCCGTGCACCCCGTGCGTTCTGGAAGTGGAGCCAGATGACCGACGGCTTCACGCCCTTGACGGCGGCCTCGGCGATCTGTGCCGAGAGCGCCGCGGGCAGCCCGACGGCGGCGCCCGCCATGAGGGCGACCTTCACGAAATCGCGCCGGTTGGACCCGTCAACGTCGACGTGGAGCGGCTCGGGACCGCTTGTTCCGTCAAGGTACATGTAGACCTCCGCGTTGTTCCGCATATCAGCGCGCATTAGCCGGGCCCCGGAACATCGTGCAGATGAATCATTCGACGCCCCTCTCGCAGGCTTACAGTCCGGCGTCATGCCGCGCGTGAAACTCGAAGTCCGCGGTGCCGTGCAGGGGGTCGGCTTTCGGCCTTTCGTCTGGCGGCTCGCCCACGCGCTCTCCCTCTCGGGCTGGGTGCGAAACGACATCACGGGCGTCTTCATCGAGCTGGAGGGCGACGACAACGCGCTCGCAGGATTTCGTCGCGAGCTGCAATCCGCGCCGCCGCCCCTCGCACGGATCCGCGAGGTGATCGAATCTTCGACAGGGGTGACAGGAGAAACCGGCTTCCGGATCCTCCCGAGCGAGGGATCCGGCGCGCGGACCACGCTCGTTCTCCCCGACGTCGCGACGTGCCCCGCGTGCCTCGCGGAGGTTCTCGACCCGAAGGACCGCCGGTACCTCTACCCGTTCGCGAACTGCACGGACTGCGGCCCGCGCTTCACGATCGTGACGGACCTGCCATACGACCGCCCGAGCACGACCATGGCCGCGTTCCCGCTGTGCCCCGAGTGCCGGGAGGAATACGAAGACCCGCGCGACCGGCGCTTTCACGCCCAGCCCATCGCCTGCCCCGCGTGCGGGCCGACCCTCGAGGCCTGGGCGCCCGATGGA
>JBBQDQ010000137.1:0-8910 GCA_038319835.1 Thermoanaerobaculia bacterium | reverse complement strand
TCCCGCGATCCGGCTGCGGAACAGGGCGACGGCCGCGAATCCAACGAGGACGGGGACGAGCGCGTTCAGGAGCTGGCCCGACGCGAGGACGACGCGGGCGACGTCGAGAGGGCTCGACGTTCCGCCGCGGATCCAGGCCGTGAACGCGACGACGGTGTGCCACCCCCAGTGGTAATCGAACGGGGCGCCGGGCACGAAAGGCGCGAAGGTCTCGGGAAGCGTGCCCTGTGCGGCGAGGAGGCGGACGACGAGCGTGTGGTGGACGGAGTCGACCCACGGCGGGAGGGCGAGCCTCCGGACCTGCTCCCAGCGCGTCGCCGCGATCAGGGCGAGGACAGCCGCGGCCGCCAGCGGCAGGGCGAGGCCGTCGCGGCGCCAGGGTCGAAGGCGGCGTGAGCCCGGACGGTGCGCCGCCGCTGCGAGAGCGATCCACGACAGCGCGAGGGCGGCGACGAGCGCCCGGGCGCTTGCGGGGCTCCAGCGCCACCCGATGCTGGTCGTGAGAAGAAAGAGGACGGGCCAGAAGGCGAGACCGACGGCGGCACGGAGCGCGCAGGCCGAAACAGGATCCTGCGGGCGGAGGGAGCGGCCCCCGAGCGCGCGGACGAGGACGGCCCCCGGGATCAGGAGGAGAGTGAGGGCGATCCCCCAGACGAGGAAGAATTCCGCCGCAGCCATCGATCCGTGAGATTAACGGTGCGGGCCGTGCGGGGGGCGATTGTCGCGCCGGGACTGCCTTTCGTCGCCGCGGGTCCACATGCGACCCTTGCAAGACACAGCCCGTGAACGCATCTTGGAGCTTCGACAAGGAGGTCCTGTGAGAAACCGCCTGCCCGCCCTGGTGATCGCCGTCACGGTCTCTTCCGCGCCAGCGCTTGGCGTCGGGCTCGACACGCACGGCACAGCGGACCCCAATGCGCCGCCGCCCACGCCTGTGGTGACGTGCCAGATCCTTCAGAACGACATTACGGTGACGTCGTTCGCCGACATTTATGGCTACCAGTTCCGGGGAAGCTGCACCGCTTCCTTCCCCGGGACGGGCATTCCGTCGACCAACGCCGCGATGTACGAGGGCGGAGGGTCGTGGAATTCGAACAACGGGATGGTCAACGAGTGGATCTCGGGGCGCGGCGGCAACGGACAGGCCTGGGAGATCCACGGCGGAGGAAACTGCAAGCTCGACCCGTGGATGACCGGAAGCGCGAGCGCGTCCTGCAACACCCTGATCTCGAGCGTGATCGGCAACGCGCCGGACAAGCTTCTGAAGTCGATCAAGGTCCCGATCTCCGCGAGCGTCATGGACGCGCAGGCCCGGAGCTGGCTGACCGGCAAGACGCTCGCGGCCATTGAACTCGAGCACAAGCCGCCCATGATCGACGAGCCCAAGAACGGGGCGATCGTCAAGTTCCCCTCCAACCTGGTGATCATTCCGTACATCGGCGCGGGGGCGAACACCTATGCCGTCGAATGGCACGCGCTCGTGAACGGCGCCTGGGCCCCGCAACAGGTCTTCTCGGAGGCCGGCCTGAAGACGCCGCTCCCGGCCAACAAGTTCGGTGCCTCCGAGGTGTGGCAGGTGCGCGCGCGCGCTCACCAGTCGGTGAATGCGGGCTGGAGCCCCTGGGTCCAGTTTTCCGTTCCGCCGAAGATCAAGTTCCCCATCGGGAACCCTCCGTGCATGAACTCGACTGCCTACGGGGCGACGTACGACGTCTCGGGCATGCCGGCGACGATCAAGGCCGGGACCGCGACGAAGGTGAGCCTCAAGGTCACGAACGGCAGCAATCAGGTGTGGGCTGCTGGCTCGAACTTCCACCTCTCTTACCACTGGGTGCAGAACGGCGCCGTCGTCGTCCAGGACGGCGAACGGACGAACATGCCGAGCGCGATTCAGCCGTGCGGCGTCATCGTGCTTTCGGCGACCGTGAAGGCGCCGCCCGCGGCGGGCGCGTACCAGATCCAGTGGGACATGGTCCTCGAGGGAGTCGCGTGGTTCTCGAACCAGGGCGTCATGACGGGGAACAAGCCCGTGACGGTCACACCCTGACGTAACCTTCCCGGGTGGACCCCGAACGGGACACCCGCTTCATGAGGCAGGCGCTCGCCGCGGCGCGGCGGGCGCCTTTGCATGCCGACGTCCCGGTCGGGGCGATCGTCGTGAAGGACGGCGCCGTAATCGCGCGGGGGCACAACCTGCGCGAGAAGGGCGCCGATCCGACCGCCCACGCCGAGGTCCTCGCGATCCGCAGGGCTGCGAAAAAGCTCGGCTCGTGGCGCCTCGACGGCTGCACGCTCTACGTGACGCTGGAGCCCTGTGCGATGTGTGCGGGCGCGATCGTCCTCGCCCGCCTTCCGCGCCTCGTATACGGCGCGTCGGACCCGAAGGCGGGGTTCGTGGGCTCGCTCGGCGACCTCTGCCGCGATCCGCGCCTCAACCACCGTCCGTCCGTGACGGCCGGCGTCCTGGCCGAAGAGTGCGGGACAATCCTCGTGGAGTTCTTCCGTGAAAAGCGCCGCTCCTCCCGCGCCGCCCGCTGAGGGCGGCTTCGATGCCGCGGAGGCGCCGATGCTCCGTTGCCCGTCGTGCGGGGCGAACGTCCGCCACGCGGACCGCGCCTGCTCGCACTGCGGCTCGCTCCTCTCGACTCGCCGCTGTGTCGTCTGCTTCGCGCTCTCCCCGCGCGACGCCGAGAAGTGCGTCCGCTGCGGCGCGCTTCTCCCGGCCGAGTCGCTGAGGCCCGCGGGCGGGACGTGTCCGGACTGCTCCGCCGCGCTCGTGGCGCGAGAGGCCGGCGTCGTCGGCTTCTCGGAGTGCGCGCGCTGCGGGGGGCTCTTCCTGACGAAGGCCGCCTTCGACGCCGTCGTGAAGGATGCCGCGACGCGCGCCCACGTACGCGCCGCCGGTCCGGAAGCCGCGACTCCCGCGGCGAGCCTCGCCCGCGGGTTCCACTACCGCAAGTGTCCGATCTGCCGGGCGTTCATGGCGCGAACGAACTACGCGGGCGGCTCGGGGGTCATCGTGGACGTCTGCCGCGCGCACGGCGTGTGGTTCGACCGCGGCGAGCTGACGGCGGTCGTGGATTTCCTGGAGGGCGGCGGCGCCGAGCGCGTGAAAAGGCGCGATCAGGCGAGGCTGGAGGAAGAGATATCTTCTCTGGAAGGAAGAAAGAGGGTCGCTCAGGACCTCTCGATCCCCAGGTCTGTCGAAAGTCACGCGCTCTCGCGGGTGGTGTCGTTCCTCGGCGATCTGTTCGGCTGACGTCGCCGCCGCCGGGATCCGCGCCCGTCCCTCTTCCCATTCGAAGGAATCCCCTCTATCCTCGCCCTTCCTCCACTCGCGGACAGGTGTCCGAGTGGTTTAAGGAGCACGGTTGGAAGCCGTGTGTAGCCGAGAGGTTACCGTGGGTTCGAATCCCACCCTGTCCGCCAGTTTTTCCCAGGGGGTCATCCAATGAGGTTGCTTCGGTCCGCCGCTTTCGCCCTCCTCGCCGCTCCCGCCCTCTTCGCCGCGGGGCCCCTCCTCGAAAAGGACGTCGACGTCCCGCGCGACACGCGGATCGACGTCGGCCTCGTCTGGGAGAAGTGCACGCTGATCGACGTCGAGACCCACAACGCGCCCGACGCGAAGATGGTCGAGAACGCGAAGGCCAACGACCCGAAGGACCTGACCTTCCTCCTCGTGCGCTTCCGGTACGCGAACTCCGACTGGGTCGACCACCGGGTGCGGCTGACGGCCGTCCTTCTCGACGCGGAGGGCATCGTCGTCGGCGACGCGAGCCACACGGCGACGATGGACAAGAGCCAGAAGGACGACACGATCAGCTTCGCGATGAAGATGAAGACCGTCGACTGGCCGGCCGCGAAGAAGCTCCGCATCACCGCCAGCTTCCTGAAGTAGCGCGCCGCCCCGGTTTCCCCTATGATCCGCGGCTCCGATCGGCCGGACCACGCGGTGAGGTGCTGGAGTGGTTGATCAGGACGGTCTCGAAAACCGTTTTACCCGAAAGGGTAACGTGGGTTCGAATCCCACCCTCACCGCCAGCTGATCAGAACCGCCCTTCGAGCTCCGGCGCGAAGAGGCGGTCCCGGTCGTCCAGCTCGTCGAGGAACGCGTCGTCCACCGTCCCGGCGTCCGCCATCCGCGCGAGGCGCCAGAAGTCGCGGACGTGGCCTTCGATCCGTCCGTCGGCGTAGTCGCGCGAAACCTCGTTGTCGATCAGAAACGGCCAGTCGCTCGACTGCAGGAGGAGAGCCTGGCGCTCGAGCGCCGCGAACAGACGCGGCGGAATCGCGTCGTGCCGCGCCTCGAATTCTTCGATCGAGAGCTCCGTGGCGGTCACGTCCTTCCAGTACGGGACCGTGTGCTCGTTCCACCAGACCTGGAAGTCGCCGCCGCGGCCCCATGTGCCGGCCGGGAGCCGGATGCCGGCGGGATGCGTCGCGGCGAGGGCCTCGCTCGCGGTGCGCGGGACGACCTTGTCGCGTCTTGCGAGCTTCTCGAACACGGTCGCGAGGAACTCGACGCCCTCGAACCACCAGTGCCCGAAGAGCTCGAAGTCGAACATCGCGACGACCGTCGCGCCCTCGCCGCCCGGCAGCGTCGGCGCGCTTTCGAGCAGGTGGACGAAGTGCGTCGCGTGCGCGTCGAGCGCGCCGGGGATCGCGGCGGGCTCATAGGGAAGTTTGTCGCCCAGGTCGAGACGCGAGTCCGTGACGCGCCAGTAGCGGTGGCCGCTCGGTGCGCGCTTCTTGTGGAACTCGAGGTAACGCCCGTCGCCCGGGTAGCCGATCTTCCCGGACCAGACCTGCTGCGAGGACAGCGGGTCGCGCGCGAAGACGCCGACGCGCAGGCCGTCCGACGCGCGGACGGCGTGGATCCGATACGGCGTCGAGCCCCCTTCGGGGGTCTCGACGACGCCGCCGTAGGCGGGCTCGTGGCGCCCGCCCTTCACGAGGTGGGTCTCGACGAAGAAAAAGCCGACCCCACGCGCCGAGAGGAAGTCCTCGATCCCGCGCCGCTCCTCGATGTGCCCGTCCGCCGGCGACACCCACGCGCCCGCGGGGCGGTACGCGCACTCGGGCAGCCAGATCCCGCGCGCCGGGCGGCCGAAGTGGCGCGCGTGCGCGGCGAGGCCGACGTCCAGCTGCCGCTCGATCGCGCGGTCGTTCGGGAGGAGCGGGAGGAAGCCGTGCGTCGCGGCCGACGCGATCATCTCGAGCGCGCCGCGCTCGGCGAGCCGGCGGAAGGCCAGGAGGAAGCCGCCGGCGCGCGAGGCGAAGTCCGCGCGGGCCTCCTCGTAGAAGCGCGCCCAGAACTCCGCGACGGCGACAGCCGCCGTGTCGCCCTTGGCGGCGAGGAGCGCGACGTCGGCACGGGCCGCGGTGCCGCGCTGCGCGAGGTAGGCGTCGAAACCCGGGCTGAAGCGCGCGTCCGCGAGCTGCTCGCAGAGGACCGGCGTCATCCCGACGGTCGCCTTGAGCGGGATCCCGCGGTCGAGGAGGCGCTCGGCCACCCGGAGGAAGGGGAGATACGTCTCGGCGGCCGCCTCGTAGAGCCAATTCGCGCCGTGCGGCCACGTCCCGTGCCCGAGAACGTCGGGAATGTGGCCGTGCAGGACGAGGACCAGAGTTGTCGGCGGGCGCGTAGAGCTCATGAGAGGGCGGCGATTCTACGCCGCGCGCAAACACGATCCGTTCTCAGCTCGCGACGCTGCGCGTGAGGTCGTTGAACGGGATCGGAAGGAGCTCGGCCTGCCCGCCGCCGCGGATCACGACCATGTTCTGCGCAGGGATCTTCTGCCAGTCGCTGCCCTGCGAGAGCGGCTCGGAGCACACGATCGTGGCCGCGCCGTCCTTCCCGGGGTCGCTCATGCGGCAGGCGCCGCCGTCTTCGCACTCGTAGCGCCGCCCGTGGCAGCCCCAGAGACTCGCGGGCACCATCGGCGGCGTCGCGTAGCGCATGACGACGGCGCGGCGGCCGTCCGTGACGGCGAAGTTCAGGTACGACGGCTCGGTGATGCCGGCGTCGTCGGCCGTCCACTCGATCCTCGCGAGCGTCTCCGTGAGCGCGCCGACCATCCGTTCGGTCGCGCCGTCCGCCCTGGCCTGCGCGTACGCGTCGAGGAAGAGCGCGAACGCGAGCTCGGAATCCGTCGAGCCCTGGATCCCCGCATACGCTTCATCCGAGAGGTCCGTCTCGAGGCGGCGGCGGATCTTCGCGAAACCGCCGATCGATCCGTTGTGCATGAACGCGAACGGCCCCGACGCGAACGGGTGGCAGTTCACGAGCGACACGGCGGTGCCCGGCGAGGCCGCCCTCACGTGCGCGAGGATGCACGGGCTCTTTGCGACCCGCGAGACGTGCAGGAGGTTCGGGTCGTTCCACGCGGGAGCGCCCGAGCGGTAGAGCGCGGGCTCGGGCCCGATCTCGGGAACGTACCAGCCAATCCCGTATCCGTCGCCGTTCGTCGGGTCCTCGCGCTCCTCGGCGTGGAGGCTCTGCTTGAGGATCGAGTGCTCCGGGCGCGTCGTCAGCGAGTCGACGGTGATCGCCGGCCCCATGTAGAGGGCGAAGCGGCACATGCCGGCATCCTACGCCGGGCGCAGGGTTTCAGTCCTTGAGGCCGGCCTTCGTCTTGAGGAGGCTGCCCACCGACGATGCCGGACCCGGCGGCGTGAAGCGCAGCCATCCGTCGGCCGGGATCGCCTCGGCGACGCGGCCCTCGGCGTCGAGGAGGCGGACGCGGAAGACGAGCGGCCCCGTGTTCGGGACGCCGAGCGGCAGGCGCGCCTCGAGCGCGGCGCCGAGAGCGATCCGCGCGCCGTTCACGCTCGCGATCCCACGGCCCACGGCCGCCTCGAACGGGGCGGGCGCCTCGGCGCCCGTGACGAGGAGCTCCACGCGCAGCGTGAGGCCCTCGAGTGCGGAGGAGCCCGTCTCGGCGGCCGGCTCGAGGCGGAGGAAGAGCGGGTCTCCGGACGCGGATGCGCCGAAGAGCATCTCCTTCACGAGGCCGGAGCCGCGGTGCATGGTCCCGCGCGCGCGCACGTTCACGCTGCCGGCTCCCTCCCAGCCCGAGCCGTCCCCGCCGTCGAGCGCCGGCCAGAGCGGGCGGAGCGGAGCCTCGAAGGCTGGCGCGTGCGCCGGGTCCACGGGATCGAGAAGCGCGACGGGGACCGGCCGTCCCGCCGCGCGGTAGGCGCAGGCGAGGTGGCGCCGGAACAACTCGTCGAACACGGCGTCGTGAGCGGAAGTGTGGTCGGCGCCGAACCACCAGAACCAGTCCGACGCCTCGGCCGCGAAGAGCGCGGCCTTCGCCGTCGAGGGGGCGTCCGCCTTGCCCGCAAGGACCTCGGCCGGCGGGACGACGGGCGCGGCCGCGACGAAGCCCGCGAGCGCCTCGCGCGCGGTCGCGAGGAGCGACCACGCACGGTTCTTCGCGGGCGAGCCGATCCAGGTCGCGAGCGTGCCGTTCACCCACGAGCCCGCGACGAATCCCTCGAGCGGCGAGGCGGGGATCTCGGCGAGCGCCTGCGAGGGCGTCACGACGCGGATGTCGGCGTGCCCTTCGAGGGCGGAGGCGAGCGCGTTCAGGAACGGCTCGCCGTTGTCCGGGTACGTCTCCCATGCGTTCTCGCCGTCGAGGATGACGGGCACGGCCATCTCGGCCTCTGGCGCGGCCGCGCGGATGGAGATGAGGCGCGCGACGAAGTCCGCCGCGGCGTCGCTCGGGTCCCACGTTGCGTACGAGAAGCCGATCCGGTCCGACAGAATCCGGTCGCGGAAAAACACGGCGGGGGAGGAGACCCCGGGAAGCCGCCATGGGCGGAAGCTGATGCGCGCGCGATCGCCCTCGCCGAAGGAAAGGCGGGAGACCGGCGGCGACTGGAAGAGCAGCACCTCGTCCGTCGCGACCCACGAGACGCCCGCCTCGCCGAGAAGCGCGAGCGTCGTCTCCGAGAGCGCGCCCTCGGGCGGCCACATGCCCTTCGGCCTGAACCCGAAGTGCCGCTCGAACGTCGAAAGGCCGAGCGCGATCTGCGCACGCGCGTCTTCCGGGTGCGCGAAGCGCGGGGACGGGAGCGGCGCGTCGGGCAGCGACTGCCGTGCGACGCCCGAGTCCGCGAGGAGCGGAAGAATCGGGTGGTGGTACGGGCTCGTCGCGGCCTCGACGTTCCCGCTCGCGAACGCGGCCTTCCACGCCGGGATCACGTCCCCGAGCGCCGCCTTCTGCCGGTCGAGCAGGGCGCTCGTCTCGTCCTCCGTGAAGCCGTGCCCGCGCTTCCTCAGGTGAACGAGGAGCGGGTCCTTCAGGAGATCCGGGCTCGACCACGCGAGGTGGAAAAGGACGACGAGGTCGCGGTAGTCCTCCTCGGCGAACGGCAGGCCCGCGTCTGCCCGGAGCTTGAGGTCGACGTAGCGTGCCGAGCGCTCGAGCACGCGGTCGTTCACGGAGAAAAAGTTCTCGAGGGCGTACCGGCGGGCGCCTGCGTCCCACTGGGCGACGGGCGTCCGGGCGATCTCGAGGAACGCGTCCGAGGCTCCGGCCGCCAGCATCGCGATCTGGTCGAGGAGGCCCGGGACGAGGTTCGCGGCGTGCGGAACGTGCGAGTTCCTGGCGAAGAGCGCCGGGAGCGCGGCGTAGTCCTTGAGGGCGTGCAGGCGCACCCACGGCAGCGGAGCGGGCTCGCCGTCGAACGGCACGTACCACGGCTGGTGGAAGTGCCACATGAAGAAAACGCGAAGAGGCGGCGAGGTCAAGGCAGAACGGTTTTACAGAACCGCGGCGGCCGGCACAAGGGACCCCCACGCTGCTAGAATGCGCGTCCCCCTGGGCCCCCGGATGAGTTCGGGTCCCGCGCGACGGTCCCCTCCGAACCGTGTCAGATCCGGAAGGAAGCAGCACTCAG
>JBBQDQ010000136.1:0-9009 GCA_038319835.1 Thermoanaerobaculia bacterium | reverse complement strand
CCTGCAGTCCCTTCCGCCGCTCCACAACGAGGTGGCCGAGTCCCGGGTGCCTCCGCCGGTCGTGCAGATGATCGAGAAGGCGAACCGGATCGAAGCGAAGCAGCGGCGTTGACCGTCGCCGCGCGCCCGGCGGCCTGACGTTTCTCAGGCCGCCCGGGCGGGCGTGGGCACGATCCCCGGCAAGGCGGCGAGGAACGCGGCTACCTCCTCGCGCCTGCCGACGGTGACGCGCAGCCAGTTCGGGAGCGACGGGAACTTCCGCCCGACGAGAATCTTCTGCGCGCGGAACGCCGCGATGACGGGCGCGACGTCTCCGCCGGCGTCCATCATCACGAAGTTCGCTTCCGACGGCATCGTCCGGAAGCCCTGCTTCGTCAGCTCGGAGACGAGCCACTTGCGCGTGTCGTTCAGCTGCTTGCGCAGACGCGGCACGAGATCGGGGTCGGCGAGGCTCGCGGTAGCCGCCGCGAGGACGGACGCGTTCGTGTTGGACCACGACGCGTAGGGTGCCATCGTGGCGATCGTCTCCTTCGAGCCGACGGCATAGCCGAGCCGCATCCCCGCCATCCCGTAGATCTTCGAGAACGTGCGGGCCACGACGACGTTGGGGTGTCTCGCAATCAGCTCGAGGCTCGAGCGGTAGCGGGAGTCCTCGACGAAGTGGTGGTATGCCTCGTCCACGAGGATCGTCGCCGAGGACGGGACCGCCGCAGCGAACGCGGCCATCTCGTCGCCCGTCACGATCGTGGCCGTCGGGTTGTTCGGGTTGCAGACGTACACGAGGCCCGTCGACGCGTCGCAGGCCGCGGCCATTCGCGGAAGGTCGTGCCGGAAGTCCGGCGTGAGCGGCACGCGGGTTCCGTGCGCCCGGACGACCTTCGCATACGCGAGGACGGCCTCGAACGTGGGCTCGGCTGCGACGACCTTCTTCGAAGGCCCGCTGAAGGCTTCGTCGGCCATCTGGAGGATCACCGAGGAGCCGCAGCCGAGGAGGACCTGCTCGGCCGCGACGCCGTGGCTCTTCGCGATGGCCTCGCGCGCCTCCTCTTCGAGGGCGTCCGGGTAGCGGTTCGCTGCGGCGCGCGCCGCCGCTTCGAGAGCTTTCGGCGAGGGGCCGTACGGGTTCTCGTTCGAGCTGAGGATCACGGCGTCCGCAGGGCGCGGACGCTTCGTCGCGGCCTCGGCGACGCGGTTCACGAACGGGGTGTCGAAGAACGCGACACTGGCGGCGGCGCCGAGGGTTCCGGCGAACGCGCGGCGGGACATCGGGATCGGCATGTCGGCCTCCTGATCGGTCGCGCGGATCATCGCGCATTCCCTCAAATCCTGCGCACGCGTCTCGCTCGCAGCTTAGAATCCGGTCAAACACGTGACGATCGCTGCGGGCACCCGACTCGGGCCGTACGAGGTGCTCGGGCTCCTCGGCGCCGGAGGTATGGGCGAGGTCTACAGGGCGCGGGACACGCGCCTCGAGCGGGACGTGGCCCTGAAGGTCCTGCCGGAAGAGTTCTTCGATGATGAAGAGAAGAGGGTGCGATTCGGGCGTGAGGCGAAGCTGCTCGGGAGCCTCAATCATCCGGGAATCGCCACTCTCTATTCATTCGAAGAAATCCCCGGTTCTTCCCCTTCCTCCACGCGGCACCTCCTCGCCATGGAGCTCGTCGACGGGGAGACGATCGCGAGCCGGCTCGCGAAAGGCCCGATTCCCCTCGAGCAGCTGCTTCCGATCGGGATCCAGATTGCCGACGCGCTCGACCGCGCGCACCGGCAGGGGATCGTCCACCGCGACCTCAAGCCCGGCAACGTCATGCTCACGAAGAGCGGCGTGAAGCTGCTCGACTTCGGTCTCGCCAAGACGCTCGCTCCGCAGGCCGCGTTGACGGGCCTCACGTCGCTCCCGACGATGGCCTCGCCGCAGCACCTCACACAGCAGGGGACGATCCTCGGAACGTTCCAGTACATGGCGCCCGAGCAGCTCGAAGGGGGAGAGTCGGACGCGCGCAGCGACATCTTCTCGTTCGGCGCGGTCCTCTACGAGATGGCGACGGGGAAGAAGGCGTTCGACGGGAAGAGCCAGGCAAGCCTGATCGGGTCGATCCTGAGGGACAACCCGCCCGCCGCCTCGTCGATCGCCCCGATGACGCCCCCGGCGCTCGACCGCGTCATCGGGACGTGCCTCTCGAAGGATCCCGACGACCGCATCCAGACGGCCCACGACGTGAAGCTCCAGCTTCAGTGGATCGGCGAGGGAGGCTCTCAGGCGGGCGTGCCCGCGCCGGTCGTTCAGCGGCGAAAGAGCCGCGAGCGCCTCGCGTGGGCGATCGCCGCGGCGGCGCTTCTCGCGGCGGGCGTTCTCACGGGCATCGTGGTCCGCACGGGCCGGAAGCCGGAGCGGATCGTCCGGTCCGCGATCCCGCCTCCCGATGGGACGAGCTTCTGGCTGGAGGCGAACGGTCCCGGTCCGGCCGTCGTCTCGCCGGACGGCCGGCAGGTCGCATTCACGGCCGTCGACGGCGCGGGCAAGGTCAATCTCTACGTCCGCGCCCTCGACGCCGCCGAGGCTCACGCGGTCTCGGGCGCCGAAGGCGCGCAATACCCGTTCTGGTCGCCGGACGGCCGCTCGGTCGCGTTCTTCGCTCTCGGAAAGCTCAAGACGATCGAGACCGCGGGCGGTTCGGCGCTCACGC
Source organism: Thermoanaerobaculia bacterium (assembly GCA_038319835.1). Taxonomy (GTDB): domain Bacteria; phylum Acidobacteriota; class Thermoanaerobaculia; order UBA5066; family UBA5066; genus Fen-183. The sequence continues at coordinate 6,322 of JBBQDQ010000136.1, read as the reverse complement.
TCTGCGCCGCGCCCGAGGGAAAGGGCGGAGCGTGGAGCCCGGCCGGGGTCATCGTCTTCGCCCCCAGTCCGACGGGGCCGATCTTCAAGGTGTCCGAAAAGGGCGGGGAGGCCGTAGCGATTACGAAGCTCGACGTCGCGCGCGGGGACGACTCCCATCGCCACCCCCGGTTCCTCCCGGACGGAAAGCACTTCGTCTTCGTCGCCCGCTCGCAGAAGGCCGTCCACGATGGACACCCCGTCCTCGCGGCGTCCGTCGACGGCGGCCCGGAGAAGGTCCTCGTGAACTCGCCCGGCACGGCCGTCTACGCGTCGGGCCACCTCCTGTACCTCCGCGAAGCGACTCTGATGGCGCGTCCCTTCGACGCGGCGCGCCTGACCTTCACGGGCGACGCCGTTCCCGTCGCCGACAGGATCCTCATGCCGGCCGTCGGGACGGCCATCGGGGTCTTCTCCGCTTCCGACAACGGCGTCCTCGTCTATCAGACCGCGCGCGGGGAGCTGACCTCGAGGCTGCAGTGGCTGACCCGCGACGGCAAGCCGGACGGCACGCTCGGCGATCCGGCCGCGTATCGAACCGTGACCCTGTCGCCGGACGGAAAGCAGGCCGTGACCGTCGTGCGCGACCTCGCCGTGGGGACGCACGACCTCTGGATCCTCGACGTCGCGCGGGGCGTGCGCAGCCGGTTCACGTTCGATCCGGCCGACGACATTTCCCCGGTCTGGTCCTCCGACGGCCGCGCCATCGTCTTCTCGTCCAACCGGAAGGGACACTACGACCTCTATCGCAAGTCGCTCGACGGCTCTTCGGAGGAGGAGCCGCTCCTCGTGTCGGCCGCGGACAAGTACGCCGCGACCTGGCCGCCCGGCGGGGCGTCCCTCCTGTACTTCGAGACCGCCAAGGACGTGGGCGTCGACATCCGGACGCTCGCGCTCGACGGCTCGGGTAAATCAGAGCCCTGGCAGCGGACACGGTTCAACGAAATCCCCGACCCCATCTCTCCGGACGGCCGCTGGCTGCCGTTCAGCTCGGAGGAATCCGGCCGGTGGGAGGTCTACGTCACGTCTTTCCCGCGCGCGGGGCGGAAGTGGCAGATCTCGACCGAAGGGGGCGCCTACGCGTACTGGAGCGCGGACGGGCAGGAGATCATTTACCACGACCTCGGCGGGATGGTCCGGGCCGTTCCCGTCACCGTGCGTGGAGAGAACCTCGAGGTCGGGCTGCCCGTGTCCCTCTTCCGCTCGTCAGGCCCGAGCCCGTTCGGCCCCGAGTTCAGTCCGACGGCCGACCACCAGCGCTTCCTCGTGGTCGGTGAAGGCCAGAAGCCCAATGCGCTTCTCGATCTCGTGGTGAACTGGCCGCTCGCGAGAGGACTGAAGGGGAAACCGTGAGCCCGATCGCCTTCGCGATCTTCGAGGCCAGCCTGAAGAGGTGCGAGGCCCGGCCGGACTTCTTCGACCTGTTCTACGCGACGTTTCTCGCGTCCTCGCCGGAAGTGGCCGAGAAGTTCAAGGGTACGGACTTCGCCCGCCAGAAGGAGCTCCTCCGGATCTCTCTCCACCATCTGTTCCTCGTCGCGAAGGATTCCAAGCAGGGGCCGGACCCCTATCTCGAGGACGTCGCCGTCAAGCACGGGGCGGGGCATCTCGCAATCGGGGCCCACCTCTATGATCTCTGGCTCGACAGCCTGCTCGACACGGTGCGGACCTGCGACCCGGAGTGCTACGCGGAGGTCGAGAAAGCCTGGGAGGACGTCATGATGGTGGGCATCCACTACCTCTGCAAGAACTATGAGAGGCACCCGGAGCGTCGCTAGCCGTTCTTGAGGACGACCATCAGGGCGCGCTGCTTGGCGGCGTCGCCGAACGTCTCCAGCAAGGCCGGTGTGGTGATCATCGTGTTCCTTCCGTCGTCGGGAGTTGAGGGTGGGATGTGCTCGCGCGGCGGGGGAGCCGGGAGGCGTGCACGATGAACCGGTCCGGAGCGTGCCCGAGGTAGCCGAACGGGTAGCACGTCACGAGCGTGAGGGTCGGGTCGACGGTCGCGTCGAGGACGCGCGTCTCGCGGGCCGTGACGACTTCGGTCGAGTCGACGCGGTATTCGTCCCCGCGCTGGAGGGTCTGCATGAGGATCACGTCGTCGACGCGGACGTTGCGGAGGGCCCTGAAGAAGGAGTCCCGGTGCCCCGCGAGCGCGACGTTGCCGCGTTCGCCGGGCCGAGCGGTCCCCGGAATGTGGCCGACCGCGATCGCGAGCGTCGCGTCGTCGACTCCCTCGCGCACGATCGCCTTGAGACCGAGCCGCGGGATCTCGATGCGGCCGAGGACGAGCGGGTCGAGAGCGGGAGCCTGGGCGGCGGGAGGAGAGGTCGACGCCGCCGGCGCGGGCGTCGCCTTCTCCAGCACGGAAAAGGCGCGCCCCTGGCGCGCCTGATAGACCCGGGAAGAGAGAATCACCGCGAGGGCTCCACCGAGGAGCGAGAACCCGGCGATGGCCAGGGCGGTCTCGATCCAGTGGAGTGCCCTCACGGCGTCTGGCTCAGGAGGGCTTGCGGGACATCGCGCGGGCCCCGAGGGCGCCCGCCAGGCAGAGGATGCCGAGACCCAAGAAGACCGGAACGTTGCTCGCCGTTTTGGGCAGCTTGGCGGGACGGGCTTTAGCCACCACGACCGGGGCGGGGGCGGGGGCGGGAGCAGGTGCGGGCGCGGGCTCCACGTACGGAATCACCTTCCGCTCCGGCGTCACGACCGCGAGAGACGCGGTCTTGTATTCGGTCTCCTTCACATCGTCCGGAATCGCGATCACGGGCGCCTTCGAGGCCGCGGCGAGCTCCATCGCACGCTTGTGCGGATAGACGATGTCCTGGCCGTTCTGCGTGTCGCGGGCGAACCACGTGCGGAGCGCGCGGTTCTGGCCCGGGGCCGTCGCGTAATAGACGTAGCGGCTCGACGGGATCTCTTCGCCCGCCTGGATCGCGTGCGGCGTGGCGAGGACGGACGCGAAGACCTGCGTCTGGTCCTCGTTCGTGACCTGGATCATGTTGCGGTTGGAAGCGAGCATCACGACCTTGATGAGGTACGTGCCGGGCTGGAGCGTGAAGCTCCCGACGTCGACCGGCTCCGTGACGGTGAAGGTCGAGTTCTCGCGCTCGCTCTGTGCGCGGGCGGCGGGCGCCGAAGCGACGAGCAAGGCGGCGATCGCGAGAGCTGGTACGAACTTTTTCATGATTGTGGTTCTCCTGCGGTTCTTGCAGTGCAATTCCCCTGCCACGAAAAGCGCCGCTGGCGTCAGCTTCGGAATGACCGGCGTTCAGCTGCGGGGACGCGATCAGCGGCGCCGGCCGCGCCAGTAGAAGCCGCCGCCGCCGAACAGAAGGACCAGGACGACGATGATGAGGATGGTTTCCATGGGATGTCTCCTTTCTTTCGGACTACTTCTCGTCAACGGGCTGGCGCGACGAGATCAGGTTCGGATAGGCACCGCTGAAGTACGCGAAGAGCTCTTCGACCTTCGCGTCGTCGCCCTGCTTCCACCCGACGTCGCGGAAGCGGTACTCCTCGCTCCGGGTCTTCACGACCCACTCGAAGCATTCGTTTCCGCCGGCCTTCTTGAGGCACGTGAGCTGCTGCTCGGTCAGCTGGGCCGCCGGGAGAAGGACGTTCTTCGCGGAGTCCCGCGCGTCCACCCAGCGCAGCGACGCGTCCTTGAACTCGAGGTATCCCGTGTCCCAGCGGCTCTTGAGCATCACGATGCCGCCGTTCCGCCGGGCGAGGCCGTCCCAGCGCCGGGCTTCATGGGGGCCCGAGCGCTTCTGTGCCGGGCTGGCGGACGCGCCGACCGCGTCCCTTCGGAGCGTGATCGACGTGATGAGGGTTTCGGGAACGCCCGCGCCCCGAAGAAGGACGACGTCTTCCGCCGTGAGGTCCCGGGCGAGGTCAGAGTGGGCGACGTACTTGGTGATGAACTCCTCGGAGAGGTTCGCCTTCCACAGGCGCATGATGTCCTCGACGAGCGGGGAACTCACCGGAACCGCGGCAGGCGGCGGCGGGGGTTGCTCCTCGGGCCCTGCCATGCAGAGGCCCTCGACCGAGGCGGCGACGGCGAGAGTGAGGCAGAACGCGAGAGTTTTCATCGTAGGTGCTCCTGTTTGGCGCTCACGCGCCAGCTCCGGGAGAGCACGCCCCGTGCCATCGGCGGCCCGTAGAGAAAGCGGGCACATCTCACAATTGCGCGTGGCACACGCTGTGCGTCCCGGAGGGCGTGATTGATCGCCTGCACTCCCTCCTGCGCGTCGAGTTGGCCACCGTGGCGGGGTATCAGAAGGCGCTGCGCCTGCTGAAGCAGAGAACCGCCGAGGACGGCGGCCGGATTCTTCAGCTTGCGTCCGAGCACCAGCGGACGGTCGCCGCCCTCCAGGGATCGGTCGCGGCCCGCGGCGGCACGCCGACGGCCGCGGCGGACCCGTGGGAGGGCTCCGAAGCCCTCGCCCTCGTGGCCGAGGATGCGTCGATGAGGCTGGAGGACTCGAAGTTCGTCCGCGCGCTTCTCGAGCTCGAGCGCCGGGGCCTGGCCGAATACGAAGAGGCCGCCCAGGACGGGCTCGACCCCGAGGCCCGGGAGCTCATCGAGCTCGAGCTGCTCCCGCGGCAGCGCCGGCACGTCGCAGGGCTCTCCGCCCTGCTCGACCACCTCGGGGTCTTTACCGCCTCGCGGCGAGCGGATCACGGCTTTCGGACCGAAGCCCCTTCGACTCCAGGAGAATGAGCTCGAGCTCCTCGAGCTTCACCGGCTTGGCGAGGTGGTGGTCGAAGCCGGCCTCGCGCGAGCGCGCGCGGTCGTCCGCGTGGACCCAGCCCGAGAGGGCTACGAGGACGACGCCCTTCAGCACCGGCTCCGCCCGCACGCGCCGCGCGACCTCCAGGCCGTCGAAGCCGGGCAGTCCGATGTCGAGCACGACGACGTCCGGGTTGAGGCGCCGCGCCGCTTCGACGGCTGCTGGGCCGTCGTGCGCGACGTGTGTCTCGTGTCCCGCGAGCGCGAGAACCTCGGCGAGCGTGAGGGCGGCGTCCACGTTGTCGTCGACGACGAGGATCCGGCGCGGCGGCGCCTGCTCCTTCGGAGAAGAAGGAGCGACGGCGGGGACGGGCGAGTGGGCGGCCGCGCACGCGAGACGGAGCGTGAAGGTGCTTCCCTTGCCCTCGCCCGCGCTTGCCGCCGTGAGGGTGCCGCCGTGCAGCTCGACGATGCTCTTGGCGAGCGTGAGGCCGATCCCCAGCCCGCCGTAGACCGGGTCGTTGGCGCGGTGCCCCTGGCCGAACATCGTGAACACGTGCCCGAGATGCTCCGCCGGGATCCCGATTCCGGAGTCGATCACGGAGATCACGCAGTCTCCACCGTCACGGACCGCCTCGAGGCGGATTCGCCCGCCCGGCTCGGTGTACTTCGCGGAGTTGGAAAGGAGGTTCGCCAGGGCCTGGGAGAGCCTCATCGGGTCGCCGTGCAGGCCGAGCACCGCTTCGGGCACGACCTTCTCGAACGCATGCCGGCGCCGGGCGAGAAGAGGCCCGGCGGTCTCGAGCGCGCTCTCGATCACGGTTTCGAGGGAGACCCACTCTCGTCGCAGCTCGAGCTTCCCGTGCGTGCTGCGCGAGAGGTCCAGGAGGTCGTCGATCAGGCGCGCCATGTGCGCGACCTGGCGCTCGATCACCTGCAGGGCACGATCCCGGGCAGGCTGATTTCCAGGCGCGTCGATCGTTTTTGAGAGGATTTCTGCGGCGGCCGCCAGCGGCGAGAGCGGATTGCGCAGCTCGTGGGCGAGAGTCGCGAAGAACGCGTCCTTCCGCCGGTCCGCGTCGCGCAGCGCGCGCTCCGCGGCCCGCCGCTCGGCCACCTCGGCGCCCAGCGCCTCGTTCAGGGTCTCGAGCGCGTCGGTCCGCTCGGCCACGCGGATCTCCAGTTCGTCCCGAACATGTCGGAGCGCGGCCGCCCGACGCGCCGTTTCGAGCGCGTACCGGATCGACCGCTCGAGCCGGGCCGCATCGAGGCCGTTCTTGACGAGGTAGTCCGAGCCGCCGCTCTCCATCGCCGCGAGATCGACGGCGTGCTCCGGCCGGCCCGTGAACATGATGACGGGCGCGATACCGCCCCTCTCGCGATACGCGCGCAGGAGGTCGATGCCGCTGCGGGCGCCGAGCCCGCAGTCCACGAGGTGAGCGTCGTAGCGCCCCGAGTTCATCGCGTCCAGGCCGCCCGCATACGTCCCGGCCCAGTCGAGATCCGCGGGGAGGGCCAGAGCGGCATTGAGATCGCGGAACCGCGTGCC
>JBBQDQ010000135.1:0-9106 GCA_038319835.1 Thermoanaerobaculia bacterium | reverse complement strand
CGCCTCCTTGAGGCCGACCAGCTTCGGGACCGACACGACCGACGGGCCGGAGACGACGAACGGGACCGCGCTCTTCGCGATGGCCTTGCCGCCCCTCGAAATCTCCACGAACGCCGTGCCCGACGCCCCGGCCGGCACGAGGAAGCTGTAGATCCCCTTCGCCTCCTCGACGGCGCTCACGGGTCTGCCGCCGAAGAGGATGTGTCCGCCTTCCGGCACCGTCGCACGGACGGTGATGCGCGAGCTCGCCGCGCCGACCTTCGGCTCGAACTCGAGCGCGTTCTGGGCGACGCCGGCGATCCCGGCGAAGAGAAGCGCGGCAGACGCGGGAGCGAGAAGACGTCTCACGCTCGCAATGTACGCCTCTCCGGGAGGTCCCGCAAACCTCCATGAGACGATACGGCCCCGTGGCGGACTTCCCGCTGTCCCTCGTGATCGGCTTCTTCGCGGGGTTCTTCGGCGCGATCCCTCCGGGTCCGCTGAACGTGACGTGCCTGCGCAAGAGCCTCCACGGCCTGCGCCATCAGGCGTACCGCGTCGCGGCCGGAGGAGCCGTCGTCGACACGCTCGTCTGCCTCCTCATCGGCCTCGGCCTCGGCTGGATCCTCGAAAAGGTCGTCACGAACGTCTGGGTCCGGGCGGCGCTCGCGATCTTTCTCGTCGCCTACGGCCTCAAGCTGATCTTCGTCGACCGCCTCCGCGACGAGCTCGCGTTCGCCCCGGCCTCCGCCGATCCCGTCACCTCCGGAGAGAGCGCGGCGCCCGCTCCGAAGTCCGTCCGCTCCCGGCTGCCCGTCCTCACGGGCCTCCTGCAGGGCGCGGCGAATCCGGCGCTCTTCGTGAACTGGACGATCCTCATCTCCTTCCTCGTCAGCCACCGGCTCTTCGTCCCTTCCGTGCCTTCGGCGCTCGGGTTCGCCCTCGGCGTCGGCGTCGGCGTCTTCGCCTGGTTCACGGCGCTCATCGAGCTCGCGGACCACTGGAAGCTCAAGGCGGGCTCGTGGGTGGCACGCTCCACGGTCCTCGCCGGCGTCCTCCTCGTGGGTTTCGGCCTCTTCTTCACGTGGCGCTCCTTCGCGGTGAAGTGATGGCGGCGCCCGAGGGTTTCAGCGGCATGCGGCTCTCCACCCGGCTGGGCCTCACGTGGGCGGGGATCCTCGTCCTCGCGGCGATCGCCCAGACGCTCGTCTACTTCCAGACGCGCAACGAGACGCTCGACGAGGCGGACGCGTCGTACCAGGCAATCGCGAAGGCGATCGAGGTCGGCCAGACCCAGATCGGGCCGGAGGGCTGGAAGGACCCGAAGGTCCTCGAGGACTACACGGCCGCGCTCGGCGCCCGCGGCCTGAGGGACATCAAGGTCACCGACGAGTCCGGCAATCCGCTCTCCGAGCCGACGCCGTCCGCGAAGCGCCGCGCGAAGAAGCCCGAGCCAAAGGACATCGTGATCTCCGGCGTGATCGGCTCCGGCCCGACGAACCGGAGCCTCACGGTCCCGATCGTGGTCGAGGGCCGTCTGCGCGGACACGTCGAGATCGCGTACAACCTCGAGAACATCCGCGCCCAGCTCGCGGACAACTTCCGCCGGCGCATTTTCGCCCTCCTCGGCGTCTTCGCGCTCGGCCTCGCCGTCATGCTCGTGATCACGCGCAACGCGACGCGGCCGCTCGACGCCCTCTCGGACGGGGCCGCGCGCGTCGCCGAGGGCCGCCTCGACGTCGCCGTTCAGGTGGACCGGGACGACGAGATCGGGCGGCTCGCCTCGACGTTCAACCGGATGACCGAGAAGCTGCGCGAGCGGCAGGAGCTCGAGCTGCGCCTCACGGCCGCCGAGAAGCGTGCCGAGATCGGCCATCTCGCCTCGGGGCTCGCGCACGAGATCAAGAACCCGCTCAACGCGCTCTCGCTCGGGCTGGACGTCCTCAGGCGCCGGCACGCGCCCGCCGACCCTGCCGCCGTCGCCGAGTACACCGGCCGCATCGAGGCCCTCCGCGAGGAGATCAATCGCCTGGCGTCCCTCATCAACAACTTCCTCGCGTATGGCCGTCCCCTGCAGCTCACGTTCGCGCCGACGGACCTCGCCGCGGTCGTCGCGCGGACGCTCGCGGATCTCGCGGAAACCGCCGAGCGCGCCCACGTGACGTTCGACGTGCAGCTTCCCTCCGCGCGACCGAATGTCTCGGCGGACGCGAACCTCCTGAAGTCGACGGTCTGGAACCTCCTCCAGAACGGGATCCAGGCCATGGAGCGCCACGGCGGAATGCTGACCGTGGCCGTCGCTCCGGATGCCGGTCCGGACGAGTCCCGCCGCCTCGCCCTGACGGTGACCGACGAGGGCTCCGGGCTCGCGGAGGGGGACCTCCCGCGCCTGTTCGACCCCTACTTCTCCAAGAAGGACGGCGGCGTCGGGCTCGGCCTCGCGATGGTCAAGCGGATCGTCGAGGAGCACGGCGGCCGCGTCACGGCGGAGAACCGGACGGACGGGAAGACCGGCGCCGTCTTCCGCATTTCCCTCCCCGTGGCCGGCTGAGGGTAATCTCCGCCTCGTGAACGAGAAGGAGCCGAAAGCCACGCTCCTCGTCGTGGACGACGAGAAGCACCAGCGCGAGTCGCTGACCGTCATCCTCGAGGACGAGGGCTACCGGGTCGCGGCCGCGGCCGACGGGCGCGAGGCGCTCGCGAAAGCCGCCGAGATCCGGCCCGAGGTCGTTCTCACGGACCTCAAGATGCCCGGCCTCACCGGCATGGACGTCGTGAAGGCGCTGAGTTCCTCCGCGGAGAACCCGCTGCCCCCGAAGGTCATTCTCGTGACCGCGCACGGCTCCGTCGACCGCGCGCGCGAGGCCCACAAGCTCGGCGCGTTCGACTACATGTCCAAGCCCGTCGTCGCCGACGAGCTCCTCTTCCGGGTCGAGCGCGCCCTCGAGGCGTTCCGGCTCGCGGAGAAGGCCCTGCGGCTCGAGCGCCGGCTGAAGGGCGACGGCCTCGAGGCGATCGTCGGGGACAGCCCCGCGATGCGCGACGTCTTCCGCCTCGTCGAGAAGATCGCGCCGACGAACTCGACCGTCATGATCCGCGGCGAGTCGGGCACGGGCAAGGAGCTCGTCGCGCGCGCGGTGCACGCCCGGTCGAACCGTTCGGTGAAGCCGTTCTTCGCGCTGAACTGCGCCGCGATCCCCGAGAACCTCCTCGAGAGCGAGCTCTTCGGGCACGAGAGGGGATCCTTCACGGGCGCCGATGCACGCAAGATCGGCCTGTTCGAGGCCGCGAGCGGGTCGACGCTGTTCCTCGACGAGATCGGCGACCTCACGCTCCCGCTGCAGGGCAAGATCCTCCGCGCGCTGCAGGAGAAGGAGGTCAAACGCGTGGGCGGGAACGAGACGATCCCCGTCGACGTGCGCGTCGTGGCCGCGACGAACCGGGACCTGACGGCCATGATGAAGGCCGGCCAGTTCCGCGAGGACCTCTTCTATCGCCTCAACGTCATCCCCGTCGAGCTGCCGCCCCTGCGCGACCGCTCCTCGGACGTGCGCGCCCTCGTCCTGCGCTTCCTCGACAAGGCGAACGCCTCGCACGGGACGTCCGTCGGCTCCGTGTCGCCCGAGGCGATGGAGCTCCTCGTGCGGCACGCGTGGCCCGGCAACGTGCGCCAGCTCGAGAGCGTCGTCGAACGCGCCGTCCTGCTGTGCGAGGGGAACGTCGTGACGCCCTCCGACCTGCCATCCGAGGTGCGCCTGAACACGGCGCCGGCCGCGCGGCCCTATGGATTCGACATCCCCGCCGAGGGGATCGACATCGAGGAGTTCGAGCGCCAGCTGATCGTCCAGGCGATGGAAAAGTCCGGCTGGGTGATCGCGAAGGCCGCACGCCTCCTCGGTCTCACGTACCGGACGCTGCAGTACCGGCTCGAGAAGTTCGGCCTCAAGAAGCCCGGCTGAGGCCCGATCCGGGGAGGCCGGACGCCCGGAATCGTGCAGTCCCGGGCCCTCAAAATGCCATTCGGGCGCCCGAACGGCCCTAAACGAGGCCGATGTGGGCCCATGGCGGACGGCACGTGTCCTGCAACGCCAGAAGACGTGTCGGGCCTCGTCCTCTTTCTGCTGCTCATGGCCGCGCCTCCGGCTGCGGCCCCGAAGACCTCGGGCCCGACCTTGTCGGCGGCTCCCGCGGGCGATCGCGCGATCGTGGGCGAGATCGTCTGGGTCGACCTGCCCACCCGCCTCGTCCTGATCCGCGAGTCCGTCAAGACGACGAAAGTGAAGGGCCAGCCGCCCGCGCGGCAGACCGTCGCCGTTTCGATCGCGCCGGACGTCGCCGTCACCCGCGGGAAGATCGCCGTCCCGCTCGAGAACCTCAAGGCGAAGGACCACGTGACCGTGCGCTACCTCGCGACGCCCGCCGGTGCCCGCGCGATCTCGTTCCGCGTCGCCGACGCCGCGCCGCATCCGCCCGCCGCCGCGGCCGCCTCGAGCGACGGCTCGTCCCCGGCAGGGGGCAACTGAGGCCCGGTCTAGACTCGGGCATGGTCACGTCCTCCGCTCCGACCGTCACGTTCACGCGCCTCGGGGGCGGAAAGGCCACGACGGCCGACCTCCTCTCGGAGGCGAACGGCCTCCCCCTCCTCCTCGCGTTCTTCAAGACGAGCTGCCCGACGTGCCGCCTCGCGTGGCCGTACCTGCAGCGCCTCCACGCGGCGTACGACGGCAAGGCGGTTCACGTCGTCGGTGTCTCGCAGAACGAAGGCGACGAGAGCAGGAGATTCTTCGAGGAATTCGGAAGAGCCACCTTCGACCTCGTCCTCGACGCCGAGCCCGCCTTCACCGCCTCGAATGGCTTCGGGGTCGAGTCCGTCCCTCATCTCACCCTGGTCTCTCCCTCCGGACTTCTCGAAGAATCTTTCTCCGGTTGGTCGAAGGCGAAGATGGAGGCGCTCGGCGCTCGGCTCGCGGGCCTGAAGGGCTTCCCGCCGGTCCCGGTCGTTCCGCCGGGAGACCTCGTGCGCGATTTCCAGGCCGGGTGACTGGGCCGAAACGCACACTGACCGGTCCGGTCAGGCCGCAACCCGAAAACGCCGCCCGCTCGTAAGATCGTCCGAGGAGGATCCATGACCGACCGCCCGACCACCCTCGGAGAGCTCGTCGCGGCGGGATACGCGCCGAAGTCCGTCAAGGACGAGATCCGCGACAACCTCATCGCGAAGCTGAAGGCGGGAGAGAACGTCTTTCCCGGGATCCTCGGCTACGAGAAGACCGTCGTCCCGGCCCTCCAGAACGCGATCCTCGCGCGGCACGACATCATCCTCCTCGGCCTGCGCGGCCAGGCCAAGACGCGCATCCTGCGCGCCCTCGTCAACCTCCTCGACGAGGAGCTCCCCGTGATTGCGGGCTCCGAGCTGAACGAATCGCCCTTCGCGCCGTTCACGGCGTACGGCCGGCGGATGGCCGCCTCCGCGGGGGAAGACCTCCCCGTCGCCTGGCTCGGGCGCGACCAGCGCTACCGCGAGAAGCTCGCGACGCCGGACGTCACGATCGCGGACCTCATCGGCGACGTCGACCCGGTGAAGGCGGCGACGCTCCGCAAGACGTTCGCGGACGAGGACGTCATCCACTACGGGATCATCCCGCGCACGAACCGCGGCATCTTCGCGATCAACGAGCTGCCGGACCTGCAGCCGCGCATCCAGGTCGGCCTCCTGAACATCCTCGAGGAGCGCGACCTGCAGATCCGCGGCTTCCCGCTGCGCATCCCGCTCGACGTCCTCATGGTGTTCTCCGCAAACCCCGAGGACTACACGAATCGCGGGAACATCATCACGCCGCTCAAGGACCGCATCGCCTCGCAGATCCTCACGCACTACCCGCAGGACCCGAAGGTCGCGTCCGCGATCACGGATCAGGAGGCCTGGACCGAACGCACGCTCCACGGCGTCACGATCCTGCTCGGCGAGGAGGTCAAGCTTCTCGTCGAGGAGATCTCGTTCGTCGCGCGCAAGAGCGAGCTCGTCGATCAGTCCTCGGGCGTCTCGGCACGCCTCGCGATCGCGGCGCGCGAGCTCCTGATCTCGAACCTCGAGCGGCGCGCGCTCCGGACGAGCGAGGCCGTCGTCGCGCCCCGCCTCGTCGACCTCTTCGCGACGCTGCCCGCGATCACGGGCAAGGTCGAGATGGTGTTCGAGGGCGAGCAGCAGGGCGCCGAGATCGTCGCCAAGAAGCTCATCGGCGACGCCGTGAAGAACCTCTTCGAGGCGCAGTTTCCGCCCGTCGAAGGCCCGCGCACGCGCGCCGAGCGTCCGCGCCGGCCGCGCGGCGACTTCGACGAGGACGAGAGCGGCGGCCCGACGACGCTCGAAAGGGCCGAGGGACGGCGCGCGGCCGCGCCCGCGCCGCCGGCCGGACCCTACGACGCGATCGCGGCATGGTTCGCGGACGGGAAGAAGATCGTCCTGTCGGACCAGAGCCCGTTCTCCGAGCACCTCAAGACGCTCGAGTCCGTGACGGGCCTCTCGGATTTCGTCCTCAAGCACGCCAAACCGCGCGACCACTACGAGCGCGCGTTCCTCATGGAGCTCGTCCTCGAGGGCCTCGTCCAGAACCTCCGGATCGCGCGCGAGGACCTCGATTCGACGCTGACCTACGCCGAGCTCGCGAAGTTCAACCTGATGAGGAGCCGGGGCTAAGCCCTTCGCTTCAGCCGCTCGAGCACGGGATACGCGTGTCCGGGCAGGCTCGCGAAGCGTGCGAGGCCGGTCGTCGCGCGGATCTCGCCCATGTCCGTGATCACGGCGCCCTCGACGCCCGGCGCCCGTTCCAGCAGCTCGTAGCCCGCGTCGGGGCCGAGGAGCATCGCGAGCGTCGTGAAACGCCCGGCCTCGAACGCCGTCTTCGCGACGGCCGTCGCCGACGCGACGCCGCGTGCGGGCCAGCCCGTCGTCGCGTCGAGGACGTGGTGGTACCGCACGCCGTCCTTCTCGAAGCCGCGCTCGTAGTCGCCGGACGTCGCAACTCCCGCGTCCCCGCGCAGGTTCAGCGCGAAAGCGACCTTGCCGGCTCTTCTTGGATGAGCAATTCCGACGCGCCAGGCGCGGCCGTCACCGCGGCTCCCGACCGTGCGCACGTCGCCCGCGAACTCGACGATCGCCGACGAGACGCCGGCTTCGCGCAGCACCTCGGCCGCGCGATCCACGGCATACTCCTTACCCACGCCGCCGAGGTCGATCTTCATGCCCGGCTTCCTGAGGAAGACCGTCCCGTCGCGCCGCGACACGGCGCCGCCCGAGACGAACGGCAGGAGTGCCGCGACCTCTTCCGCGGACGGGACGCGCTGTGCCTTGAAATCCCACGCCTTCCCGAGCGCGCCCACCGTCGGGTCGAAGCGGCCCCCGGAGGCCTTCCACAGGTCCAGCGCGGCGCCGACGAGGAAGTCCGTCTCCTTGTCCACGGCAACGGGCGTCCGCCCGGCGTTGCGGTTGATCTCCGAGACGACACTCCCTTCGCGGAAGCGAGAGAACTTCGCCTCGATGCGCAGGGACTCGTTCTCGACCGCGCGCGCGAGCGCGTCGGCCGCGGCCCGGCCGCGCCGGTCCACGAACCGCACGACCGCCCTCCCACCCATGAGGGCGAAGCGCGTCGTGTAGAGGGCGGGGCCCTCGACCTCGCTCAGTAGCGCCACGTGAAGCCGGCGGTGACCGTCAGGACATTGAGATCGGCGGCCGAGACCGCCGCGGATCCGGCCGGCCGCCCGCTCGACGCGGGCTTCGTCAGGTTGATCGGGTCCTTGCCTGTCTGCGCCTGGTACGTGAACCCCAGGTTCACGTCTACGGCGTTCGTCATCTTCTTCGTGACGCCGAGTCCGCCGAGGATGCTCGAGAGCGCCGCGAGCCGGTAGTCCGAGGACATGAATTCCTGCTTGACCGGGAACGTGTTTCCCCAGAACGACGCGGCCGTCTGCGTGTAGTACCGCACCGTCGGCGAAACGATCCACTCCTCCGCCACGTGCTGGTCGTAGACGAGCTCGAGCGTGTGCGCCTTGATGGACCAGTCGTCCCAGTAGTACCGATAGTTGACCTTAATCGCGCCGTCCCAGAGGAAGTAGTGCGCGTACTTGCCGACGACCGCCCAGCGCTGGCGCGTGTCGGGGCGGTGTTCCGGGAGCTCCGTGTAGGGCTGCGACGCCCCGACCGGGACGATCTTGTACGGGTCGTCGAGGTAGCCGTTCTGCTTCATGAGCGAGGTCGAGAGGTCGAAGAGGTTCCTTTCATCGAGGATCCACGTCGCGCCGAGCGCGTAGCCCTGCTGCTTCTTCGGCAGCTCGAGGTTGTTCGTGACCGGCGCGACGATGTCGCTCGAGAGGGAGACGCCGCCGTGGAGCGTCCCGCGCCCGCCCGCGAACGTCCACGCGTCGGAGATCCCGATGCTCCGCGCCGTGTAGTCGTTCTCCTTCGAGTAGGAGACGTCGATCGAGGGCAGGTGCGACCCGAACTTGCGGCCCCACGTCAGGCCGATCGACTTCCGCTGGTCGTTGTACGTCGCGAGCGGGATGGAGCCCGCGGCGCTCGTGTGGCCCGACGCGGACGTCGTGACGTCGATGGACGGGTAGCCGCCCGTGGGCGAGGCGCCGGAGATCGTGTCGTAGGCGAGGAGGAGGTCGAGCGTGCCCCACGCGTCGCCGAGGTCCTGGTGGATGTTGACAAGCGGATTGATGACCTGCGTCCGCCCGCCGTCTTCCTTGTAGTAGAGGAGCTTCGCGTCGATCTGGGACTGCGCGTGCGCGCCGCGCGCGACGAGCGCGCCGGCGCCGGCCGCGAGGAATGGCAGGGACGAGCGCCGGGACGCTCTGCGCGCGCGGCGGCGTAGGCTCCGGAGGGCGCGCTCAGTTGCAGCCACAGCCGCCTCCCGCCGCGCCGCCGTTTCCGGCGGCCGCTTCCTTGCTCGCGTGGATGTGCTCGCGCAGGACCTGCGCGAGCTTGTCGCCGTCGAGATTCATGATCGGGTCCGCGAGGTAGCCGCGCTGCCACGCCTTGACGTTGCCGGTGGCCTGCACGGACTTCGCGACGCGCACTCCCGTGTCGCCGCCGAGCGTCCCTCCCGCGAGGAGCGTGGCCACGGCC
>JBBQDQ010000134.1:0-9111 GCA_038319835.1 Thermoanaerobaculia bacterium | reverse complement strand
GGCGAGCTTCTGGCGGAGCGTTTCGCCCTCCAGCAGCTCCATGACGGCAAAGGCAACCCCTTCGTGCGATCCGAAATCGAAGATGGACAGGATGTTCGGGTGGGAAAGGGCGGCAACGGCCTTCGCCTCGCGCTCGAAGCGAGAGAGCGCATCCGGATCTTTAGCAAAGGCCTCGGGGAGGACCTTGATCGCCACATCGCGGCCCAACTTCGTGTCGCGCGCGCGATACACCTCGCCCATGCCACCGGCGCCGAGGGGAGCGAGGATCTCGTAGGGACCGAGTCGGGTGCCCGCTTGAAGTGCCGTCGGATGACTCCGGAACGCACTCTACAACGCGCCGATTTCCCCCAGGGCGCCGGTGCTACCCCAGCAGGGAGCACTCCCCGTCGGCCCGGGCAAGACTGACGAGAGCAGTTCGATAATCGAGCAGGATGCTCCACCATTTTCCCGTTTGCGCCCCGCGGGCGAGCACATCAAACGGCGATCCCAAAACGACTGAAACACTTCCGTCGGTGATCGTGTAGTTCGACGCCATCGTTTTGAGGAGTCTCGCCTTCTCGGCGGAGTCCTGCGTAACGTACAGCGTCGGCGCCGCTTGCAGGAGTTCGACAGGCTTTCGCGCCGCGGCGAGAAGGTCGGCCTTCGCGGGCGCGTTCTCGATACCGACCAGCTCCGTGTTGATCTCGGCGAGCTCCGACTGCCATGCGCCGTTACGTTGTGCCCAGAAGCCCTCGTCGATCTTCCCGAGGAGCTTCTCCTCGTACGCCTTCGCCTGAGGCCCCTGTAGCGCCTTGCGGCGCGACACGAGGCGCTTCAGCGAGGCTTCGTCGATGCCCTGGTCGTTGAGCTTCTCGAGCTCGGCGAGGATCCACTCGGCGACGGCTTCGTCGATCTGAAGGGCGGAGAGGATGCGGAGGGTCTCCTCCTCGAGGAGGTGCTCTGGGTAGAACCGCTTGCCGCCCTTGGTGCCCGCGCAGCGGTAGTAGACGTATCTGACTTTCTTGAGGTCGCCGCTCATCAGACCGCCGCAGATGCCGCAGTTCACGAGATCCGAGTAGGTGAATGCCTGGATCCGTCCCTTTCCCTTGGAGCGGCGGTCGAGGGCCTTCTGGGCCCTGTCGAATGTGGCCTTCGAGACGAGGGGCTGGTACTTGCCGTCGTAGACCTTGCCACCCAGCAGAACGAGCCGGTGTAGGCGGGGTTCCGGAGGATGTTGGTGCAAATGGTGTTCCTCGAGAGGACGGCTCCCCTCTTCGAGCGGAGGCCGTTCGTCCGCGCCCACCGAATCAACTCCTGAGCGGACTCGAGTCCGCGCGCGGCGCGGTCGAAGAGCTGCTTAGCCGCGGGACGGGCAGGCCGCGCGTAAATGGTCGCAGTGCGGGGGTGGCTCTTGAAGGCCGTGTTCGGGGTCCTTCGCCGCCGGCGAGGTCTTGTCCTCGTCGGCGGGCGAACATGTTCACCGTCGGCGTCTTCGTGGGCGCGACGGTTCACAGCGTGGAAATCACGTCCAATGGGCAGCCCGTGAAGCCCGTCGTCGTCTACTGCACCCGGCTGAGGTCTACGAGCCTCGAGTCCTTGCCCTGGAAGGCCATCCATTCCGGGTGGCCATCCAAGATCGGTCCGAGGCGACGCGAAAGAGCCGAGAGTTCCCACGGGAATCTGGTGTCGAGCAGGTAATCGAATCCCCGGGCTCGAAAAGCTCCGAGGATCTGTACTTCGGAGGCTGCCGCCGAGACCTCCTGCCGCCAGAGACGATCCAGCGACAGGTCGTCCGTGGCGGCGGAGACGTCGTGTCCGAGCATGTAATAGAGCTCGTTGTCACCGGTGGTCACGATCCGTGCGGACCTCGGCACGTTCGTCGCGATCCACAGCTTCGCGTCCCCAGCCGAGTGCTCCAGGAGCGCGCGTTGGAGGGGGAGGTCCCGGATCCGGTCGAGGATCGCTTCCGGTGCGAACCGGGAGGTTGCGACGACGGCGCCGAGGACGACGAGGCCGCTCGGCAGAAGGTGGAACGCCCGCACGCGTCTCGCGAGAGACCGCAACACGAGCAGCGAGAGCAAGGTCCCGGACACGTTCAGAAGCACGAGGCCGGGACCCAGCAGACGAAACTGCGTTCCGGGCCTCGCGACGACGAGGAAGCAGAGAAGGCTTCCGAGGGCGACGAAGAACAGCAGGAGGCCCCGCCGCCGAAACGCGAAGGTCCTTGCCGGAGCGAAGAGACCACGCACGAGAAAGAGGGGGATTGCGAGGGCCACGATGGCGAGCGTTCCTTCCTGCGCCAGATCCCCGACCCGTTCCAGTCTCCAAGCGACGTGATCGTCTCGCAGAGACGGTGCCATCCCATAGATGATTTCGCGCTGGCTGTCACTCAGGGTCGTGAGAGGCGTGGCCCTCAACGCGAGCGGATAGATCGCGCTTCCGGTGCCTCGGAGATTCCGCGCAAGAAGGGGGGTGGCGGCCAGCAGAAAGCCCAGGAACACTCTTGCAGCGGCCGACGGGACTCTCTCTGGGGCGTCGAGAAACTGATACACGAGCCAGCCGAGAAGAAGCGGGAGCAGCGTGAACGCGACCGTGTACTTGGCAACGAACGCGGCTCCGAGAAAGACGCCCGCCGCGACGTTTCTCCTCGTCGAGCCTCGTTCTCCCGACAAGAGGACGGCCCCGCACAAGACCCACGCGGCCGCGCCGCAGTCGTTCTTCGCGAGGATGCCGTACCGCCAAAGGGACGAGGTCGCGAGGGCGGCAAACCCGCCGATGAGCGCAACCGCGGGAGGGAACCGAAGCCGTTGCAAGAGAGCGATGGCGGCGAGCCCCATGGCGGCCCAACCCAGGGTCAGGTGCGTCCATTGCGCGAAGATCTGTATTGCCGGGAGGCCGACCTCGCCCTTCCCGAGGAAGAGCCGGGCCGGCCAGAGATACAGGTACTCCCAGAGAGAAGCCTGGAAGTTCAGCGGATGCTGCGGGTCGAATGCAACCGTGCCGCTGCGCAGCCAGAGGACCGGCGCGACGAGGTGATAGTAAAGAGGGTCGCCGTGCCGTGAGAGATGCGTGGACTGAACGAAGCGCAGGCCGCAGTACGAGGCCAGAAGAGCGGTCAGGACGGCATGTCGTGGCGCGCATGG
Source organism: Thermoanaerobaculia bacterium (assembly GCA_038319835.1). Taxonomy (GTDB): domain Bacteria; phylum Acidobacteriota; class Thermoanaerobaculia; order UBA5066; family UBA5066; genus Fen-183. The sequence goes on along the minus strand of JBBQDQ010000134.1, from coordinate 5,989 downwards.
CACGGGCGTCGCGCTCGGGAGCAGGGCGAAACAAAGGACACCGCCCAGGAGAAACGCGCTCGATGAAATGGGACTTTGAATACCGACGACCACCGTGAGGTAGGCCCAGCAAGCCGCGAAGAGGCTCCCGAAGCCCAGCGTCAGGGCCCAGGCCTCCGCCCCGCGAAGGGCGTCCTTAGGCGAGAGTCCGATCAGCCGGCCCGCCGCCCGTCCCCAGCCGGCTACCGCAACAACCCAGAGCAGAAAAATGAGGAGCAGGCCGAGCAGGCTCCTGAAACCGAAGTCCTGCGTGGTCGAGGTGGGCACGTATCCGCCCACGGCGGCGAACCCCACTGCCGAAAACGCCAGGGCTACGAAGAGGCGGTTCCGCAAGGGTCGTTCGAGTAGCACCCGGCTCAAGTATGGCCTTCGAACCCGCACGAAGGCGATTGTGGGAGAGATGAAGTTCGCTACCGCGCGGGCGGCGATCCGACGGGCCAGAAAGCAGATGCGAGACGCCCTCGCGAGCGGGCCCGTGCGGGATGAACTTCCGGGATGAGTAGCAGTCCGCCTCGGGCCGACGACCCCCTCAGAGATCGCCGCCTTGAGGGCCAGCAGGAACGCTTCCGTGGCCGCAGAGGGCCGAAGCACCCGCCCCGCAGCGTCGTTTGCGGCAACTGGACGCTCGAGCTCGAGAAGCAGCGCGAGACGTGAATCGGCCCGGAAGGAGAGCGTCGCGTGGGCAGCCGCATGTTCGTCCTAGCGACCCGACGAGCGGACCGCTCGGCGCCTCCGGAAGGCATTGAGGAAAATTTCCGCCTGACTGGGAGCTCTCTCCGGCGTGTCGGCAGATCGGGCCTCCTTTGGGCGCCCTTTCTATTCGCAGAAGACGGGATGAACCACATTCCGTTTCCCGCAATCGGGCGCATTTCAGGCCGCCGAGGCCGCCCCTTCCCGTCTCCTGGCCACGAAGTCTTTCAGTCTCGCGACATGCTGGCGGTCCTCACCGCCGAGGCTCCCGAGGAGCCGCTCCATGCCGGGGTTGGCCTGGCGAAGCGCGTTCTTGCAGTGAGTTTCCGCGGCCGATTCCTCGAGCGTGAGCGCGAGCGAGAGTGCGGTGTCGAGGGACGGCCGCGGGTTCTCCTCGCGGAACGTCTTGACCCGCTCGACGGCGCTCCGGATGTCCGTCAGGTCGATGTCGACCTCACGCACGACGTCCGGGTTTTGCTGGGCGAAGCGCCGCTGGTAGTCGACCAGGTTCGCGTGCCCCTTCTCCTCGGTCGACATCTTGAAGAAGATGAACGCCGCCTCCGGGTCGTCAGCAAAGACGTCCGCCCAGGAGCCGTACAACTCTGCAAGGCAACGCTCCATGGCTGCGAGAGGACGAAACGCGAGTTCCGGGCGCATACGCGAACCTCCTGAAGATCTTCCGTGCTTCTCAGGGCATCCAACATGGCCCGCCCCGCCGGATGCGCCGGTGTTTGCAAGCGCGAGGCCATGCGTGTCGGGCATCTGGCAGGTGCCCTGGGGGCGGCGGGAGCATGTTCCCCTGTCCCGACAGGCTCGGACACTGTGTCTGAGGCGTGTCAGGAACATCTCAAGCGCGGCGAGGAGAAGGGCGGGTGATATAAAATGCGAACGAGTCTCGTACAGGAGGTGTGATCGTGGGCGTCAAGGAGCAGATCGCGCAGGTTCTATCCAGCAACGAGACGCGCCGGATCCACTTCAGCTTCGAGGGCACGAGCGGCCAGAGGGTCTCCGTCGACCATACGAGCTTCCGGCGCGTGGCTGCGGCCCTTTCGGGCGGCCAGATCGACGTCGTCGAGGGGGAGTTCACCACCGACATCGCGATGTACAGCGCCAAGACCAACGTGAGCCGCGGATGGGCAGCGAACACGTTCTATCTCGGGAAGAACCCGCGGTGGTCGCGGCTCTTCAACGCCCTGATCGTGCACGAATCCGTTCACGCCTCGTTCGACCTCACGAGGTCGTCGCTTCCCTGGGTCGACAACGAAGCGGCCGCGTACATCGCGCAGGGGTACTACCTTCGCAACGCGGGGTTTCCGCGCTACCGCCTCCAGTTCGCGAGCGAGGCGAGCATCGGCTACCTGATGGTCAACGAGATCATCGACGGGGGCGACGCGGCCTACTTCCTGAACGCTCTCCGCGACTCCCTGAACGCGGACCCGGTCTACCACGACTACATCCGCGGGACGTTCACGGGCGACGGCTAGATGCTCCGCCGCTTCGGACACCTTGAAATCGAATAGTCGGAACGTCTCCGAAAGGGGAGCCCTTCATCGCCGTGTCAGGGGTTCTGGCGGGGCACACGCCTCACATCGCCGCGGACCGGCTTGTCCTTCGCGGCCCTGAGGCCGAGCTCGCGATCGAACCCGGGCAGGATCGAACGGAAGAAAGCGTTCTCGACGAGCCTGAGCGCAATCTGCCATCCGCTCGTCCGAGGACCGTCGATGCGGCCGGAGACGTTCGCGACCGTCGCCACCTCTTTTCGCTGGTGGTTCCTGAGCAGCCCCGCGACACCTCCGACGAGCATCTCGTAGAGCTGGCGGAAAGCGGTCTTCTCCCCGTCCTGCCTCCGGTCATAGACCTTCATGCCCTTGAAAAGCGGCTTGACGTACCCTTCGAGACTGCCGTCCCGGGCTTTGAGCTCCGAGTAGAACGAGAACTCGCCCGCCACGACATCGAACTTCCCATACGCCCGGAGAAGATCGTTCATCCTTGTCATTTCCGTGGCTTCGATGCGAAGGTTCACGTCGAAGTCGGGACTGACGGCGCCTTCCCGGAATGACCCGGTGAGACGGGTCTCTCCACTTCCGAGGAACCGTCCGCGCAGGTCGAAATGCGCCCGAGCTCCGGACGCATGATTGCCGAGGTTCGAGATCGATCCGTCGAGCCGGGAAAGGTAGGCGCGATACGCGGGATCCTTCGTACGATTCAGGAATCCGACCTCGCTGGTCGCGATCGCGACCTTGTCCACCCGCAGAGTCCATCCTGGATCCGATGAAGTCTTTGTCTGGCCCTTCGCGCCGGCCTTCGCGGTCGTGCGTTCGGACGAGGCGGACGGTCCCGCAGGGGCCGCCTTCGCCAGGACGTAATCCACGTTCACGCCCGTGAGCGTGAGCTCCGAAAGCCGCGCGTTGCGCACGGAGGGGGACGTCTCCAGCTCCCCGGCGGCGGCGAGGACCCCGCCCTTGAGGACGAAGGCCGTGTGCGCGAGAACCGGAAGGGAGAGCGAATCGAGAGGGACCGCGTCGAGGCGGAAGACAGCGTGAAAGCCCGGGTAAGGCTGGGCCAGAAAGTCGGCGTGCCCGTCGAGAACGCCGCGCCCGGAGCCGAAGAGGGTCGCCTCGGCGTGAATGGGCGACGGATACACCTGGGCCTTCGAGTGGACGTTCCGGATGTCGCTCGCGCGGATCCGGATCGCGGTCATGCGGATGGGATGCGCCGGGTCCGAGTCGACGTAGGTGGCGGTCCCGTCCTCGACGCGAAAGAGATCGATCTTGAGCGGAGTGACCTCCTGCAACGCCTCCTGCCAGCCCCGCTCGTTCACGGCGACGCCATCTCTCACTTCCTGCCGCAGCTGCGCGAGGTTGAGGTCCACCCGGGGCCGTTCCAGAAGGACGTCTCCCACGAGATGGCCCGACAACAGAGCGCGCCAATGAACCGTCGTCAGCAGGCGTTCGACGAGAAGAACCGGGGGCTCGGGGTGGGCTTTCTGCCTGACGACGAGCCCCTCGAGGGTCATCGAGAGTGAAAAGAGCCGAAAACGGAGTTTCGGCAAGCGCACCTCATATCCCTCGAGCCGCTGGTTCATGCGACGTTCGATGCTTCGCCTGAGGGGCTCGTCGACGAAGAACGAGGCGAAGGCGAGGAGAATCGTGAAGGCGAGCCCGATCCCGAGCACCCGCTTCACGACCGAGCGCACTTCTTTCACGAGAAATGAGGCGCAAACGTCGTGCCAGTCACCCGCTTGACGGGACCAGGGCCCGGCTCCTGCATCATGGAGGCCGTGAAACACCGCCCTGAACACGCGCGCCCGTGGCCGTTCTCGCTCCGCGAATGGGGTCGCCTCTTTGCGGACGCGGGCCGCGGGTGGATGGACGACAACGCGCTTCGTCTCGGCGCCGCCCTCTCGTTCTACTCGCTTCTGTCGTTTCCGCCGCTCCTCATCGTCATCATCTCGATCGCGGCTCTTCTCTTCGGCCGGGATGCGGCGCAAGCCGGCCTCGTGCGGCAAATCTCCCAGCTTCTCGGGAAGAGCGGCGGCGACATGTTCGAACAGATGACTCGGGCATCCGCCGCGCCGGGCCACGGACTCGTGGCCACGTCCGTGGGACTCGTCTTCGTCCTTCTCGGCGCGACCGGCGTCTTCGCCGAGCTGCGCGACGCCCTCAATCTCATCTGGAAGGTCCAACCCGAAGAGAAAAGCGTCGTGAAAGGACTCCTGAAAGGCCGGCTCCTTGCCTTGAACCTCGTCGTCGGCACCGGCTTCCTTCTCATCATTTCACTGGTCGTGAGCGCGGCCCTCGCGGCGCTCGGCGCCTCGGTCGGCAAGCGGCTGAAGGGACTCGACGAGCTGCTTCAGGGCCTGGACATCATCATCTCCTTCGCCGTTCTCGCGATCCTCTTCGCGCTCATCTTCATGATCCTGCCGGACGTCGTCCTCTCCTGGCGGGACGTCTGGCTCGGCGCGATCGCGACCTCCCTTCTCTTCACCGGCGGCAAGTTCGCGATCGGCGCGTATCTCGGCACCGCTCGCATCACGACCGCCTATGGCGCAGCGGGCTCGCTCGTTCTTCTCCTGCTCTGGGTCTATTACTCCTCGCAGATCTTCTTCTTCGGGGCGGAGCTCACACGGAGCTATACCGAGAGGGCCGGCCGCGGACCACGGGCGAGACCGGCCGAAGGAGCAGCTCCCGTCACGACGTTGAAAGTGGTCGGCGAGCCCGTGTCTCTCGACGGGCACCCCGCCCGCGAAGTCCGACCGCCTCCCTGAACTCGCCTCCGATGCACGCCGACCTCGCCGCCTCGCTCCGCCAGCACTTCGGCCACCCGGGTTTCCGCCCGGGGCAGGAGGAGGTCGTCCGGACGGTCCTTTCGGGACGCGACGTCCTCGCGGTCATGCCGACGGGCTCGGGGAAGTCGCTGGGGTACCAGCTCCCCGCGTTGCTGCTCCCAGGATTGACGCTCGTCGTGTCGCCCCTCATCGCGCTGATGAAGGACCAGGTGGACGAGCTGGGCCGGAAAGGGATCGCGGCCGGAGCGCTCCACTCGCTGCAGACGCCAGACGAAAGGCGCGAGACCTTGCGGGCAGCGCGCGCAGGGACCCTGCGTCTCCTCTACGTCAGCCCCGAGCGCTTCGCGTCCGACTCCTTCGACGCGCTCCTGCCGCAGCTGCGCGTGAGCCTCTTCGCAGTGGACGAGGCGCACTGCGTCTCTGAGTGGGGGCACGACTTCCGCCCGGACTACCGGCGTCTCGCGGACGCGGCGCGGCGCTGCCCCAGGGCGGACGGAGCCGAAGGCCGGCCGCCGATGGCGGCCTTCACGGCCACGGCGACGCCCGAGGTGCGGGTCGACATCGTCGCGCTCCTCGGTCTCGTCCATCCGCGCGTCTTCGTCGCGGGCTTCGACCGGCCGAACATCCACCTCGAGGTGCGGCGCGTCTCGGGCGACCTCGAAAAGCGGGCCCTGCTGCCGGACCTCGTCCGCGGCCGCCGCGCGCTCGTCTACGCGGCCACGCGCAAGAGCGCCGAACGGGCGGCGTCGGTCCTCGTGGAGGACGGCGTGGCCGCGGCCGCGTACCACGCGGGGCTGCCGGACGAGGAGCGGACGCGCGTTCAGGACGGGTTCGCGTCGGGGACGCTGCTGGTCGTCTGTGCCACGAACGCGTTCGGGATGGGGATCGACCGGCCCGACGTCGATGCCGTCGTCCACTACGAGCTCCCCGGCTCGCTCGAGGCGTACTACCAGGAGGTGGGCCGCGCCGGGC
>JBBQDQ010000133.1:0-9296 GCA_038319835.1 Thermoanaerobaculia bacterium | reverse complement strand
CTGCTTGCTCTTGAACTTGTCGCAGCCGGCCGCCGCAAGAGAAAGGAGGACGAGCGTCGCCGCGGCGAGCCGCTGCCCCTTCCCTCCGCCGGTCCGTGTCGTCGTCATCACCCGTTCTCTCCTTTCCAAAACACCGGCCTGTCCGTGCCGGCCCCGAGTTGGACCCGGCTCGCGCGTCGTCAGTTCCCGGGCGGCCTCACGACGCCGCCTGAAACGACGAGCTTGATCCCCTCCTCTACCGAGAGGTGAGGGTCGAGAATATCGCTTTCCCGCGCAAACACCAGAAATCCGCTCGTCGGGTTGAGGGCCGTCGGCACGTAGATGGACATTGTGTCGCCCGGGAGGGGGCCGAGGCCGTCGCCTGTAACGAAACCCAACGCGAAGGTTCCCTTCTTCGGAAATTCGACGAGCACCACTTTGCGGAAGGCCCGGCGCCCGCCCGGCGAAACGGCATCCACGAGCTGCTTGGTGGCCGTGTAGACCGTTCTGACGAGGGGGAGATTTTCCAAGAGGCGGTCGAAAAGTTCAAGGAGTTTCTTCCCGGCGAAATTCGTTGAGAGAACGCCGGTTATCCAGACGAGAAGAAGGGTGAGAAGGAGTCCCAGGCCCGGAATAGGGCGGCCGAAGAGCTGCTCGGCGAACGGCTGCATCCACCCGTCGAAGAACCCGAAGAGAAACCGGAGGACGGCGACCGTCACCGCTACGGGGACGATCAGGAGGATGCCGGCCGTGAGGTGCCGGCGTACGTGGAGGGTCATCGGGAGGCGGATTCTATGCGGGCCGTACAATCCGGAAAATGATGCGAACAGCTCGTACCGGTTTCGTCTTTTCCGCCCTCGTCGCGGTCCTCGCGGGCTGGGCGGCCGCGCCGCGTCTCGCCGCCCAGGAGAAGCCCGGCGCCGGGTCGGCCCCGTTCATCGCGCGCGAAGGCATCTCCGTCACCAACCTCGACGTCGTGGTCTCGGATTCCAAGGGCAACCGCGTCACGGGCCTGAAGAAGGAAGACTTCGTCGTGATCGAGGACGGCATCGAGCTGCCCGTCTCGAACTTCTACGCGATCGAGCAGGGCCGCTTCATCCTCCCGCCGGAGGAGGCTGCGGCGCCGGCGGCCCCCGAAGCCCCGCCTGCTGCCGTTCCCACGCCCCTGCCCGCGCCCAAGACCCGCGTGGTCCTCTTCATCGACAACCTGCACATCACGCCGTTCGACCGGAACCGCGTCCTGAAGAACGTCGAGGCGTTCGTCCGCGAGAGCATCAAGGGTGACGTCGAGGGGATGATCGTCACCTTCAACCGCACCCTGAAGGTGCGGCGGAAGTTCACGAACGACGGGCGCGACCTTTCCGACATCCTCAAGCAGATCGAGGAGGAGTCGGCCCTCGGGACGCAGCTCGACTCCGAGCGCCGCGACATCATCAAGGCGATCGACGACGCGACCACGGCCGACCAGGCGGTGGGGCGCGTGCGGCAGCACGCCCAGTCGATCGAGAACGACCTCAAGTTCACGTTCGACGCGATGAAGACGACGATCAACCAGCTTTCCGGCGTCGAGGGCCGGAAGATCCTCGTCCACGTGTCCGGCGGGCTCCCGCAGTCGCCGGCCATCGAGCTCTGGTCGTCCATCCAGGACCGGTTCCCGAACTCGACTTCGTCATCGATGGGTCAGTTCGAGTTCGACAAGACGTCGAGCTACATCGGGATCATCCAGGCCGCGAACTCGGCGGGCGTCTCGATGTACACGATCGACGCCGCGGGCCTCACGGTCGACGGGAACGTGACGGCCGAGCAGCGCACGACGAACCAGCGGATCGACTCGTTCCTCGAGCGCAACAACCTCCAGGCCATGCTGAGCCTGATGGCCGAGGAGACGGGCGGCCGCGCGAGCATCAACCGCAACGACGTCACGATCGCCCTCAAGGACATGGAGAAGGACTACTCCTCCTATTACTCCGTCGGGTATCGCAGCGTGCGCTCGGGACTGGACCGGCCGCACAAGGTGGACGTCAAGCTGAAGGGCAAGAAGGGCCTGACGGTCCTCGCGCGCCGGAGCTACATCGAGAAGGGCTTCGACACGAAGGTCCGCGAGGCCGTGACGTCCGCCCTCTTCTTCCCGCGCGAGGACAACCCGCTCGCCGCCTCGCTCACGGTGGGGGACCCGTCCCCGGCCGACCGCGGGAACTTCATCGTCCCGATCACGATCAAGGTCCCTTTCTCGCGCCTCGCGATGCTCCCGGAAGGGAGCAAGCTCCGCGGCCGCGTCGTCTTCTACTTCATCGTCGTCGACACGGAGGGCAAGCAGTCCGAGCTCACGACGCAGCCCGTTCCGGTCGAGGTCGACGCGAAGGCGTTCAACGCCCAGCGTGTCCCGCGCGACTTCACGTACGACGTGAAGCTCGTCATGATCCCCGGCGCGCAGAAGCTCTCGCTCGCGTTGAGGGACGACGTCACGAACACGACGAGCTACCTCCAGAAGGCGATCTTCGTCTCCGCGTTCGCAGGGGAGCGCCCGGCGAAGAAGTGACGTAAGCCGATGACGGGCCCCGTCCGACGCGTCGTCCTATTCGCCCGCGAGCCCGTCGCGGGGCAGGTCAAGACGCGCCTGGCGCGCGAGATCGGCGCGGGGCCCGCGACGGCGCTCTACGGGGCGTTTCTGCAGGACCTCGCCGCGGCGCTGCCCGACCCGGCGCGGTGGGACTCGGTTCTTGCGCACGCCGAGTTCGAGCCGGGCCCGTTCCTCGTCGGCACGTTCCGCGCTCCGTGGGAGCTCTTCCCGCAGGGAGACGGCTCTCTCGGTGACCGGCTCGCCCGGGCCGTCGTCCGCTCGCGCATGGAAGGCCGGCGCGACGTCGTCGTCGCCGGCAGCGACGCTCCCACGCTGGGAGCGGAGGATCTCGTCGCGGCGTTCGCAGGGCTCGAGCAGGACGCCGACGTGGTATTCGCGCCGGCTCCGGACGGCGGCTATTCGCTCGTGGGCCTGCGCGGCCATGTGGACCCTTCCGCCGTCTTCACGGCCGTACGCTGGTCGTCCGAACACGCGCTCGCGGACAGCCGCCGTTCCGCCGAGGCGCGCGGCTACCGGGTCCGCCTCCTCTCGACGGTCCCGGACGTCGACGAGCTCAGGGACGTCGGCGCGCTCCGCCCCATGTTCGCGTCCGACCCGGAGCTTGCGCCCGCGACGCGCCGGACCCTCGCGCTCCTGATGGGGCCGGAGCGGCCGTGAGGGTCGTTTCGGCCGACGAGTCGCGGGCCCTCGACGTCCGGACGATTGCGGCCGGGACGCCGGGGCTCGTCCTCATGAAGCGCGCCGCGAACGCGGTCGTGCGCGAGATCGCGGGCGTCCTGAAGCGGCGTCCGGCCCTCGCGGCGCGCGTCGTCGTCCTCGCCGGCCCCGGAAACAACGGCGGCGACGGCTTCGAGATCGCGCGCCTCCTCATGGCGGGCCGCCTCGCGTCCAGCGTCGAGACCCTTCTCCTCGGCAACCCGCAGCACCTCACGCCCGACGCGCGCAAGACGTACCAGCGCCTCGAGAAGATCGGCGGGGTCGTGCGCGAGGTCAACGACGCGCGCGAGCTCGAGCCGCTGGCCGTCGCGACGCTCATCGTGGACGCGCTCTTCGGGACCGGCCTCAAGCGGCGCGTCGCGCCCGACGGACTGCCCGCGCGCGCGATCGCGCTCGCCTCGTCGGGCCGGGCCTTCGTCGTCTCCGTGGACCTGCCTTCGGGCCTCTCCGCCGACGAGGCCCGGGCCTGGGAGCCGTCGGTGCGGGCGGACCTCACGGTGACCTTCGGCTGGCCGAAGCCCTGTCAGGTCGAACGCGACCCGGCCGCCCGGTGCGGCCGGATCGCGGTGGCCGATCTCGGCTTCGTCGAGCCATCCGAACCCTCCCGGCGCGAGGCCGTCGCCGTCCGCGACGTCGCGCCCCTCTTTCCGCGCCGCCCGGCCGAGTCGCACAAGGGCACGTACGGGCGCCTGCTCGTCGTCGGCGGCTCGCGGGGGATGGCGGGGGCGCCCGCGCTCGCGTGCCGCGCCGCGCACCGCGCCGGCGCCGGCCTCGTGACGGCCGCCGTGCCGGACGACGTCCGTTCGATCCTCCACGCGCTGACGCCCGAGACGACGACCGCAGGCGGCGAGCCCGACTTCGCACGGTTCACGGCGCTCGCCGTCGGCCCGGGATGGGGAGAGGGTGCCTCCGCCCGGGAGATGCTCGCGCGCGCCGTCGCCGGGCCGGTTCCCGCCGTCTTCGACGCCGACGCCCTCAACCTCTCCGGCGGCGCGGCCTTCTTCGCGGGGCGTCTCGCCCCGACGGTCCTCACGCCCCATCCGGGCGAGGCGGGCCGGCTGCTGGGGATCTCCACGGAGGATGTCAATGCGGACCGTGAGGCCGCGGCCGTCCGGATCGCCCGCGCCGCGAACGCCGTCGCCGTCCTGAAGGGCTTCCGGCCCGTCGTCGCGGACCCGTCCGGGCGCGCCGTTCCCGTCCTAGCCGGCAACGCCGCGCTGGCCACGGGCGGCACGGGCGACGTGCTGACCGGCGTCGTCGGCGCGCTCCTCGCGCGCGGATTCTCCGCGTGGGACGCCGCGTGCGCCGCGGTGTGGCTGCACGGGACCGCGGGGGATCTCGTCCGCGAGGCGCTCGGCGAGGAGTCGGCGACCGCCTCGGACGTCGTCGAGGCGCTCCCGGACGCGTTCCTCCTCGCACGCGAGGCTTCGGCGGGATGACGGCGGTCCCGAGTGCGAGCGAGGAGGAGACGCGCCGCGCCGGGGCCGACCTGGCGGGGCGGCTCCAGCCCGGCGACGCCGTGTTCCTCGAAGGGGACCTCGGCGCGGGGAAGACCGTCTTCGTGAAGGGGCTCGCCCAGGGGCTCGGCCTCGACCCTGACGACGTGTCCTCGCCCAGCTTCGCGCTCGTGCACGAATACGGCCCCGCGGGGAGGCCGCCGGTTCTCGTGCACGCGGACCTCTACCGGCTGCCGGCCGGTGGAGGCCCCGTGGAGGATCTCGGGCTCGAGGCGCGCGGCGACGCCGTCCTCGCAGTCGAATGGCCGCGTCCTCCGCTGACGGCGTGGCGCGCCTGGCGCGTCACGATCGAGCTCGGGGAGGGCGGCGCACGCAGGATCGACGTCGCGCCGCCCGGGGACCGGGGCTAGAAAGCGAAGATCAGGCCGCCCGTCAGCTCGGAGTTGTGGGACCAGTTTTCCCAGCGGTTCGAGCACCAGCTGTCGTGGTTGTTGCAGGAGCCGCTGTCGTCGTTGTGGTCGATCACGCGGTAGCGTGCGTCGAGGCGCACCCCGACCTTGGGGACGAACCAGAACTTCGCGCCCCCGGAGATGTTCGCCGTGAAGCGCGAGCGGGCCGGAGCGCTCGTGCCGGTGTCCGTCACATCGAGCGTTGCGACTCCGGCGCCGAGTCCGAAGTACCCGATCGCGCGCTTCTTGCCGAAGCTGAAGATCGTGTTCGCCTCGTAGACGTTCTGGCGAAGGCGGCCGACCGTGCGGTTGCTCGAGGACGTTCCGTAGGCATACGGAGTCCGGAGATCCGGGCGGGCCGACGTCCAGTCGAACTCGAATCCGAAGTGGCGGTTCACGTTGTAGGCGAGCCGGATGCCGTAGGTCAGGTCATCCTGCGGCTCGAGGTAGGAGTACGTCGTCGTGACGGGGTAGCTGCCGTACAGGCGCCCGCCGAAGTAGCCGCCCGCGAAGGGCGAAATCTCGAAGGTGCCGGATCTGTCCTGTGCGGCGGCCGTGCCCGCCATTGTGGCGAGCGCGAGGCACGCGGCGAAGGTGGCGAAGCGAAAGCGCATGAGTCAACCTCCTGGGAAATCAAGGCTTCGGATCCGTCGACGTCCTGCAACGTCCGAAACGGGGGACGCGGGCAGCCCGCTTCACGGTCGCTTAAGCAACTCGCGTTCCGGGGATGTTACGCCGTCGGGAAGAGGCCCGGCCAGATCGTCGCCACGACGAGGACGAGCGTCAACAGCACCATGACGCCGACGGTTCCCCACGCGATCCAGTTCCAGACCCGGCCGTTCACGTAGGTCCCCATCAGGTCCACCCGGTTGATGAGGAGGACGACGAAGAAGAGGACGAACGGAAGGAGGAGGCCGTTCAGGACCTGCGAGAGGAAAAGGACCGGAAAGAGCGGGACGCCTGGGATCAGGATGATGCCCGCCCCGATGACGATCATGGACGTGTAGAGCGTGTTGAACTGGGGCGCCTCGCTCCACGACTTGTCCACGCCCGCCTCGAACCCGAGCGCCTCGCAGATCGAGTAGGCCGTCGCAAGGGGCAGGATGGACGCGGCGAAGAGCGAGGCGTTCGCGAGGCCGAAGGCGAAGAGCGCGCCGGCCCACTTGCCCGCGAGCGGCCTGAGCGCGAGGGCGGCCTGTTCGGCGCCCGCGATCCGGATCCCTTTCGGGTACAGCGTCGCGCCGCAGGCGACGACGATGAAGAACGCGACGACGGCCGCGACGATGCAGCCCACGATGACGTCCCAGCGCGAGAGCCGGTATTCCTCCGGTCCGATCCGCTTCTCGACGATCGAGGACTGCAGGTAAAACTGCATCCAGGGCGCGATCGTCGTCCCGACGATGCCGATGATCATGAGGATCCACGCCGCGCTCGACTCGATCTTCGGCTCGAAGGTCTGCTTGAGGACGTCCGTCCAGACGGGCTTGGCGAACAGGGCCGAGGCCACGTAGGTGAGGTAGACCGTGCAGGCGATCAGGAAGACCTTTTCGACCGTCTTGTAGTTGCCCTTCACGACGAGCCACCAGACGACGAACGCACCGATCGGCACGGAGACCCAGCGCGGGATCCCGAAGATCTCGAGCGCGGCGGCCCAGCCCGCGAACTCGGCGACCGTGTTGCCGATGTCCGTCACGAGGAGCGCAACCATGAGGTAGAAGGTCGTGCGCAGGCCGTAGTTCTCGCGGATGAGCTCGCCGAGCCCCTTGCCCGTGATTGCGCCGAGCCGGGCGGACATCTCCTGCACGACGATCAGGGCGACCGTGATCGGGATGAGCGTCCAGAGGAGCGAATACCCGAAGTGCGCCCCGGCGATCGAGTACGTCGCGATGCCACCCGCGTCGTTGTCGACGTTCGCCGTGATGAAGCCCGGGCCCAGGACCGCCAGGAAAAGAGTCAGGCGGCGGCGCCAGCTCCGGGCTTCCGGGCGCGGCGCGGCCTCCGCGGCCGGAGCGATCAACGGAGCCTCCGGCGGTGGCGCTTCGGAAGGTCGTGCAGGCGGTCGACGACGTCGTCGATCGTGATGATGCCGATCAGGACGCCCTCGGGGTCCGTCACGGGGAGCGCGAGGAGGTCGTATTTCGACATCGTCGAGGCGACCTCGTCCGCCGAGACGTCGGCGGTGACGCTGCGGACGGGCGTCGTCATGACCTTCTCGAGCGCGACGTCGTCGTCCGCCGCGAGGAGCTCGCGGACCGAGAGCGCTCCGAGGAGGATCTCGCGCTCGTCGACCACGTAGAAGTAGAAGAGCACCTCCGCGTCGCGCGCGATAGGACGCAGGCGCAGGAGCGTCTCTTTGACGGTGAGGTGCGGCCGGAACGTCACGAAGTCCGTCCCCATGAGGCCGCCCGCCGTGTTCTCGTCGTGGACGAGAAGGCCGGTGACTTCGTCGGCGGCCTCCTTCTCCATGAGCTGAACGAGGTCGCGCGCGTGCTCGCCCTCGAGGTCGCCGAGGACGTCGGCAGCTTCGTCGGCCGGCATCTGCTCGAGGATCTCGGACGCGCGCTGCTCGGGGAGGTCTTCGAGGATCTCCGCCTGGATCTCGGGCTCGAGCTCGTGAAGGGTCTCGGCCGCGGTCTCGACGTCGAGCTTGCGGAAGATGCCGCTGCGTTCGGTGCCGGAGACCTGGCTCAGGATGTCGGCGATGTCCGCGGGATGAAGGCGCTGGATCCTCTCCTGCGGGAGCGTCGCCTCGAGGCGGTCGAGCTTCGGGTGGAGCGGCTGAATCGAATCCCACGGGATGAGGCGCGAGGGAAGCGAGCGGTCCGAAAGGCGGCCGCCCCGCGGCGTGATCCCGGCGCCGAACACGCGCCTCACGAGGCCGCGGACGCCGACATCGGCGGCCGTCAGGACGAGGTCGCCGGAGATGACGTCGAGCTTGAGGTCGTTCACGCGCACGACCTTCACGCCGTTGATGTCCACGATCTGCTTGTCGAGGAGGTGGCGCGCGAGGAAGATCTCGTCCTCGCTCGGCGGCCGGTGGAGGAGATCGTCCTTCATGAGGCGCGTGCGCACCGTCCCGCGCTGGAAGATCGCGACGTCCTCCCAGGGGAGGACGAACGTCTCGAAACGGTCGCGCACGAGGAGCCCCGTGATCTTCGGGAACGGGGACTTGACGCCCGTCGAGACCGCGAGGTCCCGGATCTTCCCGACGGGCTGGCGCGCGACGTCGCGCACGGTCTCGCCGAGGAACTCGGAGACGAAGAACCCTTCGTGCGTCGGAACGGCGGTCGTGCGGGCCGGCGGGGGCACGGAAGGCGGCATCGATGCATTGTCTTGGCCGGTGCGGGCCGCGTCAACGAATTCGGGTAATCTCGCGCGCCAAATGTCGCAGTCCGGCGCGCGCGAGGTCCCGCGGACCGTGCCCCTCGTCGTCGTGACGCGCGGCGGGCGGGTCGAATCCGTGCACGGCGGCTCCGTCGCGGTCGTCGCGGAGGACGGGACGCTTCTCGCCTCCGCCGGCGACCCGCGCCAGCCCGTCTGGCTGCGCTCCTCGGCCAAGCCGTTCCAGCTCGTCCCGTTCCTCGCCGCGGGCGGGGAGGAGCGGTTCTCCCTCTCGACGGACGAGATCGCGCTCGCGACGTCCTCGCATTCCGGCGAGCCGTCCCATGTGCGCCTCGCTGCCGCGATGCTCGCGAAGGGCGGCTTCACGGAGGCCGACCTCCACTGCGGGGCCCATCCGCCGATCCACGAAGAGTCGGCAAGGGCGCTCGTACGCGCGGGAGCGAGCCCGACGCCGCTCCACAACAACTGCTCCGGCAAGCACGCCGCGATGCTCCTCGCGTGCCGCCTCCTCGGCCTCGATCCGGCGGGATACTGGAAGCCCGGCCATCCGCTCCAGAAGCGGATCCTGGCCTCGGTCTCCCGGGCGACAGGCGTCCCCGCCGCCCGGATCCCGCGGGCCGTGGACGGGTGTTCCGTGCCGGTCTTCCGCGTCCCGCTCGCGTCCCTCGCGCTCGCCTACGCGCGCCTCGTCGGGGCTGCGATGCGCGGCGAGAGCGCCTCGGAGGGTGCGGCGCGCCGGCGGATCGCCGGGGCGATGGCGGCCGCGCCCGA
>JBBQDQ010000132.1:0-9315 GCA_038319835.1 Thermoanaerobaculia bacterium | reverse complement strand
CCGGCCCTCCCTCCTGAGCGGCTCGAGCTGAGCGAGAAAGCTCGCACGAAGCGCGAGAAGCGTTCCCCACGCCTCTCTTTCACTCGAAGAGATCTCCGAGAGCGTGAGGTCGCTCCAGCTCTTCAGGAACAGAGCGGAAGGGTCCTTCGCATTCCCCGGCAGGGACTCGAAGATCTCTTCGGCCGTGAACGGGCAGATGGGTGAGAGGGCCACCGCTATGGTCTCCACGAGCTTCCAGGCCGCCGTCTGCGCCGAGCGGCGCAGGGGGTCGTTCGGCGCGAGGACGTAGAACGCGTCCTTGCGCACGTCGCACCAGAACGCGGAGAGGTCGGTCGTGACGAGATCGAGGAGGCGGCGGACCACGGCGTGGAACTCGTAGCGACCGTATGCCGCGCGGGCCTCGGTCGCGAAGCGGGCCGCGGCGTCGATCGCCCAGCGCTCGAGCGGCTCGAGCTTCGCATCCGGCAGCGCGTCCTTCGCCGGGTCGAAGTCGAAGAGGTTCGAGATGAGGAACCGCGCCGTGTTCCGGATCTTCCGGTAGGCCTCGCCGGTCCGCTGCAGGATCTCCTTCGAGAGCGGGTCGTCGTTCGTGTAGTCGAGCGAGGCGACCCAGAGGCGGATGACGTCGGCCCCTTCGGTCTTCAGAAGGTCCTGCGGCTCGATCGTGTTGCCGAGCGACTTCGACATCTTCCGGCCGTCGCCCGCGACGACGAACCCGTGGGTGAGGACCGTGTCGTACGGCGCGCGGCCCGCCAGCGCGACCGACGTGAGGAGCGACGACTGGAACCAGCCGCGGTGCTGGTCGTGCCCCTCGAGGTACATGACCGGGACGTGCGGATCCGCGGTGTACGGGTCCGCGAGGCCGTAATCGCCCGAGCGCAGAACGGCCGCGTGCGAGACGCCGGAGTCGAACCAGACGTCGAGGATGTCCTTCAGCTTCTCGAAGTTCGTCCCGCCACAGCGCGAGCAGGACGGACCCGGGGAAAGAGAGGAAGAAGAGGAGGATTTTCCTAGAAAGTAAGACGGGGGGAACGCGTCGTCGTACCAGGCGTTCGCTCCGTGCTCGCGGAAGCTCTCTCTTACACCTTCAAAGAAATCTTCTCTTTCCGTCTTCTCCTTCTCGCTCACGTCCCCCTCCACCCTGGGAAAGTGCGTCACGACGCCCTGCTCCCGGCAGTCGACGCAGCGGAGGAACGTGATCGGCGAGCCCCAGCGGCGCTGCCGCGAGATCGTCCATTCGAGGCGGTTGTCGACCATGGCGCCGATGCGGTTCTCGCTGTAGGACGGGATCCACTCGACGCGTGCGCGGATCTCAGCCATCGCGCGATCGCGAAGAGCCCCGAGGTCGATGAACCACTGGTGGGTCGCCCGGAAGATGACGGGGTTCTTGCAGCGCCAGCAGTGCGGGTAGCTGTGCGGCGCCTTTGAGGCGTGGAGGAGCCGCGCGCCGGACTCGTCGCCCGCGCGGAGCGCCTCGAGGACGGCCGCGCTCGCGTCGTCGGCCGGAGTCTTCGGCGTCACGACGCGCTTGCCGCGCAGGAGCTCCGGCGCGTTCACGTCGTAGAAGCCACCCTCGTCGACGGGGCAGAGCGCCGGGTCGTCCACCTTGAAGCCGGCGCGCCGGACGACCTCGTAGTCGTCGCGGCCGTGGCCCGGGGCCGTGTGGACGAGGCCGGTGCCGTCCGTCGTCGAGACGTGCTCGCCGAGGAGGAAGCCGAAGTTATCCCGCGGATCGACGGAGAACGGCCGCGTGTACGCGAGCTTCGCTCCGGCGAGGGACGCGCCGCTCTTCTTCGAATGGGGAAGAGGGCGGGCGTCGGTCCAGCCCAGCGCGGCCGTCACCTGAGGCACCAGCGCCTCGGCCACGAGGTAGGCGGCGCCCGGCTCAGATTCTCTCTGTAGAAGAACATATTCGATCTTCGGACCGATCGCGATCGCGCGGTTTGCGGGCAGGGTCCAGGGCGTGGTCGTCCAGATGAGGGCGTAGAGGCGCGGCGAGCCGGCCGCCTCGAGCGAGGCGCGCCACACGCCTTTCGCAGAAATCTCCTCCAGGGGCATCGCGACATAGATCGACCAGTCGGTCTTGTCCTCGTACTCGATCTCCGCCTCGGCGAGCGCCGTGCGGTCGTGGACGCACCAGAGGACGGCCTTGAAGCCGAACGAGACGAGGCCCTTCCCGACGAACGTCCCGAACGCCCGCGCGATCTCGGACTGGTAGGAGAAGTCCATTGTCCGGTAGGGCGTCATCCACGCGCCGAGAACGCCGAGGCGTACGAAGTCCGAGCGCTGGACTTCGATCCACTTCTCGGCGTATGCGCGGCAGGCGTCGCGGATGGCGACGTCGGTCATCGCGCGCTTCTTCGGGCCGAGCTCCTTGTCGACCTTGAGCTCGATCGGGAGGCCGTGGCAGTCCCAGCCCGGCACGTAGGGGGCGTCGAAACCCTCGAGCGTCTTCGTCCTCACGACGAGGTCCTTGAGGATCTTGTTGAGGGCGGTCCCCATGTGGATCCTGCCGTTCGCGTACGGCGGCCCGTCGTGCAGGAGGAACTTCGGGGAGTCCTTGCGGGCTTCGCGGATCCGCCCGTAGAGATCGCCCTCCTGCCAGCGCGCGAGGCGCACGGGCTCCCGCTTCGGCAGGTCCCCCTTCATGGGGAAGTCCGTCTTCGGGAGGAGGAGCGTGGATTTCCAGTCGCGGCCGGCCATGTGAGGCGGCATGATACAGATTGATCAGACGGCCTTTTCGCGGCCCGTCCGTCCCTTACACTCACGCGCGCATGACCTCCTTGAAAACCGGCATCGTCGGCTGCGGGTACCTCGGGCGCCACCACGCGCGCATCCTCTCGACGCTCGAGGGTTCGAGTCCGGCAGGCTTCGTCGAGACGGACGACGCCGCGGCCTCGGCGATCGAGGCCGCCCACGCGGCTTCCGGGATGGTGCGGCGCGGTTCGATCCGCGAACTCCTCGATGCCGGCGCGACCGCCGTCGTGGTCGCCTCGCCGACCGTCACGCACGCCGCCGTGGCGGAGGAGCTGCTCCTGGGCGGGGCGGACGTGATGGTCGAAAAGCCGATCACCGCGACCCTCGCCGAGGCCGACCGTCTCGTCGCGATCGCGCGCGAGAAGGGCCGCGTCCTCCAGGTCGGGCACATCGAGCGCTTCAATCCTGCCGTTGCCGCCGTCCGGCCGCTCGTCACGGACGTGAAGTTCATCGAGGCGCATCGACTCGGCGTGTTCGTCCCCCGCGCGCTGGACGTCGACGTCGTGCTCGACCTCCTCGTCCACGACCTCGACATCGCGCTCGACCTCGTCGGCAAGCCGGTCGTGGAGATCCGGGCGGTCGGCGTGCCGATCCTCTCGAACAAGATCGACATTGCGTCGGTAAGGCTGTCCTTCGAGGGCGGGTGCGTCGCGAACCTGACCGCATCCCGCGTCTCGCAGGAGAAGACCCGGAAGTTCCGGTTCTTCCAGCCGGACTGGTACTTCTCGATCGACACCCAGAACCGCGACGTGACGGCCTTCCGCCTCGACCGCATGACCGGCCCGCCGCGCATCGTGCCCTGGCCGGTCGCCGTGGAGCCGCAGGATGCGCTCACGGCCGAGGACGCCGCGTTCCTGAAGGCGTGCCGCGAGCGGAGCGAGCCCGAGGTGACCGGCGAGGCCGGCCGCGCGGCGTTGAAGCTCGCGCTCGACATCCTCGACGAGATGGGTCGGAACCGTTGAAGATGAAGAAAGAGAAGAAGGAGATTTCTGCGAGTGGAACAGGGAGAGGGACGCCCCGCATCGGCCTCATCGGTGGATCGGGCCTCTACGCCCTCCCCGGATTGAAGGTCACGGGCGAAATCCGGCTTCGCACTCCATTCGGCGCCCCCTCCGATTCCTACTTTCTAGGAAATCTCTCTTCGGTCCCGGTTGCATTTCTCGCCCGGCACGGGCGCCACCACTCGCTTCTCCCCACCGAAGTCCCCTACCGCGCCAACATCTGGGGCTTCCGGAAGCTCGGTTGCTCGTGGCTGATGTCGGCCTCGGCCTGCGGCTCGATGAGGGAGTCCTACCGGCCGACCGACATCGTCCTGCCGGACCAGTTCATCGACCTCACGAAGCACCGGGCGTCGACGTTCTTCGGCGAAGGTTGCGTGGGCCACGTCTCGTTCTCGCATCCCGTTTCCGAGACGCTCCTCGACGCCCTCCAGGCTGCCGGGAAGGCCGAGAAGGCCGTCGTCCACCGCGGAGGCACGTACGTCTGCATGGAGGGCCCCCAGTTCTCCACGAAGGCCGAGTCGCTGCTCTACCGGTCGTGGGGCGTCGACGTGATCGGGATGACGAACGTCACCGAAGCGAAGCTCTGCCGCGAGGCCGGGATCGCGTATGCCTCGGCGTGTCTCGTGACGGACTACGACTGCTGGCACGAAGAGGAAGGCCCCGTCAGCGTCGAGGCCGTCCTGGCCGTCCTCGAGACCAACGCGGCGACGGCCAACCGCGTCCTCGCGAACGCCGTGCGCCGCCTCGACCCGTCGCGTCCGAGCGATTGCGTCGACGCCCTCGCCTTCGCCATCCTCACGCACCCGTCGCGCGTTCCCGCCCGGACACGGGAGAGGCTCGCGCTCTTCACGCAGAAAGGACGTCCATGACGCCCCCGCGAATCGTCGTCACCGGCTCCGTCGCCTTCGACTACCTCATGACGTTCCCGGGCAAGTTCCTCGACGTCGTCGTCCCGGACCGCATGAGCCGCCTGTCGGTCTCGTTCCTCGTGGACACGATGAGGCGCGTGCGCGGCGGCGTCGCGCCGAACATCGCCTATGGTCTCGCCCTGTTCGGACTCAAGCCCGTCATCATGGCGACCGCGGGCGTGGACGCGCTCGACTACGCCCGCTGGCTCGCGGACGAGGGCGTGGACACCTCGGAGCTTCACATCAGCGACGACCTCTTCACGGCCTCCTTTTTCGTGTCGACCGACGAAGTCCAGAACCAGATCGCGACCTTTTACATGGGTGCGATGTCCCGGGCGGTCGACCTGTCCTTCCGCGCCTTCGGGCCGGGGACCGTTTCTCTCGCCGTCATCGCGCCGAACGCGCCCGAGGCGATGATCAAGTACGCGGAGGAGTGCCGCACCCTGCGGATCCCGTTCGTCTTCGACCCGAGCCAGCAGGTCGCGAGGCTCTCGGGCGCCGAAATTCTCGCCGGCCTCGACGGTGCCGCCATCCTGATCGGAAACGAGTACGAGTTCGGCGTGATCGAGAAGAAGACCGGCCTCACGGAGGAGGCGATCCTGGGCCGCATCCCCGTGCTCATCGTCACCCGCGGCGACCAGGGCTCGACGATCGCCCTCCGGGGCGACGCGGCCGACGGCCCGGAGGCCGCCGTCACCCACTTCATCCCGCCGGCGAAGCTGCGCGCCGCCGCGGTGGATCCGACTGGAGTCGGGGACGCCTTTCGTTCCGGCCTGCTCGCGGCGCGCCAGCGCGGCCTGCCCTGGGAAGTCGCAGGCCGGGTCGGGAGCGTCGCGGCCGTCTACGCTCTCGAGACGATCGGGGCGCAGCCGAAGCGATACGGGATGGGCGAGTTCCTCGAGCGCTACCGCGAGAACTACGGGTGCGAAGGCGTTCACGCGACCGCGGATCGCTTGCGCGCAGGGGCCTGAGCTTCAATGAACCCGCGCGGCGGGTTACACTGCGTCTCCCCATGAGCGTCATCGAAGGCCTTCTCTCCTCCACGGGCCGCCGCTTCGGCATCGTGGCCGCCCGGACGAACGATCTCGTCGTGTCGCGCCTGCTCGACGGCGCGCTCGACGCTTTTCGCCGCACGGGCGCCGCCGACACGGACGTCGTCGTCGTCCGCACCCCCGGCGCCTGGGAGCTCCCTCTCGCCCTCCGCGACCTCGGCCGCTCCGGCGGATTCGACGCCCTCGTCGCCCTGGGTGCCGTGATCCGAGGCGGTACGCCCCACTTCGAGTACGTTGCCGGCGAGACGGCCAAGGGCGTCTTCCAGGTCTCGCTCGACCTCGACCTCCCGGTGTCCTTCGGCGTCCTCACGTGCGACACGCTCGAGCAGGCGCTCGAGCGCTCCGGCGCGAAGGCCGGCAACAAGGGCTTTGAAGCCGCGATGGCCGCGGTCGAGTCCGCCGACCTGCGCGTCCGCCTGAAGGCCACGGCCGCGAAGCGCCGCGCGCGCTGACGGGCGCCGGAGGGACGCGTGAGCGGCCGCCGTCGCAAATCCCGCGAGCTGGCGCTCCAGCTCCTGTACCAGAACGACCTCGCGGGCACCGAGCCCGCCGAGATGTTCCGGCGCACGGAGGAGTACGTCGAGGCCCGTCCCGACGTGCAGGAGTACGCCGCGCGGCTCGTCGAAGGGACTCTCGCGCGTCGCGACGAGCTCGACGCGAAGCTCTCGGAGCGTTCCGAGCACTGGCGGCTCGGGCGCATGGCGGCGGTCGACCGCAACCTCCTGCGTCTCGCGCTCTACGAGCTGCTCTACGAGAACGATACGCCGGATGCCGTCGTGATCGACGAAGCCGTCGAGATCGCCAAGAAGTTCTCGACGCCGTCCTCCGGCCCTTTCGTGAACGGAGTCCTCGACGGCATCCGCCGCGCGACGTACGGACCGCGCCCGGGCGCGTCCGGCGGGCCCGCGTGAAGCGCCTCGCCCTGGCTTTCGCGTCGGCGGCCCTCGCGGCCGCCTCGGCCCGGGCCGAAGGTCCGCGCATCGAGTGGGCGCAGTACCGGGTGGCGGGGGAGGCACCCTGGCGCTTCGCCCGGCCCGTCGAGGACGCCGGCTATCGCGTCGTCCTCTCGAGCCCGGACGGCCGCGCGCTCGAGGCCCGCGTCGTGGTGGACTCCGCGCCGTTCGGCGTGGACGCCCCGTTCCCGCCCCGGATCGATACGCTGACCCCGGAAGCACGCGCCGCGCTCGCCGAGCCCCGGTCCGAGGACGCCACGCTCGACGCGACGTCCGCGCACCTTCTGCACGGCGTGGCGACGACGCTCGCAGCTGTCGAGCGCGTGATCGCGTTCACGTCGCGCAACGTCGGGTACGCCCTGCCGGACGGGAACGAGACGGCGGCCTCCGCCCTGCTCTCGGGCCGCGGCTCATGCGTCGGCCGGTCCCTCCTCGCGGCAGAGCTCCTGTTGCGTGCGGGCGTGCCCGTCCGGCAGGTGACGGGCCTGCTCGTCGCGGGCGACCCGGCCGAGCTGACTCCGGAGTCCCGGCTCGTCTACAGCGCCAGTCTCGGCGGCGTCCGGCACCGCTGGATCGAGGTGTTCGTCCCCGGCCTCGGCTGGGTCCCCTCGGATCCGGGCGGCCTCGCGAACACCGTCACGGCCCGACACCTGGCCCTCTCGCGGCAGCCCGCGGCGGCGTTCCACGCCGGCGTCCTCGCGCGATCGGCCGAGATCCGCCGACCCGTCCTCGAAGGCGGCGAGGGGCGCATAACGCTCGCTCGCCCGCGCGGTTCCCTGGAGGGGGCGTCCTTCGACCCCGCGCCGCTCGCGGCGCCGCGTCCCGCTGGCCGGGACGACAAGCGTTGACCGCGGACGCGGGCGCCCCGAGCGCTCCGCTTCCGATCCTCGTCGTCCTGCCCACGCCGCCCCTCCGACTTCTCGCCGTGTCGGCTCTCCGCGGAGCGCTCGCGCCGGGAGGGCGGTCCGTCCTCGCGGCCGAGGCCGGCTCGGCGTTCGAAGCGCTCTGGCTCCTGGCCCGCGTGAGGCCGGTTCTCGCGATCGTCGCGCTCGACCTGCCCGTCCTTTCGGGTGACGAGCTCGTCGCGCTGCTGCGCGCCCGCCCCGAGCACCGCAGCCTCCCGGTCGTCGCCGTCGCGCCGGCGTCCGACCCCGGAGCGCCCGGCCGCGCCGCCGCGGCCGGAGCCGCGGCGCTGCTCACGACACCGTTCGACGTATCCGCCGTAGCCGCGGCGCTGGCGGCTGCCGGCATTCCCGGCGGTCCGCGATGAGCGACTCCCCTCTGGTCTCGGTCGTTCAGGAGGCCGGGTCGCCCAGGCCCGAGGTGCGTCTCCACGCCGCGGCCGTCCTCGCCGGCCTGAGCAGCACCGAGGCGGAGGAAACTCTGGCGGGCCTTCTCGGCGATGCCGACCACCGTGTTCGGGCGTGCGCCGTGGAGGGCCTCGTCGACGCGGGCCCGGTGGGCGCCGCGGGCTGCGCCGCGCTGCTTCTCGACCCGGGCTCCGGCGCCGCGGGACTCGCCGCGGCCCAGGCGCTCGGCGCCCGGACCGGGGGAGCGGCGACGCTGTTCGAGGCGCTGTCCCACGCGTCCCCGGTCGTGCGGCTCCGCGCGGCCTGTCAGCTCCCGCCTCCCTCTGCCCGGTCCGCGGAGGTGATGGCTCTCGAAGCCGCCTTGCGGACCGAATCCGACCCTGACGTGACCGCCGAGCTGCTCCTCGCGCTCGGGCGCACCGGGCGAACCGAGGCTGCGCCGGTGCTTCTCCGGGCCCTCCGCGACGGGATGCCCTACGCCCGGGCCCATGCGGCGTGGGCGTTCGGCCTCCTGGGCGATCCGCGCGCGGCGTCGCGCCTCCTGCCGCTGCTCGACGAACCCGGGATCGGCGCCTGCGCGCTGGCGGCGCTCGCTTGTCTTCCGGCGCCCGAGGCGGCGGAAGAGCTCGCCCGGCGCGGCGCACGCGGCCTCGGAGACGTCGATCTCCTCGTGGCTCTCGCGCGTAGCGTCTGCAGCGGCTCCACGGCGCTCCCCGGGCGCGTGCGCGCCCTCTGGCCCGCCGTCGCCGATGCGGCACAGTCCGCGCTCGCCGCGACCGGCCTCCCGCGGCCCGCGGCCGCCGATCTCGCGCGCCTGCTCGCGCGCCTCGATTCGGCCGGCGCGGCGGCTCTGATCGTCCGCGAGGGACCATTCCCAGACGGCTACGGGCCGCTCGCCGATCTCCCTCCGGAACGCCTCGCCGAGGCGGCGCGCACGGCCCTCATGGCGGACGACGCCGAGCCTGCTCTCGCTCTGCTCGTCCGCGGAGGCAAGGCGGTGGAGCCGGCGCGTCTCCTCGCGCATGCGCACTCGCGCGCGAAGACGGGCGCGTTGAACCGCCTGGCGCCGGGTGCGACGCCGCTTCCGGACCTCCTCGAGATCCTCGCGGACGACGATCCGGACACGGCGCTCGCAGCCGCGTGGGCCGTCGCACGCGAGGCGCACCGCGAGGGCGGGCCGCGGGCCGCGGGGACGGCGCTTCACGACCGCGCGAACGGGCACGACGGCCCAGGCCGGGCGGCGGCGATCACCGCGCTGCGCGAGTTGCCGGGTCCGGCCGTCGACGCTGCGGTACGGGCCGCCTTCGCGTCCCGGGACGCGGCCGTTCGCGTTG
>JBBQDQ010000131.1:0-9610 GCA_038319835.1 Thermoanaerobaculia bacterium | reverse complement strand
GTCGAGGAGGCCCGTCGGGCGGAGCACCTGCTCGACGACCTCGCCGCCCGTCTCCTGCAGCTCGTACGGCGCGGGCGTCGCGGACACGAAGAGGCGCTGGCCGGTCCGCTCCAGCCACTCCTCGAACTTGAGCGGCCGGTTGTCGAGCGCCGACGGAAGCCGGAAGCCGTACTCGACGAGCGTCCCCTTGCGGGACTGGTCGCCGTGGTACATCGCGCGCACCTGCGGGATCGTCTGGTGGCTCTCGTAGACGATCGTGAGGTAGTCGGACGGGAAGTATTCGAGGAGCGTCGGCGGGGGCTCGCCCGTATTGCGTCCCGAAAGGTGGCGCGAGTAGTTCTCGATCCCGGCGCAGTAGCCGATCTCGCGCATCATCTCGAGGTCGAAGCGCGTCCGCTGCTCGAGGCGCTGGGCCTCGAGGAGCTTGTTCTGGGCCTTGAGGTCCTCGAGGCGCACGACCAGTTCGGCCTCGATGGAGCCGAGAGCCCTCTTCCGCGTCTCCTCGGGCGTGACGTAGTGTGACTTCGGGAAGAGCTCGAAGCGCGGGATCTCCCCCACGTTCCGTCCCGTCACGATCTCGAACCGCGTGATCCGCTCGATCTCGTCGCCGAAGAACTCGACCCTCAGGCCGAGGTCCTCGTACGACGGGACGATGTCGAGGACGTCCCCGCGCACCCGGAACGACCCGCGCGTGAGGTCGAGGTTCGTCCGCTCGTACTGCGCCTCGACGAGGCGCTTGAGGTACCACGTCATCCCGTACTTCGCGCCCTTTTCGATCTCGATCGCCATCTTCCCGAACGACTCGGGGCTGCCGAGGCCGTAGATGCACGAGACGGAGGCCACGATCAGGACGTCACGCCGCTCGAAGAGCGCGGCCGTCGCCGCGATCCGGAGCTTGTCGATCTCGTCGTTGATCTGGGTTTCCTTCTCGATGTACGTGTCCGACTGCGGAACGTACGCCTCGGGCTGGTAGTAGTCGTAATACGAGACGAAGTACTCGACGCGGTTCTTCGGGAAGAAGGACCGGAACTCCTGGTAGAGCTGCGCCGCGAGCGTCTTGTTGTGCGAGAGGACGAGCGTCGGGCGGTTCAGCGCCTCGACGACCTTCGCCATCGTGAACGTCTTGCCGGAACCCGTGACGCCGAGGAGGACCTGCTTCTCCTTGCCCTCGCGGAAGCCCGCAACGAGCTGCTCGATCGCGCGCGGCTGGTCGCCCTGCGGCGTGAGCGGGGAGAGGACCTGGAAATCGGTCACGGGCTATTTCGCCGGAGCGGGCGGCGGCGCGGCGCCGGAGGTCTCGAGCCAGGCGGTGAGGGACCGCATCTCGTCCGCCGTCACGCGGCCGTCCGCGAGCGCTCCCGCCACCTGGGTCTGCCACGCCTGGACGGTCGCGGGTTGGGCCTTCCCGGACTTCGCGCGCTCCGCGAAAGCCGTGAGGGCCGTGCGGAAGCGCTCCTTATCCGCGGGGGTCACCTCGGGGACCGTCGCCGCGACCACCTGGTCGCCGATCTTCTCGAAGGCGAGGCCCATGAGCTTCTTCGCGTTCGACAGGACGAACAGCATCCCGACGATGAGGAGGACGGACGCCCCGGCGCACCCAACGAGGCCCCACTTGAGGCATCCCGCGCGGCGCGCGCGGCCCGCCTCGTCCTCGAACGGGAGCGTCGTCGGGAGCTTCGGGATCTGTGGGTTCAATGGCGCCGGAGCCGGCGGAACGGGTTCTTCGGCCATGGTTCCTCCGCGGGCGAGACGGTACCACGCGTTCCGCGCGTGCGAGAATCGAGCGCGTGACCGGACGCCGCGCCGCGGCCCTCGCCGTCCTCCTCGTCCCCGTTCTCCTCGTCGCGGGCCTCGGGGTCGCCGCCGGGTACGGGCTGTCGAAGGCGATCCGCATCCCGAAGGTCTCCGAGCTCGCGACGTACCGGCCCGACATCGTCACGGAGATCCGTGGCGCCGACGGCTCGACGATCGCGCGCTTCGCGATCGAGCGCCGCGTCCTCGTCGACCGCAAGGACATCCCCGACGTAATGGTCAAGGCGCTCCTCGCGGCCGAGGACGCGCGCTTCTACGACCACAGCGGCATCGATCTCGTCCGGATCGGCGGCGCCCTGCTGAAGGACTTTGCGACCCGCAGGATGTCGCAGGGCGCGTCCACGCTCACGCAGCAGCTCGCACGCGCGGTCTTCCTCTCGCCCGAGAAGACGATCGCCCGCAAGGTCAACGAGGCCTTCCTCACCGTCGAAATCGAGCGCCAGTTCTCGAAGGACCAGATCCTGACGATGTACCTGAACCAGATCCAGTTCGGGCACGGCAACTACGGCGTCGAGGCCGCGTCGCGCTGGTACTTCGGCCATGCCGCCAAGGCCCTCAACCTGCCGGAGGCGGCGCTCCTGGCCGGGATCATCCAGCGCCCGGCGTACTACTCGCCGGTGCGAAGCGCGCCCGTGGCGAAGACGCGCCGCGACTTCGTCCTCCGCCGGATGCGGGAGGAGGGCTACATCTCCGAGGCGCAGCGGGCCGCGGCCGCGGCCGCGCCGATCGAGGTCTCGAAGGGGACGCGAGAATCCACGGTGGGCCCCTATTTCTGCGAGGAGATCCGCCAATACCTCGAGAAGCAGTACGGCGAGTCCGAGCTCTATCGCGAGGGCCTCCGCGTCGACTCGACGCTCGACCCGCGCCTCCAGCGCTGGGCCGAGGACGCGTTGCGCTGGGGCCTTCGGCGGCAGGACCGGCGCTCCGGGTTCCGCAAGCCCCGCAACCTCGTGGCCGAGGGGCTCGACCCCGAGACCTGGAAGGACCCGGCGTGGGCCGACGGCGCCGCCGCGCAGGACGTCCTCACGGCCGTCGTCCTCGCGACGTCGAAGACGGGCGCCGAGGTGCGCGTCGGCGACCGGCGATTCGCGCTGCCCGCCTCCGCGTTCCGCTGGACGCGCGCCGAGAACCCGGCGAAGGCCGTCTCGCGCGGCGACGTCATCCAGATCGAGACCGTGACGAACGACGCGGGCAAGACCGAGGCGATCGTCGCGCAGGACCCGAACGTCGAGGGCGCCGCCGTGGTCCTCGAGAACGGCACCGGCGCCGTCCGGGCGCTCGTCGGGGGGTACGACTTCAACCGCTCGAAGTTCGACCGCGCCGTGCAGGCGCTGAGACAGGTCGGCTCGGCGTTCAAGCCCGTCGTCTTCCTGACGGCCATCGAGCAGGGTTTCACGCCCGCGGATACGGTCCTCGACGCGCCGATCTCGATCACGATCGACCCGAAACAGGAGCCCTGGCAGCCGCAGAACTTCGAGAGGAAGTACAACGGGATCGTCACGTACCAGTACGCGCTCGAGCACTCGATCAACCTCGCGACGGTGCGCGTCGACCTCCTCGTCGGGACGAAGACGGTCCTCGAGATGGCCCGACGCCTCGGGATCCGCCAGAACCTCCTCGCCTATCCCTCGCTCGCGCTCGGAGCGTTCGAAGTGACGCCGATGGAGATGGCCTCGGCCTACGCCTCGGTCGCCGCCGGCGGACTCGTCTACAAGCCGGCGTTCATCGAGAAGATCCGCAACGCGGACGGAATCACGCTCGAGCAGTGGTCGCCCGAGCCGAAAGAAGCGACGTCGCCGGCCTCGGCCTACGTGCTCCTCGGGATGATGCGGGGCGTCACGCAGCGCGGGACGGCCGCGTCGGCGGCGAAGCTGGGCCTGAACCTCGCGGGCAAGACGGGCACGACGAACGAGTACTCGGACGCGTGGTTCATCGGGATGACACCGAAGTACACGATCGCCGTGTGGGTCGGGCACGACGCGCGAAAGCCCCTCGCGGGCGGCTCGCACGCGCAGGGCGCCGAGGTCGCGCTCCCGATCTTCACGAAGATCGTCGAACGGATGAAGGCCGAGGGGCTCGTCTCGCCGGCCGACGACTTCGAGACCCCCGCCGGTGTCGTTCTCGTGCCCGTGGACGAGTCGACCGGCTACCGCGCGGCCCCCGGCTGCACGAAAACGGTCCTCATGGCTTTCGTGAACGGGACGCAGCCGACCGAGATGTGCGGCGACCAGCCCCACGCGGTCGCCAGCCTCCCACAGTACCTCCAGAAGGCGATCTACGCCCCGAAGCGCGGCGAGACGAAGGGGGAAGAGGTCACGCTCACGGACGCCCCGAAGCTCGCGGTGCCGCTCCCGAAGCCGGGCAAGGACGGCGTGCCGCCGGGCTGAGGCTCCAGGAACGAAAAGAGCCGAGCGGATGCCCGGCCCCTCGATTCGCTTTCGGAGGTTCGGCTTACTGCGAGAGCGGAAGGACGTCGACCGTGACGGCGACGCTCACGTCCTTGTGGATCTTGACGTGGACCGTGTGCGTCCCGAGGCGCTTGATCGGCTCCTCGAGCTCGACGCGGCGCTTGTCGACCGTGACGCCCTTGGCGGCGAGGCCGTCGGCGATGTCAGACGCCGTGACCGAGCCGTAGAGGTGGTCGCCCTCGCCCGCCTTCTTGTGGAGGACGATCTTCGTCCCCTCGATGCCCTTGGCGACGGCCTCGGCCTGCTCTTTTTCCTTCAGGACGCGCGCGTCGTAGCGCCTCTTCTCCTGCTCGAGGCGCTTGACGTTCCCGGGCGTTGCCGGGTACGCGAGCGTCTTCGGGAGCAGGAAGTTGCGGCCGTAGCCGTCGGCGACGGTCACGACGTCGCCCCGGTGCCCCAGCCCCTTCACGTCGTCGGTCAGAACCAGTTTCATCGCGGGACTCCTAAGCTCTTTTCCAAGCTCTTTTTCGGGTTTCTCATGGTTTCCACCGGTTTTCAGAAGCCGGGCGGCCCGCCCTCGGCCGGAGGAATCCGGTCGAGCCGCGCCCGGACGTCGACGAATTCGTCGAACAGCCCCCCGAGCGCGAGGAGGAAGGGGAACGGCATCTGAAAGACCAGCGCGTAAACGAGCGCCCGGCCGATGAGGCCGGCTCTTCCCCGGTCGAGAAGAGCGCGGATTATGGCCAGACCACGCAGAAAAAACAAGACGGCCAGAGGCAGCAGGACGTCGACCGCCGGGCGGCGGAGGTCCGGCCCGCCGAGCGCCGCGAGGAGGCCGGCGGGCACGAAAAGGCCCGCCGCGGCCAGCGGAGTCCGGAAACGGCTGAAGTCCGGCTCGTCCCAGTCGGCCCCGGCGATGCCGGACGCCCGGGCGAAACCGTAGACGACGAGAGCGGCGTGTCCCATCGCGATCGCCAGGACGATGCCCGGAAGCTGATCCCGGAGGGCGAGCCGGAGGATCTCGAAGAGGCGCCCGACGGTCGAGAGCGAGGACTCGCCCCAGCCGGCGGAGCGGTAGTACGCGAGCATCTCCGGGATCGCGTCGGACCAGCGGGCCGCGGCCATCTCGCCGGGGTCGTGCCCCGTGGCGACGTCGGCGCCCAGGAGCGCGGCGAGGGCGCCAATCCCGGTCACGGCGAAGACGACGAGGAGCGCGCGGTCGCGGCGGAGCCCGCCCTGCCCCGTCACGTAGAGGGCGGCCGCCGGAAGGGCGACGAAGGCCGTCGCGATCACGAAGGCCGGCCCGGCGGCCCCGGGAGCGAGGACCGCGCCGAGGAGGAGCGCCAGCGGCGGAGCGCACGCCGGAAGGAAGAACCCCCACGCGAGACGCTCGGTCGTGAGCGCGGCGACGCCGAGGCGTCCCGCCGCGAACGGCAACAGGAAGACGCCGAAGGGTGGCGCCGCCGCGGTCACGGCCGCGGCCAGCGCCGCCCAGAAGGCGGAGAACGATTTCCTAATCAGACACGTACGGGAGCAGCGCGAGGTACCGGGCGCGCTTGATCGCCGTGGCGAGCTTGCGCTGGTAGAACGCGGACGTCCCGCTGATGCGGCGCGGAAGGATCTTCGCGCGCTCGGGCACGAAGCCGGCGAGGGTCTTCACGTCCTTGAAGTCGATGTAGCCGATCTTCTCGACCGTGAACTTGCAGACGCGCTTGCGGCGGACGAAGAACTTCTTCTTGGCGGGCTTGCGAACGGGTGCGGCCATCGCGGACTCCTACTCGCGCCCTTCCGTGGCTTCGGGAGCCGCGGGGGCCGGGGCGGGCATTGAGGACGGCGCGTCGGACATCTCGGGACGCGGGCGCCGGGGCTTCGTGTTGCGGGCGACCTTGAGGCCGTGCTTGACCTCTTCGTCGATGCGGACGGTCAGGTAGCGGAGGACGTCCTCCGAGAGGCGCAGCTTGCGCTGGACCTCGGCGACGCACGCCGACGAGCCGCGGAACAGGAAGTTGTGATACGTCGCTTCGTTCTTCTTCTTGATCGTGTAGGCGAGGCGACGACGGCCCATCGTCTCGTCCTTTTCGATCGTGGCGCCGTGCTCGACGAGGAGCTTGCGGAACTCGTCGACGACGGCGGTCGCGCCCGGCTCGTCCTTTTCGGGGACGACCAGGAAGACCATGTCGTACTGGCGTTGCGGGTTCGGGGTGGTCACGGGGGGCTCCTCCTTCTGGATCGCGGCGGGTCGTCCCGTCGCGAGGCGCGGCTGTGGACCTTCGGTCCGGTGCCGAGCCAAGGTTGACGATCAGTTCGCCGGGGCGGATTCCTCGGACGAACGGTTGAAACGGTTCATGGCGGCGTCGAGGCCGTCCGTGACGATCACGGTCAGGGCGTCGCACGCCGAAGCGATCGCGGCGTCGACGAGGGGCCGCTCCTTCTTTGCGAAACGGGACAGGACGTATGTGTCGAGCGGCTCGCCCGGCTGGAAGTTGTCGCCGCGGACGCCGAGGCGCAGGCGCGGAAACTCGTTCGTGCCGAAGCAGTCGATCACGGACTGGAGGCCCTTCTGGCCGCCCGAGGAGCCCGACCGGCGGATGCGAAGCGAGCCGACCGGGAGCGCCGCGTCGTCGGAGACGACGACGAGGCGCTCGAGCGGGACGTCGTACTTGGCGGCGAGGCCCTTCACGGACTCCCCCGACGCGTTCATGTACGTCTGGGGCTTCGCGACGACCACGGCGCGGTCCCCCACCTTCACGCGCCCGGTGAGCGCGCGGCAGTCGAGGCGGTCGAGGCGCGGCGGTCCTCCGGCGGCCTTCTGAGCGAACGCGTGCACGACGTCGAAGCCGACGTTGTGACGCGTCCCGGTATACCGGTCGCCGGGGTTGCCGAGTCCCACCACGAGGAAGAGGCCGTCCGTGCTTATTTCTTGTCCTTCTTCTCGGCCTTCGGGGCGGCGGCAGGCTTCGCGCCGGCTGCGGCGGGCTCGGCGCCTTCCTCGTCCTTCTTGCCCTTCTTGATCACCTCGGGCTCGGCGGACGTGGCGGCGGCACCCTCGGCGCCCGGAACGGCGGCGACGGCGGCCACGACTTCCTCGGCCTTCGGCACCCCGACGTGCGCGATCACGCGGTCCGCGTTCTCGAGGACCTGGATCTTGTCGCCGACCTTGAGGTCGGAGACGCGGAACGAGTCGTGGATCTTCATCGGGGAGACGTCGATCTTGATCGTCTCCGGGATGTCGGCCGGGAGGCACTCGATGAGGATCTCGTGCGTGACGATGTTGAGGATGCCGCCCTCCTTGACGCCCTCGGCCATGCCCTCGACCTCGACGTCGCTCTTGACGCGGAGCTTCTTGTCGAGGA
The DNA here is from genome assembly GCA_038319835.1 of Thermoanaerobaculia bacterium. GTDB lineage: Bacteria > Acidobacteriota > Thermoanaerobaculia > UBA5066 > UBA5066 > Fen-183. Next base: position 2,037 of record JBBQDQ010000131.1, on the reverse strand, counting down.
GGACGCGGACGAAGTCGACGTGAAGCATCGCGCGCGTGATCGGGTCGAGCGTGAGGTCGCGGATCATCACGTGGCGCAGCTGGTCCGTGCCCTTGAGCTGCAGCTTGAAGATCGCGTTCCCGTGCAGGCCCTTGTTGAAAAGGGTTGCGAGGGTCTTGCGCGGGACCTGGAGGGACCAGGTGTCCATTCCCTTGCCGCCGCCGTAGAGAACGGCGGGGATGAGGTCGCTGGCCCGGAGGCGGTTCGCGGCGTTCTTGCCGGTCACGTCCCTCTTCTCGACTTCGACGACGATGTTTTCCTGGAGCATGGTTCCTTTCTTCGGGCGCGCGGTCCGGAACTGATTTCCCGGGCGTGCGGTCCGGCCCTGGGGCCGATTAGACGAATAGCGAGCTGACGGAGGCTCCCTGGTGGATGCGCTGGATCGCCTCGGCGAGGAGCGGGGCGATCGAGAGCGGCGTCAGGAGCGGGCAGCGGGCGAGCTTCTCCTCGAGCGGAAGCGTGTTCGCGCAGAAGATGCGCTCGACCGGGCTGCCGTTGATGCGGTCGATGGCGGGGCCGGAGAGAACGGCGTGGACGCAGCCCGCGAAGATGCGGCGCGCGCCGGAGTCCTTCAGGGCGATGACGGTGTTGATGAGCGTCCCGGCCGTGTCGATGATGTCGTCGACGACGATCACGTTGCGGTCCTTGACGTCGCCGATGACGTGCAGGACCTCGACCTCGTTCTTCCCCTTGCGCCGCTTGTCCACGATCGCGAGGCCGGCGCCGAGCCGCTTGGCGAAGGCGCGGGCGCGCTCGACGCCGCCGGCGTCCGGCGAAACGACCGTGAGCGGGTCGAGGCTCGAGTCGCGGATCGCGTCGAGCAGGACGGGCGCGGCGAAGAGGTGGTCGACCGGGATGTTGAAGAAGCCCTGGATCTGCGCGGCATGGAGGTCGATGCAGAGCGCGCGGTCCGCTCCCGCCGCCGTGATGAGGTCGGCCGTGAGCTTCGCCGTGATCGGCACGCGGGGCTTGTCCTTGCGGTCCTGCCGCGCGTACCCGTAATACGGGAGCACGGCCGTCACGCGCGACGCCGAGGAGCGCTTGAAGGCGTCGAGCATGATCAGGAGTTCCATGATGTTGTGGTTCGCCGGAGGTCCCGTCGGCTGGACGATGAAGACGTCCGCGCCGCGCACGTTCTCGTCGATCTGGCAGTAGTTCTCGCCGTCGGAGAAGTTGTAGAGCGTGACCCGGCCCGCCTCGCGCCCGAGGTTGCGGCAGATCTCGCCCGTCAGCGCGGGGTGGGCCCGGCCGCCGAAAACCTTCAAGTCACCGTATGCGAATCGTTCCATCTTCAGTTCAGCCGTTCAGGAGAGTTGGCTGGGGAGGGAGGATTCGAACCTCCGGTAGGCGGTTCCAAAGACCGCTGACTTACCACTTGTCGACTCCCCATCCGGAAGCCTCACGTGGATTCTCGCGCAGGCGGCGCTCATCCGCGTTGCACGAACCGGACGGGAGCCGCGCGGCGCGCGAACTCGGCCCGGGAAACGGTCTTCACGATCGCCATCCTTGCCTTCGTCTCGTTTCCGAGCCCCTCGAGCGACGTCATCGCCCGCGAGGCCTCTGCCTTCGTCCCGAACGTCCCGAACACCGTCGAGCCGCTCCCGGAGAGCCGGGCGCTCCGCGCACCGGACCCCGCGAGCGCGGACCGGATGCGGCGCAACTCCCCCCTGAGAGATTCCGCCGCCTGCTCGAGGTCGTTCCGCTCCGGCCCGCCACCGGTGTCGGAGCCGGAAACTTTAGTGGCAGAAGGACTTCCCGTCAAGGAGCGGGCCTTCAAACGGCCGTAAACCTCTGCCGTGGAAAGGGAAAAGGGCGGAATGACGAGGAGAACCCACTCCTGGGGCCCATCCGCCAGCGGCGTCACGGCTTCCCCCCGGCCCCGGCCACGCGCCCGGCCGCCGACGAGGAAGAACGGGACGTCCGAGCCGAGAGAGGCGGCGAGACCCTGGAGATCCCCCGAGCTCACGTCGAGATTCCAGAGTAGGGACAGGCCCCGTA
>JBBQDQ010000130.1:0-9703 GCA_038319835.1 Thermoanaerobaculia bacterium | reverse complement strand
TACCGCGATTTCCCCCATGCGCTCGAGGTCTGGGACGGCGCGGGGCGCGTCGTCCGCATCGTCGCCGACCTCCCGCTCGCCGACCAGACGCCGCGCCAGGGAGTGCCGATGGGGCCGCGCCACGTCGAGTGGCAGCCCATGGAGGAAGCGGCCCTCTTCTGGACCGAGGCCCTCGACGGCGGCGATCCGCTGAAGAAGGTCCCGTTCCGCGAATCCCTGAAGACGCTGCGCGCGCCGTTCGCGGGGGAGGGCCGCGAGGTCCGCCAGCTCGTCCACCGCTTGCAGGCCGTCGAGTGGACCGTCACGCCGGGGACGGCGATCGTCACCGAGCTCGACCGGAGCCGCCGGTGGCGCACGACGTCCGTGATCGACATCGACAACGCCTCGACGCCGCCGAAGGTCCTCTTCGACCTGTCGGCCCAGGATGCCTACAAGGACCCGGGCCGGTTCGTCCTCGCGACGTCGCGGCGCGGCCGCCGGACGATCCTGCAGGAAGGCGTCGTCGCGTTCCTCTCGGGGGAGGGCGCGACGCCCGAGGGCGCCCGGCCGTTCCTCGACGCGGTCGACCTCTCGACGGGCCAGACGCGGCGCCTTTTCCGATCGCCCGAGGACGCGGTCGAGCGCTTCGTCGGGTTCCTCGGGGAGAACCGGACGAAGATCGTGACGCGCCGCGAGTCCCCGTCCGAACCCCCGAACCTCTGGCTCGCGGATCTCGCGCAGCACCAGCGCGTCAAGCTCACCGACTTCAAGGATCCCGCGCCGCAGTTCGCGGGCGTGAAGAAGGAGATCCTGAAGTACACGCGCGCCGACGGCGTCCCGCTCTCGGGCACGCTCTACCTGCCCGCGGGTTACGAGGCGGGCAAGCGGCTCCCGTGCCTCGTCTGGGCGTACCCGCTCGAGTACTCGGACACCGGCACCGCGGGCCAGGTGCGCGCGTCGCCGAACGCCTTCACGCGCCCCACGGGAGCGTCGCCGCTCTTCTTCCTCACGCAGGGCTGGGCGGTCCTGATGGACGCGACGATGCCCGTCGTCGGCGACCCCGAGAAGATGAACGACACGTACGTGGACCAGATCACGGGCGCCGCGAAGGCGACGGTGGACGCGCTCGACGCCCGCGGGGTCGTGGACCGGAAGAAGATCGTCGTGGCCGGCCACAGCTACGGGGCGTTCATGACGGCGAACCTCCTCGCCCACAGCGACCTCTTCGCGGCGGGCATCGCGCGCAGCGGCGCGTACAACCGCACGCTCACGCCCTTCGGGTTCCAGAGCGAGCGCCGGAGCTACTGGGAGGCGCCCGAGACGTACAACAAGGTCTCGCCGTTTACCTACGCCGACCGCATCAAGACGCCGATCCTCCTCATCCACGGCGAGGCCGACAACAACTCGGGCACGTTCCCGATCCAGTCCGAGCGCCTCTACGCCGCGATCCAGGGAAACGGCGGCACCGCCCGGCTCGTCCTCCTCCCGTTCGAGGCTCACGGCTACCGGGCCCGCGAGAGCGTGCTGCACACTCTGGCTGAAATGCTCGAGTGGGGAAAGCGCTGGACGGAGGAGAGCCGGGTCCCGTAGGCGCTTCAGCCGGGGGTAAACGCTTTCGCCAGGAGGTGCTTCTGCACCTTCCCGAGGGCGTTCCGCGGCAGCTCGGGCAGAGCGACGACCTCGCGCGGCTTCTTGTAGTCGGCGAGATGGCCGGCGGCGAACGCGGCGACTTCCGCGCAGGCCGCGCCGGGCTCGCAGCCCTCGGCGAGGACCAGCGCCGCGGCGATCCGCTGCCCCCAGATCCGGTCCTCGACGCCGACCACCGCGGCGTCCCTCACGAGCGGATGGCGCCGGAGGACGTCCTCGATCTCTCGCGCCGCGATCTTGTAGCCGCCGCTCTTGATGACGTCCACGGACTTGCGGCCCACGATCGTGACGTAGCCGGCCGGGCCGCGGCGGGCGACGTCGCCCGTCAGGAACCAGCCGTCGCGGAACGAGGACGCCGTCTCGGCCCCGCGCCCCCAGTAGAGGCTCATCATCCCGTCGCTCTGCACGGCGATCTCGCCGAGCTCGCCGTCGGCCACCTCGCACCCGTCGTCGTCGTCGATGCGGACGGAGCAGCCCGGCGTCGGCAGCCCGACGGTGCCCGGTCGCCTCTCGCCGTCGTAGGGGTTGGACAGCGTGAAGAGCGTCTCGCTCATCCCGTAGCGCTCGAGGATCGCGTGGCCGGTCTTCGCGCGGAACGCCTCGAAGTCGGCGGCGGGCAGGGGGGCGCTCCCGGCCGTGAAGAGACGGGCCTTTCGAAGGGCGGCCGCGGATTCCGGGTGGGCGTCGAGGTATTCGAGGAGGCGCACGTACATCGTCGGGACGCCCATGAAGACGGTGGCGCCTTCCCGCGCGAAAGCCTCGACCACGCGAGCCGCATCGAAGCGCGGCTCGAGGAGGAGCGTCAGGCCGTTCACGAGCATGCCGGCGGCGCCGAGGACGAGACCGTGGACGTGGAAGAGCGGCAGCGCGAGGACGAGCCGGTCCTCCGGCGCAAAATGCCAGAGCCCCGTCACCGAGACCGTGTTGTCCGCGAGCGCCCGGTACGACAGCGCGACGCCTTTGCTCTTCCCGGTCGTCCCGGACGTGTAGATGAGCATCGCCACGTCCTCATCGGCGGGCGTCTCGGCTCCCGGGGATTCGGCCGAAGAGAAGAACTGCTTAGAAGGAGAAGAGAGGAGAGGGAGGGCCTGCGCGACCGGCAGGACATGGCGCAGGCTCGGCGGTCTTCCCATTCCAAGAATCTCTCCGAGAACCTCCCTGCATTCTTCCCCCTCGGCTCCCACCAGCACCGCCACGGCCCCGGAGTCCTCGAGGATGTGTCGCGCCTCGTCCGCCTTGTACCGCGGGTTGACCGGAACGTGGATGACGCCTGACTGCAGGTGGCCGACGAACGCGGCGATCAGCTCGGGGCGCGTCTCGGCGAAGACGGCGACGCGGTCGCCGCGGCGGACGCTGAGCGCGCGGAGCCTGTCGACGTAGGCGCTCGACAGCCGCCTGATTTCCTCGAAGGTGAATTCGCGCCCGTTCCACACGACGGCCGGATGCGCGGCGCGGCTCGCGAGGCACGAGAGGAGGCGCGAGGCGGCGCTCATACCGACGCGTACCCGAGATATCGGTCCCGGACCGTGCGGTCGTCGCGGAGCGCGGCGGACGTTCCGGAGAGCGTGATGCTCCCCGTCTCCATGACGTAGGCGCGGTCCGCGAGGGCGAGGGCGTGAGGAACGTTTTGCTCGACGAGGACGATCGTGACGCCCCGGTCGCGGATCGCCCTCAGCGAGGCGAAGACTTCCTTCACGAGAAGCGGGGAGAGCCCGAGGGCGGGCTCGTCGAGGAGGAGGAGCCTCGGCTGTGCCATCAGGCCGCGCCCGATCGCGCACATCTGCTGCTCGCCGCCGGAGAGTGTGCCCGCCTTCTGGTGGATCCGGCGCTTGAGGACGGGGAACATCGCGAAGACTTCCTCGATCGTCGCGTCGGCCTTCGCCCGCGCCGCGCGCGGGTAGGCGCCCATCCGGAGGTTCTCGACGACGGACATTCCCGGCCAGAGCTGGCGGCCCTCCGGCACGAGGACGAGACCGTGCGCCGCGAGGACGTGGGCCGGGATCCCGGCGAGGTCGCTCCCGTCGAAGCAGATGCGTCCGGCGCGGGGAGCGAGGAGGCCGGCCACCGTCTTGAGCGTCGTCGACTTGCCCGCGCCGTTCGCGCCGATGAGCGTGACGACCTCGCCGGGCCGGACGTCGAACGATACGCCCCGGACGGCCTGCACGTCCCCGTAGAAGACGTCGACGCTCTCGACGGACAGGAGACTCACGACGCGGCTTCCTCGTCGTCGCCGATGTACGCCGTGACGACGGCGGGGTCCTTCAGGACGTCGTGCGGAGGCCCCTCGGCGATCTTCTCGCCGAAGTTCAGGACGAGGACGCGGTCGGTGACGCCCGCGACGGCGTGGATGTGGTGCTCGATCATGAGGACCGTGACGCCGGAGGCGCGGATCTCGCTCACAAGCGTCATCGCGGCGCCGATCTCGGCCGGGTTGAGGCCGCCCATGACCTCGTCGAGGCAGAGGCAGGCGGGTTCCGTGGCCAGCGCGCGCGCGATCTCGAGGCGCTTGAGGTCCCCGATCGGGAGGGTCCCGGCGAGGGCCCCGGCCCGCGCCGAGAGGCCCATCCGCCCGAGGACGTCCGCGACGCGCCGCCGGGCATCGGCGCCCCGGCGCTTTCCCGCGCCGAAATGGGCGCCGATCGAGACGTTCTCCTCGACGGTCATGTCCCGGAACGGCCGGACGATCTGATGCGTGCGCACGAGGCCGCGCCGGACGGCCGCATTGGTCGAAAGGCCGTTGAGACGTTCGCCCCGAAAGCGGATCTCGCCCGACGTCGGCGTCTGCGCGCCGACGAGACAGGAGAAGAGCGTCGTCTTGCCGGCTCCGTTCGGCCCGATGACGCCGAAGATCTCGCCCGGCGCCACGTCGAACGACACGTCGTAGAGGGCCGTCAGGCCGCCGAAGCGCTTCGTGACGCCGCGGACCGAGAGGAGCGCCTCAGAGGGCACGGGTAGCCTCCGGAGGCGGGGCGGGCCGGCGGCGCAGGCGCGAGGCGAGCCGGCGCGCGAGGCCGAACAGGCCCCTGGGCTCATAGAGCATCACGAGGATCAGGAGCGCCCCGTAGATGAACAGATAGGAGTCGCGGAGCGCGGGGATCGCGAGGAGCTTGATCTGGAGCGTCGAGAAGACGATCGCCCCGAGGACGGGCCCGGCCACGGTCCCGACGCCGCCCACGATGGGCATGAGGACGATGCTCAGACTGAGCCGGAAGTCGAAGACGGAGCCCGGCGCGATGTACTGGAAATTGATCGCGTAGAGAGAGCCCGCGAGCGCCACGAGCGCGGCCGAGAGTGCGTGGGCGGCGAGCTTGAAGCGCGTGGAGCCGACGCCGAGGGCCTCGGCGGCGTCGATGTCCTGCCTGATCGCGGCCAGCGCGTGGCCGAACGCGCTACGCTTCACCCATGCCGCGACGGCGACCGTGACGATCGCGAGGACCGCCATCGCTTCGTAGTTGATCGTGAAGTCGAACGAGCCCGCCGGCATCCGGAGGCCGCTCGAGCCGCCCGTGAACGAGGCGCTCGCGGCGGTGACGCGCACGGCCTCTCCGACGCCGATCGTCGCGATCGTGAAGTACGGGCCGCGCAGCCGGAAGGCGGGAAGCCCGATGAGGACGGAGAAGAGGACCGCGAGGACCGCGCCGAGCGGCAGCGTCCAGAAGGGGTTGACTCCCTTCAGCGACAGGAGGACGGTGGTGTACGCGCCGATTCCGAGGAAAACCGAGTACCCGAGGGACACCTGCCCCGCGAAGCCGCCGAGGATGTTCCACGCCGAGGCGAGGATCACCGCGAACGCGAGGTTCCAAACGTCGTTGAGGGTCCCGCGCTCGAGGAAGAGCGGTGCCGCGAGGGTGAAGATCGCGAGAGCGGCGCCCGTCGCGAGCGGAAGGCGCCTCACCGGAAGGCCTGCCTCACGCGAGCGGCGAGGCCCGGGAGCCCCTGCGGGAACGCGACGAGCGTCACGAAGAGGAGCGCGAAGCTCGCGGCGTCCTGCAGGGACGTCGGCAGCGTGGTCCAGGCGCCGAGGGCGTTCTCGAGGAACGCGAGGACCAGCGCGCCCGCCGCGACGCCCGTGACGCTCTCCATCCCGCCCAGCACGATGATGCAGAAGGCCTTGAGCAGGAAGCTCCGGCCGAAGTCGGGCGTGAAGGCGTAGAGCGACGACATCATCCCGCCCGCGACCCCGGCGAAGGCGGTCCCGAGGCCGAAGGCGAGGGACGAGATGCGGCTCGCGTCCACTCCCGAGAGGAGCGCGGCGTCGCGGTTCTGCGTCACGGCCCGGATCGCCTTCCCGAGGTAGGTCGCCTTCAGGAGGACGTTCAGGAACACGAGGGAGACGACGCTGCCCGCGAAGACGAAAAGGGACGGGACGCCGACCCTCACGCCGAGGATCGGCACGGACTTCATCGTGTAAGACGTCAGGATCGACTGCGTGTCGCCCGTCCAGATCACGTACGCGAGGTTCTGGAGGACGAGCCAGACCCCGAAGAGCAGGAGAAGTGACTCCATCGACGGCGCCGCGCCCGAGCGGGGAAGCCGGTGGACGACGAGCCGGTAGAGGACGACCCCGAACAGGAAGAAGAGCGGCCCGACGACGAGGAGCGAGAGGAACGGGTCGAGCCCGAAGCGCGTAAACAGCGTGAGCGTCGCATACGCGCCCAGCATCCTCAGACCCGCGTGGGCGAGGTTGATGATCCGCATGACCCCGTAGATCACCGCGAGGCCGTACGCCATCGTCGCGTACAGCGCCGCGGAGATCACGGTGTTGACGAGGACCCCGGCGATGTCCTGCAAGAGGCGCCGAGATTAGCAGGCTAGGCGAGGCTGGCCGAGTCGATCACGAAGCGGTAACGCACGTCGCTCTTCAGCATCCGGTCGTAGGCTTCGTTGATCTTCGCGGCCGGGATCACCTCGACGTCGGCCGTGAGTTTCTTCGCGGCGCAGAAGTCGAGCATCTCCTGCGTCTCGGCGATCCCGCCGATCATCGAGCCCGCCAGCTTCTTGTTCCCGAAGATGACGGACATCGCGGAAATCTTCGCCGGCTCCGCAGGCACCCCGACGACGACCATCACCCCCGAGGTCCGCACCATCCCGAGGTGGGCGTCGAGATCGTGAGGGACGGAGATCGTGTCGAGGATGAGGTCGAACCGCCCGGCCAGCTTCGTGAACGTCCCCTTGTCGCTCGTGAGCTCGAAAGCGTGTGCCCCGAGGCGCTTCGCGTCGGCCTCCTTCGAGCGCGACGTGCTCAGCATCGTCACCTCGGCACCCATCGCGGCGGCGATCTTCACGGCCATGTGACCGAGTCCGCCGAGGCCCACGACGCCGACGCGGTCGCCCGGCTTGCAGTTCCACTGGCGGAGAGGCGAGTACGTCGTGATCCCGGCGCAGAGGAGCGGCGCAGCGGAGGCGAGGTCGAGGCCGGCCGGCACCTTGAGCGCGAAGCGGTCCCTCACGACGATGCGCTGAGAGTACCCGCCCTGCGTCGGAGTCTTGCGGTCCATCTCCGTGGAGTTGTACGTGAACGCGGCGCCGCCCAGGCAGAACTGCTCGAGATCCCTCTTGCACGGGTCGCACGCGAGGCACGAATCCACGAAGCACCCGACGCCCGCGAGGTCCCCGGCCTTGAACTTCGTGACGCTGGCGCCCGTCCGCGTGACGCGGCCGAGGATTTCGTGGCCGGGGACCATCGGGTAGGCGCCCTTGCCCCATTCGTCGCGCACCTGGTGGATGTCGGAGTGGCACACGCCGCAGAAGAGGATCTCGATCTCGACGTCGTGCGCGCCGGGCTCCCGGCGGTCGATCGTGACGGGAACGAGGCGGGCGCTCGGGGCGGGCGCGCCAAAGGCTCGAATGTTCGAGGACATGAGTTCTCCTTGTCGTTGCTGCGGGCCTCCGGTCGGAGGCCGCGGGGCGAGTCTAACGGGTGTGCGTGAGCGTGCGAATGAAACGGGCGGTCGAAACTGTTGCGACCGCGGCCGGCGCCACGAGGATCAGCAGGGACACCGGCAGGAACAGCTCCGGCGGGACGGGCCGGAGGACGTAGACCGCCCAGATCGCGAGCGCCCCGCAGAGGCACGCGACGATCAGGCTGCGCCCGAAGTAGGCGTTGGCTTCGTACCAGACGTCCTCGCTCGCGAGCGTGGCCCGCGTCCGGTATCCGTAGACGACGTTCGGTCCCACCTTGCGCAGTGCGAGCGGGATCGCGACGAGGATCAGGACCAGCGAGAGCCCGAGGATCGTGTAGAGGCCCTTCTCGTAGACGGTCACGCGGGAACTCTATCCTTTCTTCGGAGGGCCCGGCGGCTGCGGCGGTCAGTTCGCGTGTGTCATCGCGTCCGAGAGCGGACCGTGCAGAGGAGCTCGTGCGGCGTCCTCACGTTCGTGCCCGCACGAAAACTTCTGCGTGCGGTACGCGAGGGCCGCGAGGAAGTAGCGGAGGAGACGGCGAGATTCCATCATCGGCGGGAGAGCGAGCTGGCCTCCAGGAAAGCCCGGAACTGCTCCCGACCGGCGACGACGTCGTCGTGCGCGAGCCGGGACTCGATGAAGACGATTCGGTTCTTCCGGAGGAGGTCCGGCGTGACCGCGTCCTCCGGCACCGCGACGAGCGGGATGTTCCACGCGCGGAGGTCGTCCACGAGGTCCATCGACTGCGCGCGCGTGCCGCCGTCTGCGGTGTGGATGTCGACGAACTTCCCCGGGAAGCGGTCGATCCAGTAGGCGAACTTCTCCGTCTGGCCGTAGAGGGCGTCGAACAGATAGACCTCACGGATATTCGCGGTCAGACCGCCCCGCGTCAGGATGAAGGCCATGACCCGGCAGGCGCCGCTGTGCCCGGCCAGGACGATCGAGCCGGCCCGCGACGTCCCGGTCACGCCGCGCTCTTTCAGCGCCGAGAGGACGTCGGAGACGAGGCTCGCAAAGACGCCCGCCTGCTCCAGTTTTCCACCGAAGGAGTCAGGCGCGTTCTTCGGCCCCTCGGTGAGGACGAGAACCGCGTTCACGCCGCTCGAGACGAGCTGCTCGGCGACCTTGAACCGGGCGAACGTGTCGTCGACGTTGTTCCGCCACCCGTGAAAGTAGAAGACGAGGTCCGTGGCGTCTCCGGCGCGGAAGCCCTTCGGGACGAATATCGCCACGGTGTTGTCGCTGTAATGAACGTCAGCGGGGTACGACTTGCCTTCGTACGTGTGCCCCGCCGCGCGCTTCTCGTACGGGAACATCGTGAAGCGCGACGTCGTCACGATCATCGTCCCGAGGCTGGCGTAGCGCTCCGCCAGCGGCTGAGCCGCTGCGAGGCCGGAGGCGAGAAAGATGGCGAGGACGGAGGCGCCGAGGATGTATTTCGTGGAAGCCAGGATGAGGGTTCCCGGGGCAGGCACTCCCGCATCTGGGAGTAAAGAGATTGGCTGGGAAGGAGCGTGGGCGCTCTTCATTGACCGGCAGGTGGCTGCCACAATTCGACCTTGTTTCCCTCAGGATCGATGACCCATGCGAACTTGCCGTACTCAGAGTCCTCGATCTTGTCGAGGACGTTGCAGCCTTCCGCCTTGAGCGCCATGACCACGGCGTTTAGGTCTTCAACGCGGTAGTTGACCATGAACGAAGCCTTGCCTGGAGTGAACTGGTCGCTTCCCTCCGGACCAACGGACCAGACGGTCGTTCCGCCCGTGGGCTTGCCATTCGAGTCGGCCCAGGTGAAGGCTGCACCTCCCCATTCCTGAACGTCGATGCCGAGGTGACGCTTGTACCAGGCCTGCAAGGCAGGCGCGTCTTTAGCCTTGAAGAAGATGCCGCCGATGCCGGTAACTCGCTTCATTTCGACCTCCAATGCAGGGTCGTTTGAGGAGAACGTGCGTTCTGGGGACCAACGATATCGAGCTCAGCAACGAGCGACGCGAGTCCGCTGCGTTGCCTGACGATATCAAGCTCAGCGAGCGAGGAGGAACGCCACGGCGTTCTCGGGGATGGTGGGCGACCTCGGACGCTTCAAATCGAGCCGCCGATTTGCGGGCTCGCTCGGGCTGACGCCGAAGGAAAGCTCGAGCGGCAAGAGGCGTTGGCTCGGGTCCATCAGCAC
>JBBQDQ010000129.1:0-9760 GCA_038319835.1 Thermoanaerobaculia bacterium | reverse complement strand
GGTACCACGAATCACCCCGCCGACATCGACCCGAGGAACTCCGCGTTGTTCTTCGTCTTGTCGAGGCGCTCGATGAGGAGCTCCATCGCCTCGACGGTCGAGAGCGGGTTCAAGACCTTGCGGAGGATCCAGACCCGGTTGAGCTCCTGCTTGTCGAGGAGCAGCTCTTCCTTGCGCGTGCCCGACTTGTTGAGATCAATGGCCGGGAAGACGCGGCGGTCGACGAGCTTGCGGTCGAGGTGGACCTCCATGTTGCCGGTGCCCTTGAACTCCTCGAAGATGACGTCGTCCATGCGCGAGCCCGTGTCGATGAGGGCCGTCGCCATGATCGTGAGCGAGCCGCCCTCCTCGATGTTCCGCGCCGCCCCGAAGAACCGCTTCGGTTTCTGGAGGGCGTTTGCGTCCACGCCGCCCGACAGGACCTTGCCCGAGGGCGGGCACGTCGTGTTGTAGGCGCGGGCGAGGCGCGTGATCGAGTCGAGGAGGATCACGACGTCGCGCTTGTGCTCGACGAGGCGCTTGGCCTTCTCGATGACCATCTCGGCGACCTGCACGTGCCGCGTCGCCGGCTCGTCGAACGTCGAGGAGATGACCTCGCCCTTCACGGAGCGCTGCATGTCCGTGACCTCCTCGGGCCGCTCGTCGATCAGGAGGACGATGAGCGTGATCTCGGGGTGGTTCGTCGTGATCGAGTTCGCGAGCGCCTGCAGGAGCATCGTCTTGCCCGTGCGGGGCGGGGCCACGATGAGGCCGCGCTGGCCCTTGCCGACGGGCGCGATGAGGTCGAGGACGCGCGAGGAGAGGTTCGCGGTCTCGAGACGGATCCGCTCTTCCGGGTAGAGCGGCGTCAGGTTGTCGAAGAGGATTTTCTCGCGCGCGACGTCCGGGTGCTCGAAGTTGACGGCCTCGACCTTGATGAGGGCGAAGTACCGCTCCCCTTCCTTCGGCGGGCGGATCTGGCCCGAAATCGTGTCACCCGTGCGCAGCCCGAACTTGCGGATCTGCGACGGCGAGACGTAGATGTCGTCCGGGCCGGCGAGGTAGTTGTACTCGGGGGCGCGCAGGAAGCCGAAGCCGTCCGGCAGGACCTCGAGGACACCTTCCGAGAAGATGAGGCCCAGGCGCTCCGTCTGCGTCTGGAGGATCTTGAAGATCAGCTCCTGCTTGCGCAGCGCGGGCGCGCCCTCGACGTCAAGCTCCTGCGCGATCTTGAGAAGCTGCGGCATCGTTTGGTTGTGGAGCGTCCGGATGTCGAGCATCGGCTCGGCGGGGGCGGCCGGCGCCGGCTGCTCCTCCACGTCGGCCGGAAGCTCGCGGGGGTCGATGTCGCGGGCGGCGTAGTCGGCGCCGGGGACCTTGCGTCGGGGCATGGGTTACTCCTTGGGGGAGGGAGTGAGCGCCGCGCGCAGGAGGCGCGCGAGCTCGGGGAGGTTTTCGCCGGTCTCGGACGAGACGGGCAGGAGGGGGCGGGATGCGTCGCGGTACGCCGCGGCGAGCGCGCGTTCCCTGCGGACGCGTTCGGAGGGCTTTACCGCGTCCCACTTCGTCGCGGCGACGAACGTGGGAAGAGAAGATTCTCTTAGAAAGAGGGCCATGGAGAGGTCGGAGCTCTGCGGCTCGAGCCTGGAATCCACGAGCAGCAGCGCGGCCGTCGCGCCGGCGATCCCGGATTCACCGATCAGCAGAGTCTCGATCAACCCTTCGAAGGATTCTCTCTTCTCTCTCCCCGTCTTCGCATAGCCGTACCCGGGGCAGTCGACGACGTCGAAGCGGTCGCCGACGCGGTACCAGTAGAGGGCCTGCGTGCGGCCAGGCGTCTGCGAAACGCGCGCGACCTTCACGCCGAGGAGCGCGTTCAGGAGGCTCGACTTCCCCACGTTCGAACGGCCGAGCACCGCCAGCGCCGGAAGGGCATTTTTCGGACGCTCGCCGGGGCGGTGGGCCGCGAGAACGAGGCGGACGTCCGCTCCGGAGGCGAGCACACCTTTGGCGCCGCCGGGCCTTGAGCCGGTGCGCGACCTCGCGGAAGACAGGGGCGTCGTCATGGGAATCGTCGAAATCCCCCGGGAGGGGGAAGAGGAGTTTTCTTGGGTGGTAAGAGGGGCGGGAACCCGCCCCGGCCGATAGCTTATCAGGTCACTGAGGCGTCGTCGTCCCGGCCTCGGCGGCCAGGTCCTTCGGCACCATCGGCGTGGGCGCGCCCTCCAGCGTAAGCCGGACGACCTCGTCCACGTCCTCGACGAGATGGAACTCCATGACGTTCCGGATCTCCTCCGGCAGGTCGTCGAGATCCTTCTCGTTCTCCTTGGGGAGGACGATGGTCGTGATCCCCGCGCGGTAGGCCGCGAGAAGCTTCTCCTTGATGCCCCCCACGGGGAGGACCTTCCCACGGAGCGTGATCTCGCCCGTCATCGCGATGTCCTTGCGGACCGGGATCCGCGTGACCGCCGAGAGGATGGACGTCGCGAGCGTGATGCCGGCCGAAGGGCCGTCCTTCGGGATCGCGCCCTCCGGGATGTGGACGTGGATGTCCTTCTTCTCGTAGAAGTCCGGCTCGGCCCCGTAGAGCTCGGCCCGCGTCCTCACGTAGGAGAGCGCCGCGCGCGCGGACTCCTGCATGACGTCGCCGAGCTGCCCCGTCAGGACGAGGTTGCCCTTGCCGCGCATGAGCGTCGTCTCGATGTGGAGGACGTCGCCGCCCGACTCCGTCCAGGCGAGGCCGGTCGTGAGGCCGATCTCCGCCTTCTCGCCCTTCTTGCTCATGCGGTACTTCGTCTTGCCGAGGAACGAGCCGAGGTTCTCCGCCGTGACCGCCACGGGCGTCTCGACGTCCTTGCCGACGATCTTGCGGGCGATCTTCCGGCACACGGAGGCGATCTCGCGCTCGAGGCTGCGGACGCCCGCCTCGCGCGTGTAGTTCTCGATGAGCCCGTAGAGCGCGCCGTCCTCGAAGACGGCTTGCTCGGGCGTGAGGCCGTTCTCCTTGACCTGCTTTTTGACGAGGAACTGCTTCGCGATCGCGACCTTCTCGTTCGGCGTGTAGCCCGACAGCGAGATGATCTCCATGCGGTCCTTGAGGGCGGGCGGGATCGGGTGGATCACGTTCGCCGTCGCGATGAACATGACCTTCGAGAGGTCGTACTCCGCGTCGAGGTAGTGGTCCACGAACGAGTGGTTCTGCTCGGGGTCGAGGACCTCGAGGAGCGCCGAGGACGGGTCGCCCCGGAAGTCCATCGACATCTTGTCGACCTCGTCGAGGAGGAACACGGGGTTCACGGTCCCCGCTTTCTTCATGAGCTGGATGATCTGGCCGGGGAACGCACCGATGTAGGTGCGCCGGTGGCCGCGGATCTCGGCCTCGTCGCGCACGCCGCCGAGGGACAGGCGCACGAACTTGCGGTTGAGCGACCTGGCGATGCTCTTCGCGAGGGAGGTCTTGCCGACGCCCGGAGGGCCCGCGAAGCACAGGATGGAGCCCTTCGTCTCGGTGACGAGCTGGCGGACGGCGAGGAACTCGAGGATGCGCTCCTTGACCTTCTCGAGCCCGAAGTGGTCCTCGTTCAGGATCTTCTCGGCGCGCTTGATGTCCCGCATCTCGCGCGTCGCCTTTTTCCAGGGCACCGTCACGAGCCAGTCGATGTAGTTGCGCGAGACGGTCGCCTCGGCGGAGACGTTCGGCATGGCCTCGAGCCGCTTGAGCTCGGCGAGCGCCTTCTCCTTCGTCTCCTTCGGCATCCCGGCCTTCTCGATCTTCGTCCGGAGCTCCTCGATCTCGTCGGACTTGTCGTCCTTCTTGCCGAGCTCCTGGTGGATCGCCTTGATCTTCTCGTTGAGGTAGTACTCCTTCTGGGCCCGCTCCATCTGCTTCTTGACCTTGTTGTTGATCCGGCGATCGATGTTGATCTTCTCGATCTCGATCTCGAGCAGGTCCTGGAGCTTCTGGAGGCGCTCGAGCGGGTTCACCGTCTCGAGGAGAGTCTGCTTTTCCAGCGTCGCGATCGACGACGGCAGGTGTCCGGCGAGCATGTCCGCGAAGACGTCCGGGTCGTCCATTTTGAGCGACGAGAGGAGGCCCTCGAACGCGAGGTGGTGCGACAGCTTCGCGTACTGTTCGAACACGGCGAGCACCTTCGCGAGGTACGGACCGACGTCTTCGGCCGCCGAGCCGAGCGCGCGCGGCGCGAGAGGCTCGACCGTGACGGCGAGGTGGCCGGCACCCGGCGCGAACGAGCGGATCGTCCCCCGCACGACGCCCTCGACCATGACCTTGATGTGGCCGTTCGGGAGCTTGAGCGACTGGACGACCGACGCGATGACGCCCGTCTCGTGGATGTCGCCCGCGGCGGGCTCGTCGATCTTCGGGTCCTTCTGCGCCGCGAGGAAGATCTTCTTCTCGGGCGTCGCGAGCGCCGCTTCGAGGGCGGCGATCGACGAGGCGCGGCCCACGACGAACGGCGCCATCATCCGCGGAAAGACGACCATGTCGCGCAGGGGAACGAGCGGGAGCGAGCGCGGCGCGATCGCGGCGGGCTCGAGGGAAGTTTGCGTCGTCATCGGGTCACCGAGCCCCAATTCAGCCCGCCTTCCGGAGCGAGAGGATGGGCGCGGCGCGGCGCAGGACGGCGTCCTTCGTGATGACGCACTCCTCGATCTCTTCCTCGGAGGGGACGCGGTACATGATGTCCAGCATCAGCTCCTCGAGGATGATCTTGAGCCCGCGGGCTCCCACGTTGCGCACGATCGCCTCTTCCGCGATCGACTCGAGCGCGTCGTCCGTGAACCTCAGGCTCACGTTCTCGAAGTCGAGGAGCGCCTGGTACTGCTTGATGAGGGAGTTTTTGGGCTCCTTGAGGATCGCGACGAGCGCGGCGCGGTCCAGGTCGTGCAGCGTCGCGACGACGGGCACGCGGCCGACGAACTCGGGGATCATCCCGAACTTGATCATGTCCTCGGGATGCACCTTCTCGAGGATGTCCCCGGCGCGCTTCTCCTTCTTGGAGATGATCTTCGCGCCGAAGCCCATGGACTTCTCGGTCAGGCGGCGGCCGATGATGTCCTCGAGCCCGACGAACGCGCCTCCGCAGATGAAGAGGATGTTCGTCGTGTCGATCTGGATGAACTCCTGGTGGGGATGCTTGCGGCCGCCCTGCGGGGGCACGTTCGTGATCGTCCCCTCGAGGATCTTCAGGAGCGCCTGCTGCACGCCCTCGCCCGAGACGTCGCGGGTGATGGACGGGTTCTCGCCCTTGCGCGCGATCTTGTCGATCTCGTCGATGTAGACGATCCCGCGCTCGGTCTTTTCCTTGTCCTGCCCGGCCGCCTGGTAGAGCTTGAGGATGATGTTCTCGACGTCCTCGCCGACGTACCCGGCCTCCGTGAGCGTCGTCGCGTCCGCGATCGTGAACGGGACGGACAGCATCCGGGCGAGCGTCTGCGCGAGGAGAGTCTTCCCCGTCCCCGTCGGCCCGATCAGGAGGATGTTCGACTTCTGGAGCTCGACGTCGAGCTTGCGGTTCTTCTCGAAGTAGTCGATCCGCTTGTAGTGGTTGTAGACGGAGACCGCGAGCTTGCGCTTGGCCGTCTCCTGCCCCACGACGTACTCGTCGAGGAACTCCTTGACCTCGCGAGGCTTCGGGAGCTTCGTCTCGGGCTTGGCCTGGTCGAGGACCCGGTCTTCCGCAATGATGTCGAGGCAGATGTCGACACACTCGTCGCAGATGTAGACCGTCGGCCCCGCGATGAGCTTCTTGACGTCGCGCTGCGACTTGTTGCAGAAGCTGCAGCGCAGGACGTCGCCCGTGCCCGTTTTCTTCGTCATCGCTACCCCGGCCCCCCCTGGAAGGTCCTGAGGCGGCATCTTACCGCCTCCGGTTCCCGTGCAACAAACCACCGGGCCGCGGCATTCCCGCGGGCCCGGGGACCGCGGTTACGCGGTGGCTTTGATCTCCTCGCGGCGCCGGATCACGAGGTCGATCAGGCCGTACTCCCGGGCGGCGTCGGGCTCGAAGATGTTGTCGCGGTCCGTGTCCCTCGAGATCTTGTCCACCGGCTGCCCCGTGTGGTGGGCGAGGATCTCGTTGAGGCGCTGCTTCGTGCGCAGCATCTCGCGGGCCTGGATCTCGATGTCGGAGGCCTGGCCCTCGGCGCCGCCGTGCGGCTGATGGATGAGGATGCGCGCGTTCGGGAGGGCGGCGCGTTTGCCCTTCGCGCCGCCCGCGAGGAGCATGGCGCCCATCGACGCCGCCTGGCCGAGGCAATAGGTCGCGACGTCCGGCTTGACGTACTGCATCGTGTCGTAGATCGCGAGGCCCGCCGACACCGATCCGCCGGGCGAGTTGATGTAGAGCGTGATGTCCTTCTCGGGGTTCTCGGCTTCGAGGAAGAGCATCTGCGCGATCACGAGGTTCGCGACGTCGTCGTTGATCCCCGAGCCCAGGAAGATGACGTTGTCCTTCAGCAGGCGCGAGTAGAGGTCGTACGCGCGCTCGCCGCGGTTCGTCTGCTCGATGACCATGGGAATCAGCATCGGGTGGCCTCCAACGACCGGTAGTGTACTCAGCCGGCGACGACCGCTTCGGCGACGAGGAAGTCGACGACGCGGTCGATCCGGAGCTCCTCGCGGATGCCTTCGAGCCGGTCGGCCTTGACCAGCGCTCCCTTGAGCTCCGTGAAGGACATGCCCATTCCCTGCGCGCGGCGCTTGAGCTCGGCGTCGAGCTCGGTGTCCGTGACGGAGAGGCTCTCCTTCTCGCCGATGGCGTCGAGAAGGAGGTACTCCTTCACGCGGCGCTCGGCCGAGGCGCGGGCCTCCTTGCGGAGCTCGTTCCAGTCGATCTTCGCGTCCTTGAGGTCCACTCCCTGCCGCGCCATGTGGCGCGCGTACTCCTTGAGAGCAGAGTCGATCTCGGACTCGACCATGGACTCGGGCGCGGGGACCTCGTTGAGCGCGAGGAGGCCGTCGAGCGCGGCGCGGCGCCGCTGCTCGCGCACGGTCTGGTCCTTCTCCTTCGTGACGGACTCGTGGATCTTCTCCCGGAGCATCGCGAGCGATGCGCCTTCCGGCGCCTCGCCCTCGCGCGGCGTGAGCGCGAGCCGGGCGAGCTCGTCGTCGAGCGCGGGCATGACGCGCGTCTTGATCGCGACGAGGTGGACCGTGTACAGCACGGTCTTCCCCGCGAACTCCGAGTCCGGGACGTCCTTCGCGAAGTCCTTCTGGAAGCTGACGGTGGCGCCCGCCTCGGCGTTGCGGAGGTGGGCCGACAGCTCGGGCATCGTGCCCTCGCCGCCGATCTCGACGAGCACCTTCTCGCGGTTGAAGTCCTCGCCGTCGCCTGTCGGGAACGACCCCTTGATGTCCACGAGAGCGAAGTCGCCGTCCTTCACGGGGCGGCCCTCGACGGCGTCGTACGTGGCGTGGCTTTCGCGGATGCGCCCGAGCACGCGGTCCACGTCCTCGTCCGTCACCGCCGCCGAGCCGCCGGGCACCTTCAGTCCGCGGTAGTCCTTCGGCTCGACCACCGGCCGGACCTCGATGTCGACTTTGAACGAGAGCGGCGCCTCGAACTCGAACTTCAGATCCGCGATCTTCGGCTGGCCGAGCGGGACGAGGTTCTTCTCGCGGAGCGCCTCCATGAGGGACTCCTGGATGAGGCGCTCGAGCACCTCGCCCTTGATCTCCTCGGCGAACCGCTGCCGGATGATGTGCGCCGGCGCCTTGCCGGGGCGGAAGCCCGGGAGGCGGACCTGCTTGGCGAAGACCTTGATCGTCTTCTCGGTCGCCGCCTTCACGTCCTCGGCGGGCACCTCGAAGGTGAGGGCTTTCTTCGTGGGAGATTCGTCGACGAAAGAGGTGAGCATCGTGTGTCCTTAGTCTTTGATTCCGGAGGGGTTCTGGTGCGGGAGGAGGGACTCGAACCCTCACGGGTTGCCCCACGGGATCCTAAGTCCCGCGCGTCTGCCAATTCCGCCACCCCCGCCGGGCCGGAGGGCGGACGTTAGCTCATTTTTCGAGGTATTTCTTCATCCACGAGAAGACGGCCTCGTGCCAGCGCTTGCTGTTGAGCGGCTTGAGAACCCAGTGGCCCTCGTCCGGGAAGACGAGCGCCTCGGCCGGAACGCCGTTGCCGCGCAGGACGGTGAACATCTGCAGCCCCTGGTCGACGGGGACGCGGAAGTCGAGCTCGTTCGTGACGATGAGCGTCGGCGTCCGGATGTTCTGCGCATGAAGGTGCGGCGACCACTTCGCATACTGCTTGCGGGCGGCCTCGCTCCACGGCATCCCGCCGAATTCCCAGCCCGAGAACCACAGCTCCTCGGTCACGAGCGACATCGACTCGAGGTTGAAGACGCCGTCGTGCGTGACGGCCGCCTTGAAGCGGTTCGTGTGGCCGAGGATCCAGTCCACGGCGTAGCCGCCGTAGCTCGCGCCCGCGATGCCCTGCTTCGTCGCGTCGACGAACGGCAGCTTCACGACCGCGTCGAAGACGGCGTCGAGGTCCGTCATGACCTTGCCGCCCCAGTCGCCCGAGATCTCGTCCACGAACTTCTGGCCGAAGCCCGTCGAGCCGCGCGGGTTCGGGGCCACGACGACCCAGCCCTGCGCCGCCCACAGCGTCGGGTTCCAGCGGGCCGACCAGCCGTCCTCCCACGCGCCCTGCGGGCCGCCGTGGATGAGGAACACGACCGGGTACTTCTTCGCCGCGTCGAACATCGGCGGCTTCACGAGCCAGTACTGCACGCGGGCGCCGCCGGCGCCCGTCGTCGAGAGGCTCTCGGGCGCCGACATGGCGACGTCCTTGCGCCAGGAGCGGTTCTCGTCCGTAAGAGCCTTCGGGGAAGAGGGAGAAGAAGAAGATTTTTCTTCGAGTGGAAGAAGGAAAATCTCACTGGGCGTCGTCAGCGAGTTCTTCGTGAAGACGGCGAAGCCGGACCCGATCCGAACGTTGCCGATGTCCCCCCCCTTCAGGAGCTCGCGAGGCGCGCCGCCCGCGAGGGACACTTCGAAGAAATCCCTTCTCCCCTCTCTTTCTGCCGTGAAGTACACCGTCTTTCCGTCCTTCGAAAGGGCGAATTCGTCCACGGAGAGATCCGGAACTTCGAACACCGTCCGCTTCGCCTTCGTCTTGCGGTCGTAGACGTCGAGGTACCAGCGGTCGCCCTCGAACGTCGCGCGGCGCTGGGCGCGGACGAGGATCGAGGAGCCGTCCGGCGTGTACCTGGGGTCGAAGTCCGCGGCGGGGTTCGCGACCGTCAGCTTCTCGGCCGTTCCCCCCGTGACGGGCACCGTCCAGACGTCCTTGTTCGTCGTGAACGCTTCCTTGTCGGCCCCGTCGCGGTTTGAGACGAACGCGATCTCCTTGCCGTCGGGCGAGAAGGCGATCCCGCCGTCCTCGTAGAGGCTGGGCGGCGAGTCGAAGTCGCCGGGCGTCACGTCCGTGGCCGCGCCCGAGGCGACGTCGAGAACGAACACGTGGTGCCGCACGTTCTCGCGCCACTCGTCCCAGTGCCGGTAGAGGAGGTGCGTGAGGTGATGGACCTTGACCGGGTCCTTCTCGAGGTCCTCACGGGTCTTCTTGTTGCAGGCCTCGTCCGCGCACGCGGGGTATACGTCCGAGACGAACGCGAGCTTCTTCCCGTCCGGCGAGAAGACGAGCGGGTCCTGGACGCCGGCCGCAAAGTCGGTCAGCTTTCGCGGCTCGCCGCCCGCGAGGTCGAGGAGCCACACCTGCGGCGTCCCCGAGCGCGTCGAGACGAACGCGAG
>JBBQDQ010000128.1:0-9762 GCA_038319835.1 Thermoanaerobaculia bacterium | reverse complement strand
CGACGGCGCAACGCTCGCGGGCCACGGGACCGGGCTCCTGATTCTGGGCGTGTGGGCGGTCCTGTCGTTCGTCCTCGCGGTCAAGCGGTTTCGTTGGGTCTAGGGATGAGACAGGGAATCGGCGCCGCCGCCTTCTTCGCGCTGCTCGCGGCCGGGCCTGCGCCCGCCGTCGACGTACCGAAGGCGCCGCCTCCGCTGCGCATCACTCTCCTCGGCACCGGCACGCCGCGCCCGATGCCCGAGCGCTCGGGTCCCGCGATCCTCGTCGAGGCCGCGACGACGCCGCCGACGCGCATCCTCGTGGACGCGGGGCGCGGCGCGGCCGAGCGGCTCTTCACGGTGGGCGGGCGGGAGCTGCTCACCGGAGTCGACCTCGCCCTCCTCACGCACCTCCACTCCGACCACGTCGTCGGTCTTCCGGACCTCTGGCTCACGGGGTGGCTCTTCGGGCGGTCGAAGCCGCTCGTCCTGCGGGGGCCGGAGGGAAGCGCGGCGCTGATGGCGAATCTCCAGAAGGCCTACGAATTCGACGTGAAGACGCGCCGCGACGTGGACGAGCGCCTGCCCGGAGCGGGCGTCGAGGTCGACGCGAAGGACGTCGCGCCCGAGACGGTGATCGAGGTGAACGGCGTGAAGATCACGGCGTTCGCCGTGGACCACGGCCCCGTGAAGCCCGCGTACGGATATCGGGTCGACTACGCGGGAATGCGACGTCCTCGTGCACGAGGTCGTCGTGACGGAGGTCGAGCGCCGCCTCTCCCAGGTGCGCGACCCTGCCAGGACCCAGCGGATCATCGATCACCACACGACGGCCGAGGACGCGGGCCGGGTCTTCACCGCCGTCAAGCCGAAGCTCGCCGTGTACTCCCACATCGTCCCGTCTCCCGCGACGGCGAAGGAGGCCGAGGCGCCCACGCGGACGACCTACGCGGGTCCGCTCGTCACGGGGGAGGACCTCATGGTGATCACGGTGGGGGAGTCGGTGGAGGTCCGTCGGCCCGGCGCTCGATGAGCCGCGCGCGGCATTGCGCGAAAAACTCCGCGCGCTCTCCGGCCGACTTGAACGCCGTGAACTCGAAGCGGACTTTCAAGGCGCACCCCGCCGACGCGAGCCTAGATCAGGGGACGTGGCTCACGCCAGGTCGGCCTCCCGGCACTATGATTCCGGCGTCGTCATTCCACCCGTTGCGGAAGGAGCGAGTCGAGATGCCCATCAAGCTGAAATCGGGTCCGTGCACCACCGCCTGTACGACCGTCCTCAAGTTCATGACGGCGCAGACGATCCCCGCCCAGACCGGAATCAACGTGGGCACGTGGCAGAAGGTCGACGGCCACCGGTTCATGAACGTCTTCGTCGACTTCGAGCAGTTCGGCCCGGGCGAGGATCCCGTGGACCTCACGATGAGCTTCGCGTTCGACGCGGCAGGCACGCTGAGCGCGGGCCACACCGTCACGTTCGAGCAGAACCTCGCGGCCCCGCAAGGCGTGAACTTCAACCTCGTGTCGGGCGCCGGCACGTGGCACGGCTCGCCCCACAACCGCAGCAGCTACATCGTGCGCTTCCCGGTTCTCGGCCCCTACGCGCTCGCCTTCGCGTACAACCTTCACACGGCGCCGCGGAAGGTCAGCGTCTGGGCGTACCTGGTGTCGTAAGGGGCGAACGGTCCGCGTCGCCCTATGATTCACGCGGCTGCCGGAGCATCACCATGAGAAAAATCGTCCTCGCCGTGCTCGCCGCCGCTCTTTCCCTTCCGGCGCGCGCCGACGACGCGCTCGGAACGCTCACGGTGAACGGGAAGACGACGATCCTCAAGGCGGTCGTCGCCACCGAGGAGACGGGCGAGGGCGGAGAGAAGTGGCTCGTCATCCTCGCCTCGGACCGGAAGGTCGACGGAGACCGCTCGGTCGCTCGTCTCACGGCACTCGCGAAAACCGGTGCACTCCACGCCGTCCGAATCCTCTGGAACGTCGGGAGCGACGCGGTGCGCGCCGTCCCGTACGACGAGAACCTGCCCCAGAGCGGGCGGATGGGCCTCGAGCGTCCCACGCTCGACCTGAGAAAGTACGGATCGGGCCGTGTCGACGCTGAATTCAAGTCGAAGATGATCGGCCAGGTGTGGCACTTCCACGCGAACGTGAGGGCCAGGGTGGTGCCGGGCGGCACGGTCGAGCTCGAGCCCGAGGCCGAGGGGTTCGGCGCTGAGGCGCCCGGCGGCGATCCGAAGCTCGCGCTGGGCAAGCTCGGCTATGCCTACGACGAGGACGCGTTTGCGCACGCGATCTCGGACGCGAACCTCGACGCCGTGCGGCTCTTCCTCGGGATCGGGATGTCGCCGAACGCGAAGGCGAAGGGCGGGACGTATCCCATGCTCCTCGCCGCGATGGGGTGCGGCGACCAGGGGCCCGAGAAGCCGCGCTCCGAGATCCTGGAAGCGCTCGTGAAGGCGCACGGAGACGTGAAGACGAAGGACGACAACGGGTCTACGGCGCTCCTCTGGGCCGTCCAGCTCGGCTGCTCACCGTCCAGCGTGCAGGCGCTTCTCGCGGCCGGCGCCGACCCGAACGTCCGCGCCAAGGGCGGCGCGACCCCCCTCATGTTCGCGGAGATTTTCAAGCGTACGGAGATCGAAGCGCTCCTGAGAAAGGCGGGCGCCCGAAAATAGGCGCTCGTC
Organism: Thermoanaerobaculia bacterium; assembly: GCA_038319835.1. Taxonomy (GTDB): domain Bacteria; phylum Acidobacteriota; class Thermoanaerobaculia; order UBA5066; family UBA5066; genus Fen-183. The sequence goes on along the minus strand of JBBQDQ010000128.1, from coordinate 7,090 downwards.
CGCGTGCGCGCAGGGTATTGAGCGTTACCTCACCGGCAGCGCCGGTCGTTTCGGCCTGACGGGCGGGTTCTTCTTCAGCTCCTCCATCGCGATCGCAATTGCCTTCTCGAGCTGGGGATCGTGGCCGGCGATGACGTCGGCCGGCGTCTGCTCGACCTCGACGTCGGGCGGGACGCCGACGTTCTCGACGCCGTAGCCTTCCTCCGGTGTCCAGAACGCGAGGTTCGGCGCGGTGACGACGGCGCCGTCCATGAGCGTCGGGAAGCCGAGGATGCCGACGAGGCCGCCCCACGTGCGCTTGCCCACGAGCGTGCCGACCTTGAAGTGCCGGAACATCCACGGCAGGAGGTCGCCGCCGGAGCCGGCGTTCTCCTCGATGAGCATGACCTTCGGCCCCTGGATCGATCCGGACGGCGTCTTCATGTCCTCGCCGTAGCGCATCGTCCACCACGCGATCGGCTGACGGGTGAGCGCCTCGATGTAGTAGTCGGCCACGCTGCCGCCGCCGTTGAACCGCTCGTCCACGATGATCGCGTCCTTGGCGGCCTGCGGGTAGAAGTAGCGCTTGAAGTACGTGTGCCCGAGGCCGGCCGTGTTCGGCACGTAGACGTACGCCACGTGGCCGCCCGTCGCGGCGTCGACCTTCCGGATGTTCCCTTCCACCCAGTCGCGAACGCGCAGCTGGACCTCGTCCGGCACGGGCACGACGTTGACCGTGCGCGAGCCCTTGCCGTCCGCGTTCGGGCCGATCGTGATCCCGACGATCTTCCCGGCCGTCGCCTCGAAGCGCGCGTAGAGATTCTCGGGCGGGACGAGGTCCCGGCCGTTCACGGCGAGCAGGTACTCGCCCGCCTTCGCCTCGATGCCGGGCTCGGAGAGCGGGGCGCGCAGCTCGGGGTTCCAGTTCAGGCCGCCGAACACCTTCCTGAACCGGTAGCGTCCGTTCGCGACCTCGTAGTCCGCGCCGAGGAGGCCGCCCGGGACGGGCGTCGCCTCGAGGTACGACTCGCCCGGTGTGTTGCGGTGGTGGCCGACGGCCAGCTCGCTGCACATCCACTGGATGAGGCGGTTGAGGTCGCCGCGGGACGACAGGTACGGCAGGAACGGCGCGTACTTCGCCTTCATCGCGGGCCAGTCGCGTCCGTGCATCTTCGGGTCGTAGAAGTAGTCGCGGTTCACGCGCCAGGCCTCGTCGAAGATCTCGGGCCACTCGGCGCGCGGGTCGACGCGCACCTGCACGGCGTCGAGCTTCAGCTTGCCGTCGCCGGTGTCCTTGGCGCCGTCTTTCGGGTCGGGGGTCTTCTTCCCGGACGAGGCGACGATGGACCAGGCCTCCTTGAGCTTGAAGAGGACCTTCTTACCGTCGTGCGAGACCTCGAAGCGCTCCAGCTCGGGGACGATCGTTTCGGTCTTGCGGTCCTTGAGGTCGAAGCGCTGAAGGGACTTCTTGCCGTCGTTCTCGCGCAGGAAGAAGAGCTGTCCCGCGCTCCCGGCCTGCAGGTCCGTGATGTCGGCCCGGTGGACCGGGAGATCGACAATGCGCAGGTCGAAGCCGTCGAAGTCGATCACGACGGGATCGACCTTCTTCGAAACCCTTGCGGTCTTGTCGGCTGGATCAGCGTCCTTCTCGGCCTTCTCCTCGTCGCTCTCCTTGGCCACCGGCGAGGGCGTGCCCTTCTTCAGCGTCGCGACGTAGATCGCGTTCGTGGGCTTCGCATCGGTGTTCTGGAGGGAGAACCAGTTGCGCTGCGGGCCGGCGTCGGTGGAGGCGAGGAAGAAGAGGAGCTTGCCGCCCTTGTCGAAGACCGGGTCCGAGACGTCCGAAAGGCCGTCCGTCAGCGGGCGGGACTTGTCCTCGTCCACGGAGTAGACGTACGCCGAGCGGATGTACGTGGGACCCGAGAGGGTGTACGCGACGAAGCGCGAGTCGGGCGACCAGGAGCCGTGGAGCATCTTGTAGCGCGTGGGCGCGTAGAGGCGCTCGGAGGCGATCTTTTTCGAGGCGGCCGTCGCGAGGTCGACGATCCACAGCGTCAGCGAGTTGTCCGTGAGGACGAGCTTCCTGCCGTCCGGAGAGAACGTCAGCTCGTCGTAGAAGCCCGCGCCGGGGATCTTGATCTTCCGGGGCGAGCCCGTGCCGTCCTGGGCCTTCACGACGATCTCGTTCTCGCCGCTCTCGTCGGAGACGTACGCGATCTCCTTGCCATCGGGCGACCACGCCGGAGCGGACTCGTGGACGGCGACGGTGTTCGTGAGGTTGCGCGGGTCGCCCTTCTCGGCGGGGACGCTCACGATCTCGCCGCGGAAATCGAAGAGTGCGCGCGCGCCGGAGGGGGAGAGAGCCGCGCTGCGAATCCACCTGGCGCCCTTCGCCCAGCGCGGGCGGGTCTCGAGGAGGTCGGAGGCGAGGGAGATCGGGAGATCGACGACCCGGTTCGACGAGAGCTCGTAGAGGTGGAGCGTGCCCGCCTGCTCGAAGACAATCCGGCCGGCGGCGGAGGCGGCGCCGAGAACGGGGAAGTCCGTGTAGCGGGTCAGCAGGTCGAGGGATTTCTTCGAAGGATCGTACGCGTAGAGGTTGAACTCGCCGTCGCGGTCCGAGCGCAGGACCACGGTGCCGCCGAGCCAGACGGCGTCGACGTCGTTGCAGCGCGAGGCTGGCTGCGGGATGCGGTCGATCGCGTGCGTCGCGACGTCGTAGAGCCACACGGTCGAGACCGTGCCGCCCCGGTAGCGCTTCCACTGCAGGTGGGCGGGGGCGTTCGGGTTGTAGGCGATCGTCTTTCCGTCCGGCGAGAACGCGGCGCGGGCGGCGTTCGGGATCGGCAGCTGCGTCTCGAGGCCGCCGTCGACGGGCACGGTGAAGAGCTGTGTGTGCCGCGTGTTCGCGGCGGCGCGCGGCGACGTGAAGAGGACGGACTTGCCGTCGGGCGTGAAGCCCTGCACGACGTCGCGGCCCGGGTGCCAGGTGAGGCGCTTCGGGACCCCGCCGGCGGCCGGCACGACGTAGACGTCGAGGTTGCCGTCCAGCTCGGCGCTGAAGGCGAGGAGCGAGCCGTCCGGGCTGAAGGCGGGACGCATCTTTGCGCCGGGCCCGGACGTGATGCGCTGGACGGCGCTGCCGTCGAGGCGACACGTCCAGACGTCGTTCCCCCAGACGAACGCGATTCGCTCGGCCGAGAGCGCCGGGTCCGTGAGCATCTTCGACGGGCCGGCGGGAGGCCCGGCGGCGAAGACGGCGTTCGCGAGGACGAAGGAAAGGCCGGCGGCGGCGAGGCGCACGAGCATGGGGACCCCCTCAGGGTAGAAACGTTCGGCGGGCACCGGATTCTGGCACGTGCCCGGGAGCGGCGGACTCTAGAATTCGCGCGGAGGCCCCATGAGCGAATCCCCGGTCGCCGCCTTTCGAACGCTGCACGCCGCCGGCTGCTTCGTCGTGCCGAATCCGTGGGACGTGGGCTCGGCCGTGTTCCTCCATCGCCTCGGGTTCCATGCGCTCGCGACGACGTCCGCCGGCTTCGCGTTCTCGAAGGGGCTGCCCGACGCCGTGCACGCCGTTCCCCGCGACACGATGCTCGCGCACGTGAAGGAGCTCGTCGAAGCGACGCCCCTGCCCGTGACGGCGGACTTCCAGAACGGATATGCGGACGCTCCGGAGGACGTCGCCTCGAACGTCGCGCTCTGCGTCGCAGCGGGCGTCGCGGGCCTCTCGATCGAGGACGCGACGGGGAACGCGTCCGCGCCGCTGTACGAGACCGGTCTCGCCGTCGAGCGCGTGCGGGCGGCTCGCGCGGCGATCGACGCGTCGGGCGTGCCCGTCGTCCTGACGGCGCGCTGCGAGGCGTGGCTCGTCGGCCACCCCGACGCGGAACGCGTCGCACTCGAGAGACTCGCCGCCTTCGCGGAGGCCGGAGCCGACTGCCTCTTCGCTCCCGGCGTGAGGAAGCCCGGCCAGATCGCGGCGATCGTGAAGGCCGTTGCCCCGAGACCCGTGAACGTGATCGTGTCCGCGCCCAGTCCGGAGCTGTCCGTGGCGTCCCTCGCCGACCTCGGCGTGCGCCGCATCTCCGTGGGCTCCGCGCTGGCCCGCGTGGCGTGGGGCGCGTTCCTCCGGGCCGCGAGCAGCATCGTCGACGCCGGGACCTTCGACGGCCTCGAGGGCGCCGCCCCGTTCGTCGCGCTCAACGACGCCTTCGGGGGCCGCCGCTGAATCTCCGGCTCTCGTCCCGGGCCGGGGGCGCGCTCGTGGCCGCCATCGCGGCCGCGCCGTTCGCCGGGGCGCTGGGCGCGGGGTTCGTGTTCGACGACCAGGCCGAGGTCGCCGGGAGCGTGGCGCCGGGCGCGGAGTTCTGGGCGCGCCTTCCGCATCTCGGGCGTCCGCTCCTGAAGGTCACGTACGCGCTCGGCGCGTGGGCGCACGGGCCGTCGCCGGCCGGCTTCCGGCTCGTCAACGTCGCGTTTCACGCGGCGTCGGCCGTCCTCATCTTCCTCCTCGCAGAGCGCTGGCTCTCGTCGCGGCGCCTCACGGGCGCGCGGGTTGCGGCATTCGCGGGCGCAGCACTCTGGGCCCTCCATCCGCTCGCCGCCGAGACCGTGACGTACGTTTCGGGCCGGTCGGCGGGCCTCTCGACGCTCCTCGTCCTCGGAGCGCTCGCCTTCGCCGCGACGGACGAGGCCCCGTCGCCGCTGCGCGCAGTCGGTGCGGGGCTCCTCGCGCTCCTCGCGCCGCTCGCCAAGGAGACGGCGCTCGTCCTGCCGCTCCTCCTCGTGTGGTGGGAGGCGACGCTCGGGCCGCGAAGCGTTCCGTGGCGGGACCGCGCGCGCCGGATCGCGCCCGTCGCTGCGGGCACGCTGGCCGCCGCGCTCGCGCTCGCGCTTCTGCCGCGCCACCGCGAGCTCCTCGGGTTCAGCCTCGCCGTGCGCGCGCCGCTCGAAGCCCTGCGCGGCAACATGCAGGCCGTTCCTGCGATGCTCGGCCTCTGGGCGTTCCCGTGGCGGCTCAGCATCGACCCCGCGAAGCCGCTCGAGTGGGCGTGGACGGAGGGGCCGACTCTCTTCGCCCTCGCCGGCCTGGGGGCGCTTGCCGCCCTCGCGCTCGTCGCGCGGCGCGCGGCGCCGTGGCTCGCGTTCGCGGCGGGGTGGACCCTCCTCGCGCTCGCTCCCAGCAACTCCTTCGTGTGGCGCCTCGACCCCGTGGGTGTGCGGCCGCTCTATCTCGCGTCGGTCGGGCCGGCGCTCCTCGCGGCCGCACTCGTGTCGTCCGCCCTGGCGTCCCGGGCGCCCGCCGCGGGCCGCGCGGCCCTCGCCTTGGCCCTGGCGCTCGCGTGCGCGCTCGGCGCGGGGCTTGTCGTCCGCAACGCGCGCTATTCGTCGCCCGTCGCCCTGTGGGAGGATGCGGTCCGCAAAGCACCCCGAAACGCGCGCGCGAAGAACAACCTGGGCTTCGCCTACCTCGCCGTCGGCCGGCTGGACGACGCCGAGCGGACCCTCGAGGCGGCGCAGACCCTCGACCCGGGAATGACTCAGCCGGAATGCGGCCTCGCGGCCATCCGGATTCGGAGAGGGACGAAATGACAGGAAAACGACGTCTGCCGACCGCACCCGTCCTCGCCGTTTTGGCCGTCCTCGCGTCGGCTCCTTTCGCAGCGCGGGCCGCCACGCCCTGCACCGACTGCTGCCAGCTGCCCTGCGTCGAGGCCGAGATCCGTTACGCGCTGCAAATGCAGAAGTGGTACCGGGATCAGACAGGCGCGCGCACGCAGACGTATGAGGTGTACGAGGCCGCCGAGGGGGCGAAAGCCGCGGAGCTGTCGAGAGAGCGCGCGAAGGGCGTCGGCGTCCTGCCGGCATGCGGCTGGAACCTGCCGGACCCGAAGGACACGATCGGCATGCGCCAGTGGAGCTCGGTGGGTTGGTCGATCAAGACCGACGAGAAGGGAAATATCACTTACGGCTTCTCGCTCAGGACGAACCTGAAGACCTGCAAGCTGCGCGAAGACCAGGTCGAGAAATATCGCGAAGTCACTCCCTGCAGGGGGATCGCGGACGCAGTCGAGAAGCACGAGCGGTTTCACGCGGCGTCGTGCAAGCCGGGTCAGACCCGGACGGTCGCCCAGATCGCCCAGGACGAGGTCGCGGCCTACGACGTCGAGCTCAAGGAGCTCGACAGCCTCAAGAAGGCCCTCGAGAAGGTCTGCAGCAAGGGCACGTGCACGACGAAGCACGAAGGAGGCGACGTCAAGAAGCGGCTCGAGGAGGAGCTCGAGACGCTGAGACAGCAGCTTGCGAAGAAAGGGGGCCGGAAGTGAGCGCCGCCCGATCGATCTCAGTCCTTCTCGTCCTTTCGTCGTCGCTCCCCGCTTTGGCGTCGCAGCGCGCGGTCTGGATTCCCGCGAAGGCCGGCTCCGTCGCGACCTCGTGCGGCGACGTGAATTCGGCCGCCTGCACGGCGGCGCTCGAGGCGCTGGCGCGGAAGGCGGCCGACGACCTGACGCTCCTCGCGAACTCGGGCCAGCCTTCCGTCCGCCCGATGGCGCGCGACGCCGCGAAGATGCCGTTCGCGTCGCTGCGCGCGTCGGGCGCGTCCGCGCTTGGGCGCCTCTCGCCGGGGGCCGAGGACACGGCTCTCCTTGCCGGACTCCTGAACGACCCCGTCCCGGCCGTGAGGCGCTCCGCGAAGAGCGCGCTCGAGTCCAGCTCCGATCCGGCGGCGCGGCCGCTCGCGCAGCGCGCGCGGGGAACGCAGGGAGAAGGGTGGCGCCCGCAGGCCCTCCCGTCCGCCGACCAGCTCAAGGTGCCCCTCTACCCGGGCGCGCAATACCTCTACTACGCGAGCAGCCGCACCGAAGGCCAGAGTGAGTTCGCGACGGGCGACGCCGTCGACAAGGTCACCGCGTTCTACGCCGCAAAGTACGGGAACGGCATGACGGTCGAGCAGTTCCAGGAGGCCGCCAAGAAGGGCGCGAACGCGATACCGGACATCGGAGGGCAGGCGTTCCAGGATCAGATGAAGGCCGCTCAGGACGCGCAGAAGGCGTACGAGGCGGCACTCAAGGCCGGGAAGTCCCAGCAGGACGCCTCGATGGCGATG
>JBBQDQ010000127.1:0-9776 GCA_038319835.1 Thermoanaerobaculia bacterium | reverse complement strand
GTCCCGACGCTCACGGACGACTGGCCCGCGGCGAACTGGTTCGAGCGCGAGGCCTGGGACCTCATGGGGATCGACTTCGCGGGCCACCCGAACCAGAAGCGTCTCCTCACGCACGGCGGCTTCGTCGGACACGCCCTCCGCAAGGACTACGACGCCAAGCAGCGCTGGCTCTGCACGGAGGAGGACCTCCTCCAGACCGAGCTCGCGGCCCAGACCGACAAGCCCGAGGACATGTTCGAGACGATGACGCTGAACTTCGGGCCGTCGCAGCCCGCGACGCACGGGACGCTGCGCATCGTCATGCGCCTTGACGGCGAGACGATCGTCGGCGCCGAGAGCGAGTGCGGGTACCTGCACCGGTGCTTCGAGAAGATGTCCGAGGCGCACACGTACTCTCAGGTGTTCCCGTACACGGACCGCCTGAACTACTGCTCGCCGATGCTGAACAACAACGGCTACGCGCGGGCGATCGAATCCATGCTCGGCGTCACGCCGCCGCCGCGGGCGCTCGCGGTCCGCACGATCCTCGGCGAGTTCAGCCGCGTCATGGACCACCTCGTGTGCCTCGCCGCGAACCTCGTCGACATCGGCGGCCTCACGAACTTCTGGTACGCGTTCCAGCCGCGCGAACTGATCTACGAGCTCCTCGAGGCCTGCAGCGGCGCGCGGCTCACGGTCTCCTACGGGCGCGTCGGCGGCCTCGCCAACGACGTCCCCGAGAACTTCGTCCCGTGGTCGCGCGAGATCATCAAGAGCACGAGGGAGCGCCTCGCGGACGTCGAGGCCCTCGTGACGCGCAACAAGATCGTCTGGAAGCGCCTGCGCGGGACCGGCGTCGTCACGAAGGAGCAAGCGCTCGCGTGGGGCTTCACGGGCCCGTGCCTCCGGGCCTCGGGCGTGCCATTCGACCTGCGCAAGGACCAGCCGTACGAGTGGTACGGCGAGGTCGACTTCGACGTCCCGATCATGACCGAGGGCGACAACTACGCCCGCTACCTCGTCCGTGTCGAGGAGATGAAGCAGTCGCTCCGGATCATCGAGCAGATCCTCGACAAGCTCCCCGGCGGGCCCGTCCGGTCGGACGACTACCGCGTCATCCTGCCGCCGAAGGAGATGGTCTACAACGAGATGGAGGCGCTCATCTACCACTTCAAGCTCGTCTTCGAAGGGGTGAAGGTGCCGCCGGGAGAGATTTACTCGTACACCGAGGGTGCGAACGGCGAGCTCGGCTTCTCCGTCGTCGCGGACGGCAGCGGCTTTCCGTACCGCCTCAAGGTGCGGCCCCCCTGCTTCCCGCTCTTCGCGTCCTTCGAGAAGATCATCAAGGGAGGGCCCGTCGCCGACGCCGTCGCGACCCTCGGGCTGCTCAACGTCATCGCCGGGGAGCTGGATCGCTGATGGCCGCCAAAGTCGTCACCCTCAAGGTGCCCGAGACCACGTTCGCCGAGAGCATCTACCTCGTCGAAATCGCCAAGGGCCTCGCCCGGACGCTCTCTCACTTCCTGAAGAACCTCACGAACATGAAGGGCCTCCCGACGATCCAGTACCCGGAGATGCTCCGGAAGTACTCAGGCCGTTTCCGCGGCCGGCACATCCTCAAGAAGCGCGAGGACGACACGCTGAAGTGCGTCGCGTGCTACATGTGCGAGACGGCGTGCCCGGCCGAGTGCATCCACATCGAGGCGGGGGAGCACCCGGTCCTCGCCTACGAAAAGTACCCGACCGTCTTCGAGATCGACCTCCTGCGCTGCGTCTACTGCGGGTACTGCGTGGACGCGTGCCCGAAGGACGCGATCTGGATGACGAAGGACTACGAACTGTCGTTCTTCGACCGCAAGAGCGCGGTCCTCGGGATTCCGGAGCTGACCGAAAAGCCATCCGACACGGCGGCCGGCGGCCCGGGCTACGGCTACCGGCCGTACGAGGGCGAGAGCCCCATGAAGAAGGCGGGGCAGTTCGAGCCGTCGGGCCTCCCGCTCCTCCCGGCGCTTCTCGAGCGGGGCGTCGCGATCAACCGCATGCCGCCGCCTCCTCCGCCTAAGCCCGCCGCTCCGCCTCCGGCCGCGAAGGCGGGCTGAGGCGGGGAAGGGGAGCCCGCGTATCAGCCGCGAACGCGGCGGTCGGGTCGGGCTGGGTTGCGGTGTCCTGCTCGGACTCGCTCTCGGCGCGGCGTGGATCGTGATGGACGGAAGGCAGAGGCGCATGATCGAAAACGTGGTGGTCGCCAGATGATCAGGCCCGCTCCCCTCGTTCTCGAAGGCCACGGCGTCCGGCTCGAGCCGCTCGAGCCGCGGCACGCGGCCGGCCTCGCTGCTGCGGCCGCGGACGGGAAGCTGTGGGAGCTCTGGTTCACGTCCGTGCCGGAGCCGGAGCAGACGGCGAAGTACGTCGCCGACGCGCTCGCGGGGCAGAAGGCCGGACTCATGTTGCCGTGGGCCATACGGGAGCTCGGCTCGGGCGACGTCGTCGGCACGACGCGTTACCACGACGTCGTGCCCGCGATCGACCGCGTCGAGATCGGCTACACGTGGTACGCGGCCCGCTGGCAGAGGAGCCACGTGAACACAGCCTGCAAGCTGCTGCTCCTCGGGCACGCGTTCGAGGATCTCCGCTGCGCGGTCGTCGGCCTCCGGACGGACAACTTCAACTTCGCGAGCCAGCGGGCGCTCGAGGCGCTCGGCGCCAAGAGGGACGGGGTCCTCCGCCATCACCAGGCCCGGCGCGACGGGACCGTCCGCGACAGCGTGATGTACAGCATCCTCGCGGCGGAGTGGCCGGACGTGAAGCGCCACCTCGCGTCCCGCCTCGCGCGACGCGCGGGCGGAGGAGCGTGACCTTCCTGATCACGGCACTCGTCGCGGTCTCGGCCGGCTGCCGCCGCTGGGGCTGATATCGTCGAGTGAGATTCGAAGGGAGCCGGGTGACGGGATGTGCCGGAACATCAGGACGCTGTTCAACTTCGAGCCACCTGCGACGGAAGAGGAGATTCGGGCCTCCTCGCTTCAGTTCGTGCGCAAGCTGAGCGGGTTCAACCGGCCTTCGAAGGCCAACGAGGCGGCTTTCGATCGTGCCGTGAACGAGGTTGCGGATGCGGCGCGGCGGCTGGTCGGCTCGCTCGTCACGAACACCGGGCCCCGCGACCGCGCGGTGGAGGCCCGGCGGGCGAAGGAAAAGAGCGCGGCCCGGTTCGGGTCGCGCTCCCGGAGATGAGCCGCTCTGCGGCCCTCGTCGTCGCCGCAGCCGTTCTGATCCTCGTCCTCGCGGCATCCGGCGTGCGCCCGTTCGACCGGCTCACGTGGTTCCTCGAGGTCCTGCCGATCCTCGTCATCCTGCCCATGCTCTTCTTTACTCGGGAACGCCATCCGCTCACGGGCCTGCTCTACGCACTCATTTTCGTCCACGCCCTGATCACCCTGTCCCGCTTCCACGACCGCCAGCTCGGCCGCATCCGGACGGGAGAATCCGGCAAATCCGGGCGCTCGTAAGTCAGGCTCGCCACTATCATGCGGGCCGATGGAACAGCGTAAGACTCCGATTCTGAAGACCTTTCCCTCGGTCTTCTGGGTCGCGAACGTCATGGAGCTGTTCGAGAGGGCGGCGTATTACGGACTGAACTCCGTCCTCGCGGTCTACCTCTCGAACCCGGCGGCGAAGGGGGGCTCGGGTTCCCCGAGCAGTCGGTCGGGTTCCTGCAGAGCCTGATCTACGCGTGCAACTACGTCGTCCCCATCGCCGGCGGTGCGCTCGCCGAGCGGTACGGCTACCGGCGGATGCTCCTCTTCGCGTTCTCGATGCTCGCAACCGGGTACTTCGCCGCCGGGAACGTCACCTCCTACGGCGTCGTCTTCGCGGCCCTCCTTCTCATGGCGACGGGCGGCGGCCTCTTCAAGCCGATCATCTCCGGGACGATCGCGCGCTCGACGAACGACGAGAACTCCGGCTTCGGGTTCGGCGTGTACTACTGGATGATCAACGTCGGGGCGTTCCTCGCCCCGCTCGCCGTCAGCGTTCTCAAGGGCTTCTCCTGGCGCTGGGTCTTCATGGCCTCGTCGGCCTACTGCGCGCTCATGCTCCTGCCGGCGCTCTTGGCCTTCAAGGAGCCGCCGCGGCCGGAGAACACGAAGAGCTTCGGCGACGTCGTCCGCGGGGCCGCCCTCGTCCTTGGAGACGCGCGATTCATGCTCATGATCGTCGTCTACTCGGGCTTCTGGATCCTCTACTTTCAGAACTTCGGGTCGGTCCTCTGGTACCTGCGCGACTTCGTCGACGGAACGCCCGTCGACCGGTTCTTCGCCTCGTTCGGCATCCCGCTGAAGTTCGACTCGGAGCACGTGACGGTCGTGAACGCGGGGACGATCATCCTGTTGCAGATCGTCGTGAGCCGGATCGTGAAGAACGTCAAGGCGCTCCCGACGATGGTCACGGGCATCGCGTTCGGCGCGCTCGGCTTTCTCTGCCTCGCCCTGTCGCGCAGCGTCTGGGTCTTCATCCTCGGCCTCGTCGTCTTCTCGATCGGCGAGATGACCGCGCACCCGAAGTACTACAGCTACGTGGGGCTCGTCTCGCCGCAGGACAAGAAGGCCGTTTACATGGGCTACGCCTTTCTCTACGGCGTGATCGGGTCGCTCGTGGGCTCGAGCCTCGGCGGGGCGATGTACGCCGCGTGGCTGAAGCCGCTCGTGGGGCAGAGCGGGACGGAGGCGGCGACGCGCGGGTTCTGGCTCGTTTTCGTCGTCCTCGACGTCGCCGCGATGATCGGGCTCGTCGCATACAACCGCGTCTTCGCCGCGGACACCCCCGCGACGAACGAGAAGGCGCGGAGAGTCATGGTGGGCGTGTACGCGCTGCTGCTCCTCGCGGGCGCGGGGTTCTTCGTGTGGTCGCTCTCGGGCCCCGCGACGTCGCCGCGGACGCTCGTCCAAGCCTTCATCATGCTGGTGCTCGGAGGCGGCGGGATGGCCGTCAGCGTGAGACGGAAGGCCGCGGCGGCGCCGGCCGACGGCCCGCTCTAGTTCGGTCCCCGGCCGTTCCCGAGCACGGTCTGCGGAGGTCAGGTGCTCGAAGGGGGATTTATCGGAAGAGCGCGGGCACGGTCGGGAGAGGCACGACGCGCGAGGCGGCCTTCCTCTCGACGAGGATCGGGGCCGGCGACGGGATCGGCTTTTTTGCCTGTCGTCGAAGTAGACCCGGAATCATGGGGTCTTCTCCTTGTGTCGCAACGGTCAGCGCGTCCCCGGCTTGTCCCCGATCAGGACGTGGGGCTGGACGTAGCTCGAGAGGCGTGAGACCTCGTCCGTGAGCCCGGTCGAGAGGACCTGCGGACCCGGGCGGACCTTGAGCGTGGCCGAATACGTGAACGCCTTGCCCGCCAGCTTCGCGAGGTCCGACTCGGGAATGTCGATCGGCGCGCGTTCCGTCGTGACGGGGGAGATACGCCCGTCCGGCGTCGCGGCGACGGCCGTGAAGAGGATCGCCCCCTTTGCGCGTCCGCCCAGCGGGATGAGCGTGATCCTGTCGAAGGGGATCTTGAAGTCGAGCGGGAGGAGCCACTGCTTGCCGGACTTCTTCGGCGTCCCGATCGTGAGCGTCGCGCGCAGCGGGTTGGTCGTGCGCGGGATGTGGACCTGCGAGAGGACCGCGTCGGAGACCTTCTCGTCGGCCGTGCGCTCGACGACGGCCTTCCGCGAGCGGACGTTGGCGCCGGACCGCTTCACGGTCACCTTGATCGCGTGCGGTTCGCCCGGCTTCGCGCTCGGGCTCTCGTAGCCGAGGGAGTAGTAGGCCGTCCAGTCCGCCTCCATGTCCTTCAAGGCGTGCGAGAGGTCGTTGCGGCCTACGATCATCTTGCCGCCCGTCTCCTCGGCGAGAAGGCCCATCGCGTTCTGCATCTCGAGCTGGCCGATCCCCTCGTCCATCCTCCCGACGCTCGCGGCGTTCTCGGCGGAGAGCATCTCGTCGGTCGTGAGGCCGGCGGCGTCGATCGTGACGAGCGAGACCCCGGCCGCGTTCGCGGCCCGTGTGAGGTCCCGGAACGACGGGCCGCGGTCCCAGTTCTTGTAGGTGAGGTCGTTCAGCGCGGTGGTGCCGCCGCCCCTGCGCATCGCCGACCCGGAGACCGCCGTGACGTTGCCGAAGCGCGTCGTCCCGTACTGGATGTAGTCCCAGATGTCGTGGCCCGGAGCCGGCGTGAACTTCTCCGTGACGAGGAGGAGCACTTTTCGGCCCTCGACGCCCGCGACGGCCGAGAACGACGCGCGAAGGGCTCCGATCGTCGAGTCCACCTCGGCGGCCTGCATGTCGCACCAGCCGCGGAGCTGCACGATCGCGTTGTTGAGGAGGAGGGGTGCGCTGCTCGCGTCCGCCATCATCGCGGCGTCCACCTGGCGGAGGATCTGGTCGCGCTCGTTCTTGGCGACGGCGCCGAGCGCGTTCTCTTCCTCGAGCGACTGGAGGAGGGACGAGACGATCGCGGTGTCGTTCGTGAACGGCCCGCGGATCCGGAGGCCGCGGTCCCACGTCACGAACTGGACCTCGACGTTGGGGCCCATCACGGTGGGCAGGTACTTCCGCAGGCTCTCGAGGGCGCGGTTCTTGTTGTTGTTCGTCAGGTGCAGCGCGTCCACGAAGACGATCAGGTGCGCCCGCGCGGCCTGCGGAAGCTCCGCCGCGACCGGAGCGACGGGGGCGGCGGGAGCGGCCTCTGGCGCCGGCGCCACGGCAGCGAACGAGGCCGGTTCGTTCCGGATGAACGAGAAGTTCGTGAGCGGCTGGACGCGGCCGTCCTGCCTGACCTCGAAGTCGGCGGCGGTCAGGTCGGGAATCGCCTTCCCGTTCGCATCCGTCACGACGACGTCCACGTTCGTGACGGAAACCTCGACCGACTTCGCGACCCCGGCCGTCGTCTGGGCGGAAGAAGCCGGGAGGGCGAGGGCCAGCGCGAGGGAGAGAATTCGTCGCATCGAGGTCAGGCTATCACCGACATTCTTACCAGACGAGACGCGCTCCGAGCCTGAGCTGGTACGGACGCCCCTGGTTGTCCATGGGCAGGAAGCTGCCGGCGGCGCGCGGCCGCGTGTCGGCCGGCGAGATGAGGGGGTCGGGCGGGATCGCCTTGAGGAAGATCTCGTTCACGTCGATCACGGCCAGGAGGCGGACCTCCCCGTCGGGAGAGGGCCTGCCGAGCGTGAACTGCGAGTCGGGGTCGCCCATCTGGTGGAAGAGCCGGCGATCCTGCGCGCCCGCCATCTCGACGTGAGGCTCGGGAGCGAGCTGCGGAAAAAGACGGAAGGACTGCCCGGGGAGGCTCAACCGCGTGGCCGTCGAATGGCCGCCCTCGGGCTCCTGCAGGGACGGGGCGGCATCGTCCTGCGCGTCAGCCGCGCCGGCGAGTAAGACCGCAATGAGGACGCAGACGTCCTTGCGCATAACCCAGTTTAGGAAGTATCCGCCCGATCGGAGCCCCGGGGGTAAGGATTCAGTGAAGGTAGGAGCCGCCGTTCAACGGGATCGCGATTCCGTTCACGTACGACCCGAGGGGCGAGACGAGGAAAAGCACGGCATTTGCCACGTCGGCCGTCGAGGCGACTCGTCCGAGCGGGATCTGGGCGAGGACGTCGGCCGCCTGAGGGCCGTCGAGAGCCTCGCGGACCGCCTCCGTGCGGACCCAGCCGGGGCAGACGGAGTTCGCCGTGATCCCCCGCGGTCCCTCGTTCCGGGCGAGGCAGCGGGCGAGGTTCACCATCCCGGCCTTCGAGACGGCGTAGTCGGGGTGGTCGGTCTCGGCCCGGAAGGCCGAGCGCGACGCGATCATGACGATGCACCCGCGGCCCTTCTCGCGCATCGCCGGGAGGGCGAGGAACGAGAAGTGGGCGGCGGCCTCGAGGTTGACGGCCATCGTGGCCCGCCAGCGCGTCAGGAACGCGTCGTCGTCCGTCTGCTCGAACGGGTTCGACCTGTAGAAGCCGGCGTTATTCACGAGGATCTCGGGTGCGCCGAGGCCCTCGACGACCTCGGCCATCGCGCGGCGGCGCGCGTCCGCCTCGGCGGCGTCGGCGGACACGAGCAGCGGGCGCGCGTGGCCCGCGGCGGCGATGGAGTCGGCGACGCCCCGCGCGGCCTCGTGCGAGGAGCCGTAGTGGAGGGCGACGCGCGCGTTCGCGGCGGCGAGCGTCCGGGCGATCTCGGCTCCGATCCCGCGGGAGGCGCCCGTCACGAGGGCGATCCGGCCTTCGAGGTCGAACGTGGGCGTCATCGGGCGTCTCCTTCCGCGCGGTGGCGGGCGCGGGCGAGAGCGCCGACCGCGCCGACGAACTCCCCGTTCGGAAGGAAGAGGGCGCGCGCGCCGCCCACGGACGTCGCGAAAGCGAGGACGTCGCGCAGGGCGACGTTCTGCCTCAGTGTGGAGCCGGCGTAGACGATGTCGAGCGGGAAGGGAACGGCTTCCTGCTTCGAGAGGGCGGCCGCAAGGAGGCCGATGTTCTCGCCGACGAGCCCGGTGATCGCGTTTGCGACGTCGCGCGAATCCCGCGAGGCGATTCGCCCCAGGTTCGAGGCCGTGAGGTCGCCCTGGAGGGCGATATCGCCCGAAGGGTAGAGGTCGCGCACGAGGAGGTCCACCCGGCGCCGGTCGCCCTGGAAGGCGAGGGCCGTGAGGGCGTCGTGGTCGCCCTGCCCGAGGAGGAGCTGGCCGAAGCCGCGCAGCGTCCCGCCGCCGAGGCCCGTGCCGCCGGCGCGCGAAACGCGTCCCTCCTGCCCGATGCGCAGGATGGATGTGCCGGTGCCGAGGCTCACGAGATAGTGCGGCGTCGTCGGCGTGAAGTCCGCGCGCCGGAGGAGCACCTTCTCGCCTTCGCCCCAGGCCTCGAACTCGTCCGAGAGGACCGGGGGCTCGGACGGCTTCACGAGGTTCGCGAGGCGGTGCGCGCCCGCGCCCGTGGCCGCGAGACGCAGGCCGGGGCGGTTGGCGAGGAACGCAGCGAGCGCGGGGAGGTCCCCCGACGGGCCGACATAGGACTCGAATGTCTCGAGGCCGGCGCCCGCCGGAACGACGACCGCCTTGGCGAGCGTCGCGCCGATGTCGACGCCTGCCTCCTGCCCGATCTCCGTCACGACGCGGGCCCTTCGCGGGTCGGGACGCGGAGCGTCTGGAAGACGCGCGCGGCGATCTCCGTGTAGCCCTCCGCTCCCGGGTGGAAGCGGTCGGGAGAGAGGCGGTCCGGCCGGCCGTCGAAGACGTCCGCGGTCGGGACGACGAGCGTGTCCGGGACCGCGTAGCTCGCTTCCTCGAGCGCCACGTTCCATTTCAGGAGCGTGCGGCGCGCCATGGTCCGGTCGAAGCCCTCCGGGAATGGGTCGTAAAGGCCGAGGATCCGGATTGGCGAGGAGGGATTTGATGCCCGGAGAAGAGAAAGAGTTCTCTGAAGGTTGAGAGAGGCGGCTCGCAGCGCGGGAGCGGTGGGATCGCTTTCGGCGCCTGCGTTCGCCGCGGTCATCGACGGCAGGGAGTGGCTCAGGTCGTTTCCGGAGATCGACATCAGGATGAGCTGCGCCCCGGCAATGCGGCGCTGGGCGTCCGGCTCGGACACCTTTCTAAGCAAATCCCCCGTCTCCGCTCCGTCTACGCCCAGGTTCTCCACGGAGACGACCAGCCCCGCCTTCCGGAGGGCCGCGGCCACGCGCTCGGGGTACCCGCCGCCGCCCGCCGCGTCGCCCGCGCCGCGCGTGAGCGAGTCCCCGAGGGCGACGATCCGGAACGTGCCGGCGGCCGGAACGGGAGC
>JBBQDQ010000126.1:0-9785 GCA_038319835.1 Thermoanaerobaculia bacterium | reverse complement strand
GCCGGGAGCGCCGCGAGAATCGCCTGGATCTCCGGGTCCGTCAGGACGTGGTTGTCCTGCTTGGCGGCCCGGAGGATGGCGGCGACGCGCTGGGGACCGGTCTCGAGACCGCGTTCCTTGAGCCAGGCGATCACGTTGGACTCCCCCGACATCGGCCCGACGTCGATGACCTGCTTGAGGCCGAAGATCCCGGCCGGAACGCCCGAATAGACGCGGTCCGCGAGCCAGTCGTCGCCCTTGGCGCGCGCCTTCACGATCGCGGCCGCGTGGCCGCCCGTTCCGGTGCGGAACGCGTCGCGACCGACGACGGGGTACCCGTCCGGGATCGGGACCTCTGCGTAGAGCGCGACCTTCCGGACGTACTCCGCGAGGGCGGAGAGGTTTCGGTCGATCCAGCCGAGGAGACGGAGATTCACGAGAAGCTGGTCCATCGGGGCGTTGCCGACCCTTTCGCCGAGGCCGAGGCCGCAGCCGTGGACGCGGTGAGCGCCCGCACGGAGCGCCGCGAGCGAGTTCGCGACCGCGAGGCCGCGGTCCTGGTGCCCGTGCCAATCGATCCGGACGGACGGGTTCTCGCGCGCGACGAACTCCGCGAGGAATCCGACGAGAGCCGTCGCCCCGTCCGGGGTGGCGTGGCCCACCGTGTCGCACGCGCAGATGCGCGTGGCGCCGGCCTGGATCGCGGTCCCGTAGAGCGCGACGAGGTCCTCCGGACGCGCGCGCGTCGTGTCCTCGGTGACGTACGTGACCTTGAGCCCCTCGCGCACGCCCATCGTCACGGCGTCGCGCGTGAGCTTCATCATCTGCGAGAGGTCCCAGTCCTCCACGTACTGCCGGATCGGCGACGATCCGATGAACGTCGTCATCTCGAGGCTTCGCCCGACGCGCTGGGAGATCTCGACGACGGGCTGGATGTCGGAGGGAAGCGTCCGGGCCGCGCAGCCCGGCTGGACCGAGAGACGAGCGTCCGTGATGAGCCGAGCGAGCGCTTCGGACTCGGCGCGCGCGGTCGGGCCGGCAGCCGGGATCCCGATCACGACTGTATCGATCCCGAGGCGCTCCATGAGGCACACGAGCTCGAAACGCTGCTCGACGGTGGGCGTGACGGCGGAGGGAGACTGGAGGCCGTCGCGGAGCGTCTCGTCGAGCAGCTCCACGATCTCGTGGCGCGGCCGGCCCTCACCGCCGGCGCGGTTCCAGTCGTAGACGAGGCGAGTCCGGTCCATTTACACTCGCATTATGGTCGATTCCATCGGCATCGTGGGCTATGACTCCTTCCATTTCGTCGTATCCGATCTCTCGCGGAGCCGGCGGTTCTACGCTGAGGCGCTCGGGTTCACGGAAGTAGCCCGGGCCGCCCGGGACAAGGTCGAGCGCGGCGGCGAGGAAGCCTCCGTCTACGGGGCGGGCCAGATCCGCATCCTCGTCTCGAGTCCGGTGCGCAAGGACTCGCGTGCGGCGCGCTACCTGAGGATCCACCCGGACGGGATCTCGTCGCTGGCCTTCCGCGTCAAGGACGTCGAGGCCGCATGGAAGTTCCTCGACGCGCGCGGCGCGACGTTCCTCTCTGAGATCGCGACCGACGAGACGCCCGAAGGCCTCTTTCGGACCTTCAACATCGCGACGCCGCTCGACGACGTCACGTTCCGCTTCATCGAGCGCGACGGGGCCTACGCGCTCTTCGCCCCCGGGTTCGAGGCCGTCGGCGACGGCAGGCCCAGGGAGAACCCGCACGGCTTCGCGACGATCGACCACGTCACGTCGAACGCCTACACGATGCTGCCGGTCGTGAACTGGTACCGGGACGTCCTCGGGTTCACGCACTACTGGGACGTCGAGTTCCACACGTCCGAGATCGACGGAACCAAACGCCTGTCCGGCTCGGGCCTGCGCTCGATCGTCATGGCGGACCCGGGCAGCGGCGTGAAGTTCGCGACGAACGAGCCCATGCGCCCGTTTTTCCGCGAGAGCCAGATCAACCGCTTCTGCGAGGACCACCACGGCGCAGGCGTCCAGCACGTCGCCTTCCTCGTCAAGGAGATCATCCCCGCCGTCGAGGCCCTGCGCGAAAAGGGAATCGCGTTCCTGCCGGCGCCCGGCGCGTACTACGACCGGCTCCCGCAGCGGATGGCGAGCGTGAAGATCTCGCGGCTCAAGGAGCCGATGGACCTCCTCCGCAAGAACCACATCCTCGTGGACGGCGCGGACGAGAAGTACATGCTCCAGATCTTCATGCTCGACGCGATGGCGATGTACGGCGACGAGACGGCGGGGCCGTTCTTTTACGAGCTCATCCAGCGCGAGGGCGACCGCGGCTTCGGCTACGGCAACTTCCGGGCGCTCTTCGAGTCGATCGAGGCGACGCAAAGGGCGGACTCGTCTGCCCTGGATGTCGTCGGGTGACGTCTCATGATTGACTGGATGTCGGCGGGCTCCGTTCCCGCGAAACCCCACACGGCGTTCCGGTCCCCGGACGGCGCGCTCCGCTTCGAGGAGTGCCTCACCCGGCGCGGGTTCGACGGCGAGTTCTCGATCCTCTACCACGAGGGGCCGCCGATGACGGACTCCCTCATCGGCCCCGCGAAGCCCGGGCGCTTCGACCGCCAGGCACCGGTCGCAGCCGAGCACCAGCCGCTCCGCCGCCGCCTCCTCCTCGGCGAGAAGGCGCCCGAGGGCTTCACGCCCGTCCTCTTCAACGACGACGTGACGGTCTCGCTCTTCAGGCTGCCCCGGGAGGCGGAGAGCCCGGACGGGTTCTCGAATGGCGACGGGGACGAGTTGTTTTTCTTCTATGAAGGCGAGGGAATGCTGGAGTCGCCTTTCGGCGATCTCGCATTCCGCGGCGGCAATTACGTCGCCATTCCACGCGGCGTGGTGCACCGGTTCCGAATCACTTCACCCCTCGAAGGAATTCTCTTCGAGCTCCGTGGCGGTCTGCACATCCCGCGTGAGTTCCGCAATGCCGTCGGCCAGCTCCGCATGGACGCGCCGTACACGCACCGAGATTTCGTCCGGCCCGTCTTCAAGGGGCCGCGCCAGGGCCCGAAGAGAATCCTCGTCAAGAAGGACGATTCGTTCGTCGAGCGCTTCCCCGTCGCGTCCCCGTTCGACGTCGTCGGCTGGGACGGCACCGTCTGGCCGTTCGCGTTCGACATCCGGAAGTATCAGCCGAAGACGGGGCTCGTCCACCTTCCGCCGACCATTCATTCCACGTTCGCCGGGCGCAACGCGCTCGTCTGCTCGTTCGTGCCGCGCGTGACGGACACGCACCCGGACGCGATCCCATGCCCGTACCCGCACACGTCGGTGGATTGCGACGAGATCATCTACTACGTCCGCGGCAACTTCACGAGCCGCAAGGGCGTCGGCCCGAAGGCCGTGTCGCTCCACCCTGCCGGCGTCCCGCACGGCCCGCATCCGGGCGCGTACGAGGGCTCCATCGGCACGCGCTCGACGGACGAGCTCGCCGTCATGGTCGACACCTTCGCCCCCCTCCGCCTCACGCAGCAGGCCCTCGCCCTCGAGTCGCCCGGATACCACGACAGCTGGCTCGCCCGCTAAAGCGCCGCTTCGGATTTCTTCCGGGATCCATGAAGGATTCACCCTGGGCCGGCTCCAATCAAGCAGGATGGGCTCCGGATGAGCGAACACGCCTGCGAAGGCTTCGAGATTGCGATCGAGATGCGGCGCCACGGAGCGGCGGACGCCGAGGCGTCCGCGAGGCTTGACCGCCACCTCGCGGGCTGCGCGGGCTGCCGGGCCTTCGAACGCCTCGGAGAACAGGTTCAAGGCGGACTTCAGACTGCCGCCCGGCAGGCCGAGGTCGCGACCGACCTCGACGCGCTTCGGGCGAGAGGCCGCCGGGCGCTGTCGTCATGGTGGGCGGATGTCGGCACGCTCTACGCGTTCTTCGCGCTCCTCGCGGCGGCGCGAATCGCCGCGCACGTCACGGGTGTCAGGCCCTTCGGAGCGGACTGGTTCCTCGATCTGCTTGCGTTCGTCCTCCCGCTGATCGGCGTCCTGTTCAACCGAAGGAGGACACGAAGGGAATTCGAGGAGGCCTCGAGCGCGGAATTCCTGTTCTTCCTTCTCCGGCTTCACGCGAAGAGGCGGCTCTGGACGACCCTCTTCATCGGAGGCATTCTTCTCGCCCTGCCCGTCTGCGTCGCTCCAGCGTGGCTGCGCACCGGTCTCCAAACGCCGCGAGACTGGCTGGACGCGACGTCTGCGCTCTGCATGGCGTCGCTGGCGGTCTTCGTTCTCGTCACCCGGGTTCCCGCGCTCCGCCGAGAACTGGCCGAGCTTCCGCCGACCGCACTCGACGAGCACGCCGCGCTCTGGGGGTACATCGGGTGATCGCTGCCGACCGCGATGCCCTCGCGGCGCCCGCCTCGAATGGATCGACGGAGGCATCCTTCGAAGCCGTGTTCGAGGAGTCCCGCCGCCGGGTTCTCGGCCTCTGCCTCCACCTCACGGGGAACCGCGAGGACGCTGAGGACGCGGCCCAGGAGACGTTCCTCGCCGTCCACAAGAGCCTGTCGAGGTTTCGCGGCGACTGCCGGATCTCGACCTGGGTCTACCGGATCGCGATTCGCGCGGCACTTCGCGTCAAGGCGAAGCGGGCGGCGACTGAGTCGCTGGACGTCGAACCGTCGTCGTCGCCCGCTGACCCCGCACTGGAGAAGGAGCGCGCGAGCCAGCTGCGGCGGGCGCTCTCCCGCCTCACCTTCGAGCACCGGACCGTCCTCGCCCTCTTCTCCCTCGATGGCCTCTCCCATCGCGAGATCGCCAAGACGCTCGGGATTCCGGAAGGGACCGTGTGGTCGCGGCTACACCTCGCCCGGAAGAAGCTGGAGGCCGAATTGAAGTTGCTCGGCTACGAGCTCTGACCCTGCGCCCTCAGCGGCCGGCGAACTTCGCCGGCCGCTTCTCGAGGAACGCCGAGACGCCCTCCCTCATGTCCTCCGTGGCCGCGCAGAGACCGAAGAGCGTCGCCTCGTGGTCCTCGGCCGCCGCGAACGGCATCTCGAGACCCGTGTTCACGGCGTCGAGGACGTAGCGGACCGCGACCGGTGCCTTCGCGAGGATCTTCTTCAGCGTCTCGCGGCAGACGGGCAGGAGCTCGGCCGGCTCGACGACGCGGTTCACGAGGCCGATCCGGAACGCCTCGTCGGCGGAGATCACGTCACCCGTGAGGAGCAGCTCGAGCGCCCGTCCCTTGCCGACGAGGCGCGGCAGCCGCTGGGAGCCCCCGTACCCGGGGATGAGCCCGAGATTGACCTCCGGCTGGCCGAGCTTCGCGTTCTTCGAGGCGTAACGAAACGTCGCCGCCATCGCGAGCTCGCAGCCGCCGCCGAGCGCGAAGCCGTTCACGGCCGCGACGACAGGCTTGCCGAGGTTCTCGATGAGGTCGAACGTCGCCTGACCCTTGCGGGCGAAGTCGCGCGCCCCGACGGGCGTGAACGCCCTGAAGCCCGCGATGTCCGCGCCCGCGACGAACGCCTTCTCCCCTGCGCCCGTGAGGATCACGGCGCCGACGGCGGCGTCGTCCTTCGCGGCCGCGAATGCGCCCTGGAGGCCGTCGAGGACGTCGGCGTTCAACGCGTTGAGCTTCTCGGGGCGGTTGATGGTGACCGTGAGGATGCGGTCCGAGACCTCGGTGAGGACGACGCTCATCGCCTCACCCGAACGGGTTCTCGTCGGCCGAGGGGCCGTAGATGGGCGGCACCGGCACGTCGAGGAGCCGCAGGTAAACGGAGAGCTGCCCGCGGTGGTGAATCCCGTGGTTCAGGAGGATCGTTCTGACGAAGGCGATGCGCGGCATCTCCATGATCACTTTCGCACCGTGCCGAAGCGTCCAGGTGCCCATCGCGAGCGCGTCGTCGAGCTGGGCCATCGCGGCCTTCGCGGACGCGGCAGACTCTTCGAACGTCTTCATGAGCGCCTCGGCGCTCGCGGGGTCCTTCGGCGCACCGCCGTCGGCGGGTCCCTTCGCGAGGTCGAACTCGCCGGGCAGGAGCGAGCCCCCGACCCAGTGCGGGAGCCCGGCGATGTGGTTTGCGAGCTGCCCGAGCGACATCGACTTCGGATGGGGCTTCCAGCCGAACTTGTCCGCGGGCACCCGGGACAGGAGCTTGCGGGTGGTCGAGCTCTCGCGGTCGTACTCCATCAGGAGCGGGTCGATCATGCGCATGGTTCAGCCCTTTCGATTTCCACGTTCGTCGTATTCGAAGAACCCTCTCCCCGATTTTCTCCCGAACCTCCCGGCGAGGACGAGGCGCTTGAGGAGGGCCGGCGGGGCGAAGCGGGTCTCACGATACTCCGCGAACATGATCTCGGCGATCGCGTAGACCGTGTCGAGCCCGACGTAGTCGAGGAGCTCGAACGGACCCATCGGGTGCGCGCACCCGAGCTTCATTCCCGTGTCGATGTCCTCGAGCGTGCCGACGCCCTGCTCGTGCGCCCGGATCGCGTCGAGGAGGAACGGCACGAGGAGCCTGTTCACGATGAACCCCGAGTTGTCCCGGCAGGCGACCGGCTCCTTGCCGAGGGCGCGCGCGAAGGCGGTCACGGCGGCCACCGTCTCGTCGGACGTCGCGAGTCCCCGCACGACCTCCGCGAGCTTCATGACCGGCACCGGGTTGAAGAAGTGCAGGCCGGCGAAGCGGTCGGGGCGCTTGGTCGCGGCGGCCATCTCCGTGATCGTGAGCGACGACGTGTTCGAGCAGAAGATCGTGTGCGAAGGGCAGCTCGCGTCGAGCGCCCTGTAAACCTCTCGCTTGACGTCGAGGTTCTCGACGATCGCCTCGAGGACGAGATCGGAGGAAGAGATTTCTGCGAGTGATGAAGAGAACCGCAGCCGGGCCCGGATCTCAGCGCCTGCTTTGGCGTCCAGCTTGCCGCGCTCGATCGCCTTTGAGAGTGAATTCTCGATACGGCGGCGGCCCGCGTCGAGCGCCTTTTCGTCGATTTCACGGACGACGACGTCGAACCCCGCCTTCGCGCACACCTCCGCGATTCCAGAGCCCATCAGCCCAGCTCCCAGGACACCCACCTTCCGGATCCCGCTCACGACAGCGCCTCCACGACGATCGCGATGCCCTGCCCGCCGCCGATGCACGCCGTCGCGAGGCCCCAGCGTTTCCCGCGGCGGCGCAGCTCCTTGAGCAGCGTGAGGGTCAGGCGGGCGCCGCTCGCGCCGAGCGGGTGCCCGAGCGCGATCGCACCGCCGTTCACGTTCAGCTTCGCCCGGTCCACGCCGAGCTCCTTGATCACGCCGAGGATCTGGCCCGCGAAGGCCTCGTTGATCTCGACGAGGTCCATGTCGGCGAGGGACTTCCCGGCCTTCGCGAGGGCCGCGCGGCTCGCGGAGACCGGCCCGAGCCCCATCTCGCCCGGATCGCAACCCGTGACGGACTCGGCGACGAGCCGGCCCAGCGGGACGATCCCCTTGGCGCGCGCGCGCTCCTCGGTCGTCACCACCATCATCGCCGCGCCGTCCACGATGCCCGAGGCGTTGCCGCCCGTCACCATGCCGTCCTTCCCGAACGCGGGGCTGAGCTTCGCGAGCGCCTCGAGCGTCGTGTCTGGCGTCAGGTGGTCGTCCCTCTCGACTTTCACCGTCTTGCGGCCCTTCTTCGCGTCCACCGCCATGACCTCTTCCGCGAGGCGGCCGGAGTCCCAGGCGTCGGCGGCCCTTCTCTGGCTCTCGACGGAGTACGCGTCCTGCTCCTCGCGCGTGATCCCGAGGCGCCGCGCGACGTTGTCCGACGTCTGCGCCATCGCGAGGCCCGGGAACGTGTCGAAGAGCCCGCTCATGAGCGAGTCCTCGAGCTTGCCCTGCCCGAGCCGCAGGCCCGTGCGCGCCCCGCGGATCACGAAGGGCGCCTGGCTCATGTTCTCGGTCCCGCCCGCAAGGACTGCCTCGGCCTCTCCGAGGAGGATGCGGTGCTTGGCCTGGACCAGCGCTTCGAAGCCCGAGCCGCAGAGCCGGTTGACGGTGACGGCGGGGACGGGCACCGGAACGCCGGCTCGCAACCCGACGTGGCGTGCGAGGTAGATCGCGTCGGAGGACGTCTGAACGACGTTCCCGACGATCACATGGCCGATCTCGCCCGGCTCGAAACGCGCGCGGCGCAGGGCCTCCTGGGACGCGAGGAC
The DNA here is from genome assembly GCA_038319835.1 of Thermoanaerobaculia bacterium. GTDB lineage: Bacteria > Acidobacteriota > Thermoanaerobaculia > UBA5066 > UBA5066 > Fen-183. Next base: position 1,625 of record JBBQDQ010000126.1, on the reverse strand, counting down.
GGCGAGATCGGTGGCGGACGTCTCGGCAAACAGGCCGTTGTACTCGGCCATGGGCGTGCGGACGCCCTCGGCGACGACGATGGAAGGTGCGGCCATTCGGCCCTCCGGGCGGGGGCGGGTCGGGTGCCCGCCGGACGCGCCCGGATTCTAGCGGGCGGGCGGGGGCGAGAACCCGTCGCAGGCCTCCGTCAGAGCGCCGCGGTGATCTCGTGGAACCGGCGCCGGAACGCGATCATCTCGACGGTGCGGGCGTCCGGGTGCAGCCGGTTCGCGAGAAGGACGGCGACGCGCTTGCGGACGGGATCCACGAACAGCGAGGCCCCCGTGAAACCCGTGTGCCCGTAGGCCGCCGGGCCGAGCGGCTCTCCGGCGCTCTTTTCGGTGGACGCGAGCTGCCACCCGAGGCCGCGGTCCTCGCCGAGGCCCGCGGTCGCGTTCTCCGTCGCGAGCGGGAAGAACCGCTCCGGCAGGAGGCGCCCGTCGCGGGCGAGCCACGCGCGGCCCAGCGCCGCCGCCGCCTCCGCCGTCCCGAAGAGGCCCGCGTTGAGCGACACGCCGTTCCCGCGGCGGTAGGCGTTCCCGTCGTTGGCCTGCCCGTTCACGACGCCGTTCCGGAACCCGCCGTACTTCAGGTTCCGGTCGGCGGTCATCCTTCGCTCGGTGGCGTCGTCCCTCTCGCCTCCCGCGCTTCTTGCCAGGTCGTCGGGAGAAGAGGGAGAGAAGAGAAGATTCTTTGAAAGGGTCAGAGGGGCGGCGATGCGCTCGCGGAACAGCTCCTCGATCGTCGCGCCCGCGGCGCGCTCGACGATTTCAGCCAGAAAGAGGAACCCGATGCACGAATAGATGACTCTCGTGCCAGGAATGGCTTCGGCGTCCAACTCTCCGAGCGTCCTGCGGTAGGCGCTGCGCCCCTCACCCTTCGAGTACACGGGAAACCAGTCCACAAGACCTGCCGTGTGCGTGAGCAAGCTCCGGAGGCTGACACCTTCTAAGAAGCTCTTTTTCCACCGATCGTCAAATCGCCTCACCTCGTCATCCAGAGTGAGGGTCTTCTCCGAAACCAGAGACAAGACCAGCGCCGCCCCCGCGAGCGGCTTCGTGAGCGAGGCGAGGTCCCAGAGCGTGTCGGGCCCTGCGGCCCGGCGCTCGCTCGCGGGTTCGACCCGCGCGTCGCCGGCGTGGTGCTCGGCGAGGGTCTTTTCTTCCGACGCGACGATCGCCGACACCCCCGCAAAGAAGCCGCGCTCGAGCCCCTCGTCGAGGAGGGCGCGGAGGCCCGCGGGCGCGCTCACGGCTTTCCGGCCGTGGTCCGCGGGGTTTCCTTCGCCCCCGCGGGAAGCAGCGGACGGTCCAGCGCCTGGTGCGCGGCGGCGAGCCGGCCGCGGAAAGGCTCCAGCGTCTTCATGTTCGCCCGGACGGAATCGGGCTCCTTTTCGCGGGCCTCGCGCCGGACGCGTTCAGCCTCGCCTTCGAAGTTCGCGATCTGCTCGTTCACGAGCTTCCGCGAGCCGTCGTCGGCCGCGTCGGCCCGGCGGGCCTTCAGGTCCGAAAGGGTCCTGTCCAGCATCGTCAGGACCGCCGCGTTGAGGTGCGCCGTCATCCCCGCCGCCTCGGCCTCGAGGACC
>JBBQDQ010000125.1:0-9848 GCA_038319835.1 Thermoanaerobaculia bacterium | reverse complement strand
TTGTAGGTCTCGACCCGAACGTTCTCCCCCGCCGACAGCGGGAGCGTCTTCGCGACGTCCCGGGACGGGAGGCCGGCGGCTGCAGCCGGGACCTCCGTCAGATCTTGGGATTCATGGAGCGGAGAATGTCCAGGAACTTCTGCAGATTGTCGAGACTCGCCTTTCGGCGGTCTCGAGCCTCGCCGGACTGGTCCTTTCTCGAGGAGTCCGCGGCGTTGACCTGAGCCTCCCTCAGGTGCCCCTCGATTTCCAGGATGTTGCTCTGGACGATCTGTTTCTGAGTCTGGGTCTTGCGGTCGCTCGATAGCGACGATGCCTGAATTCGCTGAATCTGCTGTTTGAGGTGCGCGACGTGAGCGTCGACCCGATTCTTGTCCCACGCGGCGCTGAGCAAGGCGCGAGTCTCCGCGACCGAGCCCCTGACCAACTCCAAGTCGGCGGCCGACATGGCGTGTTCGAACCTCTCCCCGGTCTCCAACTTCTTGGCATCGATCTTCTTCTCTTCACCCTGGAGGTTCGCCGCTTTGACTCTCGACTTCGTGCCGGGCGCGGTCACGACTCTACGCCGCGCGGACCCGACCTTCAGCCCGGGAAGATGAAGCGGCGCTGGCGCGCGGCGGCGAGGAGCTCTCCCCGGAAGTCCGGGTGCGCGATCCCGATGAGAGCCATCGTGCGCTGGCGGATGTTGCGGCCCCAGAGGTCCGCGACGCCGTACTCCGTGACGACGTAGTGGATGTCGCCGCGGCTCGTGACGACGCCGGCGCCCTCGGCGAGGACCGGGGTGATCCGGCTGACCGTGCCGTCCTTGGCCGTCGACGGGAGCGCGATGATCGGGCGGCCTCCCTTGCTGCGCGCCGCGCCGCGGATGAAGTCCACCTGTCCGCCGATGCCCGAGAAAAAGCGCGTCCCGATCGAGTCCGCGGCGACCTGGCCCGTGAGGTCCACGGCGAGCGCGGAGTTGATCGCGACCATGTCGTCGTTGCGCGAGATCTGGAACGGGTCGTTCGTGAAGCTCGACGGGCGCATCTCGATGCCCGGGTTGTCGTGCACCCACTCGTACATCTCGCGCGAGCCCATGATGAAGCTCGTCACGGCCTTGCCCGGGAGGAGCTTCTTGCGGCGGCCCGTCACGACGCCGGACTGGATGAGACGCATCGCACCGTCCGACATCATCTCCGTGTGGATCCCGAGGTCGTTGCGGTCCACGAGCGCGCTGATGACGGCGTCCGGGATGCGGCCGATGCCCATCTGCAGGCACGCGCCGTCGGGAATCAGGCTCGCCGCGTGGAGACCGATCTGGCGGCAGACGTCGTCGGGCGCCTCGGACGCGAGCTCGAGGAGTGGGGCGTCGACGGGGACGAGGTGCGCGATGCGGTCGACGTGCAGGAACGAGTCGCCGAGCGTCCGCGGCATCTGCGGGTTCACCTCGGCGAGGACGAGCGGCGCCGTGTCCACGGCCGCGCGCACGATGTCGACCGAGACGCCGAGGCTCACGTAGCCGTGGCGGTCCGGCGGGCTCACCTGGATGAGCGCGACGTCGATGCCGACGCGTCCGCTCGTGATGAGGGTCGGGATGTCGGACAGGAACACGGGCAGGAAGTCGGCCCGCCCTTCCTGCACCGCCCCGCGCACGTTGGCCCCGATGAAGAAGGCCATGTGGCGGAAGCGCTGCTCGAGGCCGGGCGCCACGTACGGCGCCTTGCCGAGCGTCATGAGGTGCACGATCTCGTTGCCGCGCAGGTGCGTGCCGTGCTCGACGAGACCCTCGACGAGCGTCTGGGGCTCGCCGGCGCCCGAGCCGATGAGGATGCGGCGGCCGGGCGGGATCGTGCGGATGGCTTCTTCGGCGGTCGAGATCTTCCAGGAGAAACGGTCTTTCCAGTCGGTACTCATACGAGCTGAATGTAACTCCGAGGTACAAGAAGCGGTACCGATGCGTTTGAATCCCCCCGCTGGACCGCTCAGCGGCGAATGCCGACCAGGAGCCCGTCGAGCGTCGGAAGGCACACCGTGTCAAAGGTTTCCAGCGCCTCTTCGTGGAAGCGGCGCATCGCCGCAGCTTCCTCGGAGTCCTCGAGGAGCCTGCCGAAGAGAAACGCATTGTCGCCGATGAGGAGGCCGCCCTTCCGGACGTTCTTCGCCGCCCAGCGGCCGTATCCGTCGTAGTTCCGCTTGTCAGCGTCCACGAAGACGGCGTCGAAGGGGCTCTGCCGCTCGAGCGTCGGAAGAACGTCCAGCCCCGCTCCCTCGAGGACCGTGACCCGCCCGCTCTCGCCCGCCTCCGCGAGGTTCTCGCGGGCGATCTTTGCGTGCTTCGGGTCGTACTCGATCGTCCAGACGTGGCCGTCCGAAGGCAGCGCGCGCGCCATGACGAGCGCCGAGTAGCCGGCGAGCGTCCCGACCTCGACGACCTTCCTGGCTCCCGCGAGCTTCAGGAGGAGGGCGACCGCTTTCGCCTCGGACGCGCCGAGCTGGATGGCCGGCATGCCATGCACGGCGGGCGCGTCGAAGGCCCCCGCGAGCGCAGCATCGTGCGGCGCGTGCGTCTCCGCGAGCCAGTCGAGGATCTCGCGTGTCGCGTACGAAAGGCCTGCGCGCGAGTCGGTGTCCGCCATCAGTTCCCCGGGCTCGAGAACGTCAACGGACAGCCGCCTCCAGCAGTGTCAGCGTCCCCGCGTCGCCGTCCAGCTCGGCCATCACGCCGAGCGGGAGCGTGGTCTTGTCCGGCACGTGGCCGAAGACGAGGTTCGCGACGACCGGGATCCCCAGCTTTCCGAGGCGGTCCTTGCAGACCTCCTGCCACGTCCACTGCCCCTGTCCGCCGTAGCTCGGCTTGTACTCGCCGGGCGTGCAGTGAGCGAACTTCCCGAGCGCGACGCCCGCGAGGCCGGAGAGCTTGCCCGTGAGGAGGAACTGCGTCAGCCAGCGGTCGATGCGGTACGGGTCCTCGCCGACCTCCTCGAGGAAGAGAATGCGGCCCTTGAGCTCGGGCTCGAACGGCGTCCCGACGAGCGTCGAGAAGACGCTGATGTTCCCGCCCACGAGGCGGCCCTTCCCCTTTCCGGGCGCGAGCTTGTAGATCCAGTTCTCGCGATCGATGAAGATCCCGCGCTCCTTCTGTGCGGGCTTCGGCTCCGGCGGCGCGCCGACGCGGCCCGCGGGCTGCGCCGTCATGAGGACGCGCTTGAACTCGGCGAGCGTGTAGTCCGTCTGCGCCTCGGAGCCCACGGGGCCGTGGAACGTGACGAGACCCGTCAGGCGGTGGATCGCGTTCAGGAGCGCCGTGATGTCGCTGTACCCGCAGAGAACCTTCGGGTTCTTCCGGATCGTCTCGTAGTCGAGGAGCGGCAGGATGCGCGACGCGCCGTAGCCGCCGTGGAGGCAGAAGATCGCGTCGACAGAAGGGTCCGCGAAGGCGGCGTTCAGGTCGGCCGCTCGGTGCTCGTCGGGGCCGGCGAGGTAGCGTGTCTCCTCGCCGACGTGCGGGAAGACCTTCGGCTTGAAGCCGAGGGCCTTCACGATCTCCATGCCCCATTCCGTGTCGGCGAGGCCCGAACCCGGGGACGAGGGCGTCACGATGGCAACGGTCATCCCGGGCTGGAGGGCCTTCGGGAACACGGGCTCGGGCGGCTTCTCGGCGTACTTCTGAAGCGCGGCCTGGGCGGAGAGCGGGAACCCGCCGATGAGAGAGGCGAACGAGACTTCCTCGAGGAACGTGCGTCGGCTTGTCGGCATGGCGCGGATTCTAGGCCGAGGCGGTCCTCCAGGGGCCCGGCACGAAGCGGCGCACGGCCGCGAGGAAGAGCAGGGCCGCTCCGAACGTCGCGACGATCGCCGCGCCGGTCGGGAGGTCGAACAGGAACGAGAGCCAGACTCCGATGGCCGACACGACGACGCCCATCGTCCATCCGATCGCGAGCCGCACCCCGAGCCTCTCCGAGAAGAGCATCGAGGCGACGGACGGGACGATCAGGAACGAGAAGACGAGGAGGACCCCGGCGATGGCGACGGAGCTCGTGACGACGAACCCGAACGACGCGTAGAAGAGGAAGTCCCAGAACTTCACGTTCCAGCCGCGTCGCTCGGCCTCGGCCTCGTTCCGCGAAATCAGGAGGAACCGCTCGCGGAAGACGAAGTGGAAGACGCCGACGAGCGCATAGAGCGCCGCCGTCTTGGCGAGGTCCGGCCACGAGACGGACAGGATGTTCCCGACGAGCATCTCCTTGAGGTGCTCGGTCTCGCGGGTCGCCTTGGACATGACGAGGACCGCGCACGCCGCGGACACGGCGTACGCGATTCCGATGATCGCCTCCTGCGGAATGCGCGTCTTCCTGTGCGTCTTCGTGAACGCGAAGATCGCGGCCCCGAGGAGCGTGAACGCGAGCGAGAACACGTACGCCCCGTTCGAGTGCATCTCGTACCCGGCAAGGTACCCGACCGTGCCGCCGAGCGCCGCGATCTGGGCGAGCGAGAGGTCCACGAAGATGACGCCCCGCTCGACGACGTGAACACCGAGGTAGGAGTGGATCCCGGTCAGGATGAGGCTCGCGACGAACGCCGGGAGCAGGATTTCGAAGACGGTCATTTCCTCTTCTCCAGGGCCGAGGCGATCTTCTCCACGTCGACGTCGAAGAGCGAGAGGTAGTCCTTCGCCGCGGGTTCGCCTCCGACCGAGGGCGGGATCACGACGACCGTCGCGCCCGTCTTGGACGCGACGAAGTCCGGGTCCTTCCGGTCGAAATAGACCTCCATGAGGATGAGCGGGACCTTCTGCGCGTTCATGAGGTTGATGATCTCGAGCTTGTGCTGGGGCGAGGGCGGGATGCCGGGCTTCGGCTCGAGGAACCCGACGACGTCGAGTGAGAACGCCTTCGCGAAGTTCGGCCACGAGCTGTGGTACGTGACGATCTTCGTGTTCTTGAACGGAGCGAGGCGCGCGGTCCAGCGGACCTCGGCCGCCTTGAGCTTCGCCTCGAAGTCGGCGAGGTTCTTCGCGTAGTCGGCAGCGCCGGCCGGGTCGAGGGCGGTGAGCTTTGCGGCGATCGCGCGGGCGATCACGCGCCCGTTGTTCGGGTCCAGCCAGTAGTGCGGGTTCCCGTACGGGTGAACGTCCCCCATCGCGCGCGTGACCTGACCGGCCGGCTTGTCGAGGATGTCGCAGCCCGCGGACGCGTCGAGGTAGCCGGCGCCGGTCGGCCGGATCTTCTCGTTGCGCGCCTGGTCGAGGAGCGGCGGCAGGTATCCGATCTCGAGCTCGAGTCCGGCGACGATCAGGACGTCCGCGCCATGGAGCTTGAGGACGAACGACGGCTTTGGCTCGACGAAGTGCGGGTCCTGGTACCCCTTCGCAAGCGAATCGGTTTCGACGCGGCCGCCGCCGATCGTCGCCGCAAGCGATGCGAAGTCGGACAGGGTCGTGACGACTTTCAGCTTCGCAGCCTCGGCGGACGGCGAGAGCGCGAGGACGGCGGTGAGAGCGAGCAGGGGAAGGCGTGTCTTCATGGTCTCCTCAAAACGGGTGGGCGCCGTGGGCGCCGATGACGAACTGGAGCTGGACGAGGAGCTCGGTGGCCGTCACCGGGCCGGCGGGCTGGTCGTAGCGGATGCGGCGAAGCTGGGCCCGGAGCTGCGAGAACTCCGACGGAAGGAAGGTCAGGATCGCCGAGTCGCCCTTGTCCCGGAAGGTCGCGTCGTCCGCGTGATCGGACTCGTCGTGCCGGTAGCCGGCGTTCCAGCGGCGCCCGAGCTGGTACTGCCCGAGGGCGTACCAGCCGTCCCCGCGGACGGTCGGGCCGGCGGCCGTGTCACGCTCGGAGTGCATCCACTCGCCGCGCACGAAGACCGAGTGGTAGAGCCCCTGCTGGAGCGGCTTCCAGCGGAACGACACGTCGATCCCCGTGAGCGCCGTGTGGAAACCGGCTCCCTCGCCGTTGTTCGCCCGCGTCCACGACCCGCCGACCTCGAGGTTCGTGGACTCCGACAGGTCCTTGTAGGCCTTGAGGTGAAAGAGCGGCTCGACGTCGTTGCGGCTGTGGGCCTCGAAAACGCCGTCCGACGTGCCCCGGAAGATCTGGGCAGTCGCCTCGAGGAAGATCTCGGCCGGCATCGGGACGAGGCGCGACACGGAGATTCCGGAGTCGTTGATCCCGTCCTCGCTCCCGAGGAGGTTCGTGACGACGAGCGGCGTGTCCGCGTACTGGCGGACGTGAGGGTGCTCGGTGTTCACCTTCCCGAAGGCGGCCTTCATCTTGCCGACCTTGACGAGAAAGTCGCCCGGAACGGTCAGGAAGGTGAGGTACCCCTCCTCGATCCCGACGTCGCCCTTCTCGCTCCCGAAGGTCACGAAGAAATCGGCGCGGGCGTACGGATCGACCACGGCCTGCAGGCCGATCTCGGATTCCTTGAGCTGGAGGCTCGGCTGGTTGTCGACGGAGTTGTGCCCGGCGAAGCCGAGGAAATTGCCGATCACCGACATGTTGGGGTTGAAGACGTTGCCGGTCTGCACCGTCTGGGCGGCCGCCGGGCCCGCCGCGAGGGTGAGGCAACAGAGTCCTGCGAGCAGGCCGAATCGCGCTGAGGTGCGCCTTTTCCGATCTTCCTTCAAAGGATCTCCCTCCGAATTGCGTTGACGGGAGGCGGGACGCACGGCGCCCTGCCCGGCGACGTCTAGGCTGCGGAAGGAGGCGAACGGCCGGAGAGGGCGGGAAGGACCGGGGCGGGAGCCGAACGGTCCGCGCGCGTCTCGGGCGACGGGCGCGATTCCGGCGGCGTCAGGAAGACATGAGCCGAGGCGGGCGGCAGGAGGTTCGCGACCGCGCACGCCGCGCACGCGTGCTCGGGCTGCGGGACGAACGGCGCGTGGTTCGGGTGGTCGGGCGCGAAGAGCTGCGTCCCGTGCGAGAGCGCCTCGATGCCGTCGACGTGCCCGAAGGCCCCGCCCAGCGCCAGCGGCGCGAGCAGGACGAGCACGGCGACGCGAGCGAGGCGGCCCTTCACCCTGAGAAAGAGTCTACGCCTGCCGGGTGGCGAGGGGCCTACGCGTAGTGCGCGAGGGCCGTCGTCTCGTCCTCGAAGACCTCGAAGACCGGGAGCAGCTCGGACAGGTGCAGGCTCTTGCGAACGCGCTCGTGCAGGTTCAGGAGCTTCATCTTCGCGTCGAACTTCTCGCAGATCTTCAGGCTCGCGACGAGCTCGCCCGTGCCCGCGCTGTCGATCGCGGTGACGGCCGAGAGGTTCAGAAGAATCTTTTTCCAGCCCTCTGCGAGCAGCTCGTTCACGACGTTGCGGAGGATCTCGTCGCCCACTCCGGCGAGCAGACGCCCCTGGAGGTCCACGATCACGACGTCTGCGGACTTGCGGACTTCCACGTGCATCGGACAAGATGGTAGCGCGAATCGAGCCGTCTGAGAGAACGGAGGGACCATGCGTCTGCACCCCTGCTTCCTCGTGGCACTCGTCGCCCTTGCCCCCGCCGCCAGGGCCGCGACCTTCAACGTGAACAGCACCGCCGACGCGGTGGACGCCGCACCCGGCAACGGCGCCTGCGCGGCCGCGGGCGGAGCCTGCACGCTTCGCGCGGCGATCATGGAAGCGAACCGCCTCGGCGGCAGCCACACGATCAACGTGCCGGCGGGGCTCTACGTCCTCACGATCCCCGGGGTCGGCGAGGAGGCGGCGGCGCAGGGCGACCTCGACGTCACGGCCGACGTCACGATCGCCGGCGCCGGTCCGGGCGCGACGATCGTGGACGGAGGCGGGCTCGAGCGCGTCTTCGAGATCATCGGCACCGTCCAGATCTCCGGCATGACGATCCGCAACGGCGCGGCTGTTTCTCCGGGGTCGCCACAGTACGGCGGCAACTACATTGGCGGCCTCATCGAGAACGTCGCGACCCTTACGCTCGTGAATTGCGTCCTGAGCGGGGGCCGCGCGAACGCGGGCGGCGCGATCTGGAGCAGCGGTGCCGGCACCCTCACGATCGACCGCTGCACGATCTCGGGGGGCGAAGCGGTCGACCTCGGGATCACGAACGCCGAAGGGGGCGGCATCTACACCAACACAGCGGCTTCCATCTCGAACAGCACGATCTCGGGAAACTGGTCCGCGGGGAACGGGGGCGGGATCCTCGTGCAGGACGCGACGGTGACGCTGACGAACGTCACGATGAGCGGCAACGTCGCGGCAGGCGCCGGAAGCCTCGACAGCACGAACGGCATCCTGACGCTCCGGCACGTCACGATGACGAACAACTTCGGCTCCATCGGCGGGATCCGCCACTATTCCTTCGATGGCTCGCGAAAGGTCACGTTCTCGAGCTCGATCGTCGCGGCCAACACGTTCGACAACTGCTCGACGAACGGGGCGAACTTCGTCTCACAGGGTGGAAACCTGGACTCCGAGAACTCCTGCGGTTTCGCGCTCGGCACCGACCGCCGGAACGCGGACCCGCGGCTCGGGCCGCTCGCCGACAACGGCGGACCCACCCAAACCCACGCACTCCTCGCGGGCAGCGCGGCGCTCGACGCCGGCACGTCCGCGGCGTGCACGGCCGCCGACCAGCGCGGCGTGGCGCGCCCGAAGGGCGCCGCGTGCGACAGCGGCGCCTTCGAGTCCGATCCCGCCGCGACCTACTCGGCGACCCGGACGGTTCCGATCGTCCTCGACGTGACGGGCGGGACGGGCGCGCACTTCACGTCGGAGCTCACGCTCGCAAACCGCGGGACGACGACCGCGTCCGTCGCTCTCACGTACACGGCGGCGTCCGCGCTCGGCGCCTCCGGGACCGGCACCGTCACCGAGACGCTCCCGGCCGGACGGCAGCTCGTCTTCTCGGACGCGCTCTCGTATCTGCGCGGCAAAGGGGTCGCGATCCCCGCTTCGGGCAACCAGGGCGGCACGCTCCGCGCAGTCTTCACCGGACTTTCCTCGGCGGACGCCGCGTACGCCGGCGCCCGGACGACGTCGGCTTCCGGCGCGGGCCGCGCCGGCCTCGCATACGCCGGACCCCGCGCCGAGGAGGCCGGGCGCGGGACGGTGCGCCTCTTCGGCCTGCGCGACACGCCGGGCGACCGCACGAACCTGGCGCTCGCGAACGTGGGGTCGGCGGGACCCTTGCGGCTCTCGATCACTCTCACGTCGGGCGACCCGGGCGACACGCGGACGTATGCCGTGGCTCCCGTCACGCTCGCGCCGGGGCAGTGGGTCCAGGTCAACGCTCCGGACCTCCTGCGCGCGGCCTCGTTGACGAACGCGTGGGCCACCGTCGAGCCCGTCTCGGGCGTCGACCCGTACGTCGCGTACGCCGTCTTCAACGACAACCGGACGGACGACGGCTCGTACGTTCCGGCCGTTCGGAACACGGTCTCACCCCGACAGATCGTCCCGGTGCTCGTCGAGAGCGACGCGTTCCAGAGCGAGCTCGTCCTCGCGAATCCGACGAACCAGCCGATGGGCGTCTCGATGACGCTCACGCTGTCGCTCGGCAGCTTTCTGCCCTCCGCGAACCCGGAGCTCACGCTCACGCTCGCCCCGCGCGAGCAGCGGATCATTCCGTCCGTCCTGCAGGCGTTCCGCGGCATGGGGCTCGGGATCGAACCCGCGGGACCGGGCAAGGTCATCGTGGGCGCCCTCGCGGTCTCGTTCGCGCCGTCGGGCGGCGCGCCCGCGGCCGGCTTCGCGGGGGCCCGCACGGCGTCGCCGGCGCCCTCGGGCGGGGGGTATGGCCTCTTCTATCCGGCGGTCCCGCTGCCCGCTGCGGCAGCCGCCGAGGCGTGGGTCTTCGGTCTCGAGCAGGACACGGCAAGCCGCTCGAACCTCGCCCTCGTGAACTCCGGGCCCGGCCTGGCGGG
>JBBQDQ010000124.1:0-10003 GCA_038319835.1 Thermoanaerobaculia bacterium | reverse complement strand
AGGTCGAGGATCATCTGACCGGCGCTCCCATACCGTTCGGAGGCGTCCTTCTTGAGGGCCTTGGCGACGATCTGCTTGATCGCCTCGGGAACGCCATCCGGCTCGGGCCAGGGATCCGCCTCCTTGGTCATCATTTTGGCGACCATCTGCGTGACGCTGGCCCCCGAGAACGGGTGCACGCCGGCGAGCATCTGGTAGAGGACGATGCCGAAGGAGAAGAGGTCCGACCGTTCGTCGAGAGCGCCGCCGAGAGCCTGCTCGGGCGAGAGGTAGTCGAGCGTCCCGACGATCATCCCTTCGCCCGTGTGCCGCACCGCGGGCGCCGCGTCGCGCGTGCCCTCGAGGAGGATCTTGCTGAGGCCGAAGTCGAGGAGCTTGGCGCGGCCGTCCGGCGCAAGCATCACGTTCGAGGGTGTGATGTCGCGGTGGAGGATCCGGTTCTGGTGGGCGACCTTCAGACCTTCGAGGACCTGGATGGCGATTTCGACGCACTCGCCGACGCGGAGCCGGCGCGCGTCCATGACCTCGTCGAGACCCTTGCCCTCGAGGTACTCGAGCACGAGATAGAGGGCGCCGGGAGGGAAGCCCGTGTCTCTCTCGTCCGTCACGGCGAGATCGTGCAGCGTAATGACGTTCGGGTGGTTCAGCGCCGCGACGGCTCGGGCTTCGTTCACGAAGCGGCCGCGCATCTTGGCCTCCTGCTGGAGAGCCGCGGGGAGCACCTTGATCGCGACGCGGCGGCCGAGCGCCGGATCCGTCGCGAGGAAGACCTCGCCCATCCCGCCCTTGCCGAGCAGGCGGACGATCTCGTACCGGCCGATGCTGCGGGGGAGAACGTCCGCGGCCGCCACTCGAAGGGCAAGTATAGGCGGGGTCAGACGGGCGGCTCGTCCCCCAGGGCGATGGAGATGGACAGCGCGGGGGAGGCGGGCCGGGAGGTGTGTGCGAGCCCGGAGCGCTCGAAGACCCGGAGCATTTTTTCGTTGGTTGGCAGGACCTCCGCGTCGAAGGTCCTGAGCCCGCGGGCGCGGGCGAGCGTCGCGAGGCGCCGGAAGAGAAGCGACCCGAGGCCTTTGCCCTGCAGGTCGTCCGCGACCGTGAACGCGACCTCGGCCCGCGTCGGATCCTCGAGGCCGCGCTCCCACCGGGCGACGCCGGCGAGCGTGTGGGCGACCTCGGCGACGAGGGCATAACGGTTGACGTAGTCGACGTGCGCGAGGTATTCGGCCTTCACACGGTCCTTGTCGGGCACGGCGAAGAACCGGAAGTAGAGGCTCTCGGGCGAGAGGCGGTCGTAGAGTTCGAGGAGGCGAGAGCCCTCGTTCTGGAAGATCGGCCGCAGGTGGACGCGCGTGCCGTCCTTCAGCGTCGCATCCGACGAGTCGGACAGCGGGTACGGAGCCGGGCCGGCGGCCCCGCCCGGGATCTCACGAACCGTTCGAACCAACCGGGACCTCCGTGCGGCGCTCATGGTACAAAATCGCGCCTCGACGATCCGTGGGGAGGGCGCCATGAAGCTCATCACGACCATCATCCGGCCGGAAAAGCTCGCGGACGTGAAAGCCGCCCTCTTTCGCGCGGGCGTCACCGGGATCTCGCTCTCGCGCGTGCAGGGTCACGGCGGCGAGCACGACACGGTGGAGCAATACCGCGGGACGACGCTCGTCTTCGAGTTCGTGGAGAAGGTGAGGATCGACATCGCGGTCTCCGAGCCGTTCGTCGAGCCGGCGATCGAGGCGATCGTCGCGGCCGCGCGCACCGGGGAGGTCGGCGACGGGAAGATCTTCGTCCAGCCGCTCGAACGGGTCATCCGCATCCGCACGGGAGAGCAGGACGTCCAGGCCCTCACGCCGATCTCCGCCGAGGAAGTGCGGGCCAGGGCGCTCCGCGCCGGGACGGTGGGTGCGTGAACGCTCCCGCCGTCAACGCAGGCGACACCGCGTGGGTCCTCGTCGCAGCCGCGCTCGTCTTCGTCATGAACCCCGGGCTCGCGTTCTTCTACGCGGGGCTCGTGCGGCGCAAGAACACGCTCAACACGCTCATGATGACGTACGTCGCGATGGGCGTCGGCGCCGTCGTCTGGATGCTCGCGGGCTATTCGCTCGCGTTCGCGCCCGGCTCCCCGTTCCTCGGCTCTCTCAAGTGGATCGGTCTGTCGGGCGTCGGTGGCGCGCCGGAAGCCGACTACGCGGCGACGATCCCCGCCCTCGCGTTCTTCGCCTTCCAGGGGATGTTCGCGACGATCACGCCGGCGCTGGTGTCGGGCGCGATCGTCGAGCGGATGAGCTTCCGCGCCTACGTGACCTTCCTCGTCGTCTGGAGTCTCGCCGTCTACGCCCCGGTTGCGCACTGGGTGTGGGGCACGGGCGGCTTCCTCCACACGTGGGGCGCTCTCGACTTCGCGGGCGGCACGGTCGTCCACGTGACCGCGGGGACCGCGGCGCTCGTCGCGGCGAAGATCCTCGGCCCGCGCCATGACTTCAAGCGGATCGCGCTGATCCCGCACAACGTTCCTTACGTCCTTCTCGGGGCCGGCCTCCTGTGGTTCGGGTGGTTCGGCTTCAACGCGGGCTCGGCGCTCGGGGCCAACGGGACGGCCGCGCTCGCCTTCGTCACCACGAACGCGGGCGCCGCCGCCGCCGCGCTCACGTGGCTCGCGCTCGAAAGCCGGTTCGGCGGGCACGCGACGGCCGTCGGCGCCGCGACGGGCGCCGTCGTCGGGCTCGTCGGGATCACGCCGGGCGCAGGCTTCGTGTCGCCTCTCTCGGCGCTCGCGATCGGCGTGCTCACGGCGCTCGCGAGCTTCACGGCGCTCCGCCTGCGCGGGCGGACGTCTCTCGACGACACGCTCGACGTCTTCGCATGCCACGGGATCGGCGGGATCACGGGCTCGCTGCTGACCGGGGTCTTCGCGTCGAAGGCCGTGAATCCCGATGGCGGGAACGGCCTCCTGTTCGGGAACGCCGCCCTCTTCGGGATCCAGGCCGCGACGGTCGGCGTCGTCTTCTTCTACACGCTCGTCGTGACGGCTGTCGTCCTCGTCCTGATCCGGGCCGTCATGCCGCTCCGGGTCGAGCTCCATGCCGAGCTGGACGGACTCGACCGCCGGGTGCACGGCGAGGAGGCCTACCGCGGCGGCAGCGCGGCGGGAGGGCTGGGCGAGAGCGTCATCCTTCTCCCGCACGAGCGGGCGAAGACCTGACCGGGCGGGGGACCGCGACGCGGCCCGTCAGCTCCGCGAGGCGGAGGAGGCGGGACGCGACCTCCGGCCGGAGCGCGTCCTTCGGGACGCGCCACGTCCAGTTGCCGTCGGCGCGCCCGGGGACGTTCATGCGCGACTCGCCCCCGAGGCCGAGGACGTCCTGCACCGGAACGATCGCGCGGTCCGCGACGGACTGGTACGCCGCTCGCACGAGAACGGCCGCCGGGTCCGACCCGTCCACTCCGAAGTACTCGCGGAAGCGGTCCTGCGCCCAGTCGGGCAGAGAGGCGTACCACCCGAGCGTGGCGTCGTTGTCGTGGGTGCCCGTATAGCAGACGGCGTTCCGGAGGTGGTGGTGCGGGAGGTGCTCGCTGTCCATCTCGCCGAACGCGAACTGCAGGACCTTCATCCCGGGCACGCCAAGCGTCGCGAGGAGCTGGCGCACGTCGTCCGTGATCTCCCCGAGGTCTTCGGCGACGATCGGAACGTCCCCGAGCGCGTGGCGGATCGCGAGGAACAGCATGAGGCCCGGCCCGGTCGCCCAGCGCCCCTCGCGTGCCGACGCGGCGCCCGCGGGGATCTCCCAATAGCCCGCGAATCCGCGGAAGTGGTCGAGCCGGACGAGGTCCGCGAGGCGGAGGTTCGCGCGGACGCGCTCGATCCACCAGTCGAAGGACTCCGCCTCGAGCACGTCCCAGCGGTAGAGCGGGTGCCCCCAGAGCTGCCCGTCCGCGCTGTACGCGTCGGGCGGCACGCCCGCGACCTTCTCGGGCCGGCCGAGGGTGTCTACCGCGAAGAACGAACGTTGCGACCAGACGTCGGCGCTGTCGAGCGCGACGTAGATCGGGAGGTCGCCGAGGATCGAGATCCCGCGCGCGTTGGCGGCGCGCTTGACCCGGTCCCACTGCCGGAAGAAGAGGAATTGCGCGAACGTGTGGAACGCGATCTCGTCGGCGTGGGTCCGCCGGGCGTCCGCGAGGGCGCCCTCCTCGCGCGCGACGAGGGCCGGCTCCCAGTCCGTCCAAGAGGCGTCGCCGTGCGCGCCACGGAGGGCCGCGAAGAGGGCCCAGTCCGGGAGCCATGAGGCGTGCGCGGGAGATGCGGCGAATCGGGCGATCGTGTCCGTCACGCTCGCGCCGAGGGAGCGCGCGTGGGCGAACGAAGAGCGCAGGACGCGCTCCTTGAACGGGCGGACGGCTGCGAAGTCCACCCGGTCGTCCGGAAAGGCGGGAACGTCCTCGAGCGCCGCGGCCGGGAGAAGGCCTTCCTCGAGGAGCCACTCGGGGGACACGAGCAGCGGATTCCCCGCGAACGCGGAGAGACCGGCATACGGCGAGTCGTGGGAGCCGGGCGGGACGAGCGGGAGGACCTGCCAGAGCCGGAGCCCGGCGGCGGACGCCCAGTCGAGGAACGCGTCGCTCGCGGGTCCGAGATCGCCGATCCCGAAGCGGGACGGCAGCGACGTCGGGTGCAGCAGGAGCCCGGCTTCGCGCGTCGGCTTCGGCATGCCCGGGATGCTATCCCGCCCGGGGCGCCCGTCAGCGGCCGATCGCGGTCTCGCGGTCGAGGATCCGGAGCGTCTTGTCGTAGAGCGCTTCCACTTCCTCGCGGCTGTTGCCGATCGCCGTCATCCCGAGCTTGCCGTACTGCGAAAGCGCCCCGATGAGGTGGAAGAGGATGCCTGACTCGGAGTTGTGGCTGTAGTGGAGCGCGTTGATCGTCACGATCTCGATGAGGTCCTCCGGCAGGAGGCCGCGATACGCCTCCGACTGCAGGTTGTCCGTCGCCCGGTAGTACTTCGGCGAGCCCCGCGGCGAGAGAAAGAGCCCCGTGTCGGGGTCGAGGCGCCCGCCCGTGAGGAACTGGAGCGCGAGGTACGGATGCGTCGTGCCGCCCATCCGCAGGTTGATCTCGAGCGCGGAGAGGCGCCACGGCTCTTCCGGGCAGTCCTTCACGGCGAGGAAGTCGACGGCGAAGCGGCTCACGACGCCGTGCGCGGCGAGAACCGCTCCGATCTTCATCGCCGCCTGCGTGATCTCCCGCCGGTACTCGCCGGCGGCGGGGAACAGGCAGCCGAGGAAGACCTGACCGCTCGGCCCGCCGAGGACCTGGTCGTGCGTCGAGATCGGAAGGACGTCCCCGTTCGGCCCCGTCCGGAGCTGGACCGACGGCGAAGTCTTGATCGCACCCTCGAGGAATTCCTCGGCGATGCCGCCCATGCGCCGGAACTTCGTCTGGAAGTCGTCCCATGTCTCCCAGGCCACGGAGAACTCGAGGTCCGGAAGCCGTTCGCGGACCGCGGCGGCGTCCGTCGGGCCCTCGGGGTACCGGAAGATCGCGTTGCCTTCGCCCGAGAACGAGTCGTTGAGCTTCACGACCGCCTTCCGGAGCGACGGGTTCCTCCGCTTGAGGTCGACGAGGGCCGCCTCGAGGTCCGCATCGTCGCGCAGGTCCTCGTGGCCCGCGGGGAACGGGACCCCGGCCTCCCGGAAGACCTTCCGGCTGCCGGACTTCGTGCCGAGGTGGCCGAGCGCGGGATCCACGCCGTTGAGGGGGATGCCGAGGAGGACGGCGAGCCGCCGCTCGAGCGGGGTCGAGTTGAAGACCGTCAGGTAGGCCCGCGAGCGGTCCGGAATGCCCGCGCGAATGCGCTCGATGAGGCGCGGGCGCTCGAGGATCTTCTCCGTGAGGGAGCGCGGCGACGCATCGTGCGCGCAGAGCAGCGTCAGCCGGCTCCGCGCGTGGCTCGCGGGGATGCCGACGAGGAGCTGGAAGTAATACTCGAGGATGAGCGGGTGGACGGGCTGGGACGTCACGAACACGACCCGCGCGCGGGGATTGCGCAGGCGGATCAGGAGAAAGAGGAGCCGCTCCTCGTAGAAGCTCGCCCCGTCGAGCTTGGTGAGCTCCGCCTGGTCGAGCGTCAGCGACGGGACGACGACCGACGTGTGGGGCTCCTCGTCGCGGCCCGAGATCGTCTCCCAGACCTCCAGAAGGCGCGGTTTCAGCTTCTCGAAGCCCGCGAGCTCCGCGTCCACGGACAAATCGGACGAAAAAGGCGGCCGAGGGATCACGGTGCCGGGGATTCTAGGGCCGCGGCGCGAGCCGAGGCACGGATCTTGTTTACCGTCCGGGTGGACCGAAGGAAAGAGGCGCGATTGAAGGCACGGCGGACGGGCTCCCGGGGCTTCACCTTGATCGAGCTCCTGATCGTCGTCGCGATCATCGGCATCATCGTGGCGATCGCCGTCGTCAACATGATCAACGCGATCCAGCGCGGCAAGCAGAAGCGCTCGATGGCGGACATCCGAAGCATCTCGACCGCGCTCGAGGCCTACGCGACGGACGTCAACGTCTATCCGGCCGCCGCGGCCTACACGCTGCCGTCCGGGCTGTCCCTGCCTACGGCAACACTGGGCCTGGCCGCGGGGGCTCTCAGTCCGACATACATGCGTGTTACGCCCCTGCAGGACGGCTGGAACTCGTGGTACCTCTACGGCTCGAACGCGGCACGGAGCGACTACGCGATCCGCTCGACCGGCGCAGACGGCGCCCCGCAGACGGCGCCCTTGTACGGTTCGACCACCGATTTCAACGCCGACATCATCCTGGTGGACGGCACGTTCGTGCAGTTCCCGGACGGGGTCCAGCGCTGACGAAGAGCCCGACCGGGTGACAAACGCCGTCCGGTTCCCGACGGTCCCTCCGACAAATTTTCGTCCCGACGCCGGTTCTACAGGCCAGAATCCTATCCAACTATCGATAATCCAAAGGGTTCCGAGGTTCGGCACGGCTCTTGAAAGGGGAAGGCCGGAGGTTGACCCCAAATGAAGAGGAACAATAAGGGCTTCACGCTCATCGAGCTCCTGATCGTCGTTGCGATCATCGGCATCATCGTGGCGATCGCGATTCCCAACCTGCTGAACGCGATCCAGCGCGCCAAGCAGAAGAGGACGATGGGTGACATGCGCTCGGCCGGTACGGCCGCCGAGGCGTACGCCGTCGACTTCAACCACTACCCGGCCGCAGCGGGCTACTCGCTCCCGACGGGCATCACGACGTTCACGACGACGTTCGCGGTTTCGGCTACGTCGGGCTTCTCCGCGCAGGTCGCGCCCACGTACATCCGCGTCCTTCCGCTGTCGGACGGCTGGCAGTCGTACTTCTACTATGCGTCCAACGGCCAGAACTACGGCATCCTGTCCTGCGGCAAGGACGGCTCCAAGGACGGCAGCGTGGTCGGCGGCGAGACGAGCGATTTCAACCAGGACATCGTCTTCGTCAACGGGCAGTTCGTTCAGTACCCCGCGGGCGCGCAGCGGTAAGTCCTCCCGCTTTCGCCCTCGAAGAGCCCCCTCCCGGGGGCTCTTTCCTTTTTTGGAGCGTTCCCCCGCGCCTAGAATCAGCACAGTGAAGCGCGGCGCGACGACCGGACGGACGGCGCTCCTCGGCGGCGCGCTCGGGCTCGCGTTCGCCGCCGTTCTTCTCGGGCCCGGCGCTCTCGCGGGACTCGTCCCGGCCCGGGGCGACCTCGCCGATTTCTTCTGGCCGATGAAGGCCTATACCGCCGCCCGATGGGCCGCGGGAGGCCTGCCTCTCTGGAATCCGCTCTCGGGCTGCGGCGAACCGTGGCTCGCCCAGCTCCAGAGCGGCGTCCTCTACCCGGGCGACCTGCCGTTCCTCCTCGGCGGAGCGGCGGGGCCGCTTCTCGCGATCGCGCTGCACCTCGCGGTCGCGGCGGCGGGCATGGCCGCATGGCTCTCCGATCTCGGCACGTCCCGCGCAGGAGCGCTCGCGTCCGCGGCGGTGTGGGCGGGCGGCGGCGCCTTCCTGTCGCTTGCGCTCGTCTACAACAACTTCTGCACGGCGGCGTTTCTTCCGTGGCTCTTCCTCGGAGCACGTAGGGCCGTTCGCGGAGCCACGCCCGCCGGGTTTGCTCTCGCCGCCGCGCTCGCCTTCCTCGGCGGCGAGCCCGCGCTGGCGGCGGCGGGAGCCTCTGCCGCGGCGCTCGTCGCCGTCGTGACGCGCGGCGAGGACGGGTCGCGGCGCGCGCCGCCGGCCGCGCGCGCCGCCGGCCGCGCGCTTTCGGGCCTCGTCCTCGGACTCGGACTCGCGGCGGCGGCGCTCGCGCCGTTCCTCGTCCTCGTGACGTCGACGGGGCGGATCGCGGGCGCGACGAGAGGCGAGGCGCTCGCGCGCCCCGTCGGCCGCGCGGACCTCGCCGACCTCCTGGCGCCGCCGGCGCCCGAAGAGACGCGCCGGGCCGGGCCGGGCCGCGGCGGCTACCTCGCGACGCTCGCGCTCGGGCCGCTCCCGTTCGTTCTGGCCGCCGCGGCGGGCGCCGGCTTCGCCTCGCGGCCGCGGCTCCTCCTCTGCCTGCTCGCGCTCGCCGCCGGGGGAGTCGTCCTGTCGCTCGGCGCGCACGGAGGGCTCGTGCCGATCCTCTGGGACTCCGGGCTCGCGCGCGGCGTGCGGTTCCCGGCCCGCTGGTTCGTCTTCGCGCACTTCGCGCTCGCGGCCGCCGCGGGCGCCGGCCTCGACGGCTGGCGCGACGGGCACCTCCGCGTGTGGCCCCGGAGCGCCGTTCACGACGCGGAACCGCCCCGCAAGGGACCGCTCCTCGCGTCCCTCGTCCTCGCCTCCGCGGCGCTCGGCGTCCTCGCGGTCTTCGCCGCGGACGGACACCGCGTCCCGGGGACGGCCGCGTGGGCCGCGTTCGTGGCCGCCGGAGCCGGAGGCGTTCTCCTCTGGCGGTGCCGCGGAACGGCGCCGCTCGCGCGCGCACACTGCGGCGCGCTCCTCGTCCTCTGCGTCGCGATTCCGCTTCCGCTCGGATCGCGCGACGTCGTCGCCGGCGTGCCCGCGGCCGACCTCGCGCGGACGCCGCGCGTCGTCGCGGACCTCGCACCGGGAGCGCCGGGCCGCGTCTTCCCCGTCGTGTCGGACGGCACGCTCCTCAGGGCGTGGCTCGGGACGCCGTGGACGCCGGACGCGGCGCGCCGCGCGCACGAAGCCCTCGCGGGCTACGGTTCGCTCCCCCTCGGCCTCGCCTCGGCCGCCTCGCCGTCCCCGATCTCCAATCCGTGGCGCACCCGTCTCCTCGGCGCGGCGCTGTCCGGCGGCGACGCGGGAGCGCTGCTCGGCCTTGCGGACGTCCGGCGCGTCGTGACGCCGTTCCCGGCCTCGATGCCCGGCTCGCGGCTCGAGCGACGCGCGGGCGAAGTCCTGCGGTACGCCCTCGAGCGCCCGCTCGGGCGCGTGTTCTTCGCGCGTGAGGCGGCCGTGCTCGAGGACGATGCGGCGTTCCGCGTCCTTTCCGCGAGCCGCCTCGACCCCGAGGAGCGGGCGCTCCTCGCGCCGGGCGACGGTGTGCTCCCGCCGCGGCGTGCGGAAAAGGGGTTCGCGATGGCGAAGGTGACGCGTGACGAGCCCGAGGTGCTCGACGTCGAGACCGCAACGTCCGAGGCCGCGATGCTCGTCGTGACGCGCTCGTGGGACGCGGGCTGGGAGGCGGAGGTCGACGGGAAGGCCGTCCCGCTGCGACGCTGCGACCTCGCGCTCATGGCGGTCGCGGTTCCGGCCGGGGAGCACCGGCTTTCGCTCGCGTACCGGCCGGCCGCATGGCGCGCCGGGGCGCTCGTCTCGGGATGCTCGCTGCTCGTTCTGGCCGGCCTCGTCCTCGCGGGACGGAAGGAGGACGGCGCGTGACACTTCCGGACGCCCTCCTCGTCGCGCTCTTCGGCGCCGTGGGCGCCATCGCGGGCTCGTTCGCGAACGTGTGCATCCACCGCCTGCCGCGCG